>JBLMWX010000117.1:0-14644 GCA_050257455.1 Gemmatimonadota bacterium | reverse complement strand
GCGTCGCGTTCGCGGGATTCCGCGCGGCTCGCGCCCGGTCCCGCCCGGGGGCCGGCGCGGCGCAGGGAAGGCGCCGGTGCGCCGGCAGATTCCGGGGGCAGGCCGATAGGATGCGCAAGCGGATCATATTCCTCCTGGTCCTGAACATGGCCATCATCCTGGTGAGCCTCGGGGTGATCGCCCACCTGAGCGTCAGCGCCAGCATCGAGAGATCCCTCGAGAACCGGCTGACGCTCGCCAACATCATCGGCAAGTACGTCGACCACGTCCTCGAGAGCAACCTGAAACGGCTCTACGACATCTCCCTGTCCGGCAAGGTCGACTTCGCCGACGGCGACTGGGCGCCGGAGAAGAAGGCCCTCAAGGGGGCCATCGAGTACTCCGTCTTCACCGGGCGGATCTTCTTCCTGGACCGCCGCGGGAACATGGTCCTCTCCTATCCGCACATCGAGAGGGAGCGGATCAACATGCTGACGATCCCCCACCTGAGCCGGACGATCACGGAGCTCAAGCCGGTCGTCTCGGACGTCTTCACGGTGCCCGCGACCGGGCGCAAGGTCATCTTCACGCTCGTTCCCCTGAGGGACAAGGACGGGGAGGTGGTCGGCATCGCGGGGGGCGAGATCGACCCGACGAACTACATGCTGGCGCAGATCATCGCCACGATTCCGACGGGGGCGAACACCTACATCGAGCTCATCGACAGCCACGGGGTCGTCATCGCGTCGAACGACCCGCGCCGCATCCTGACGTGCAACGAGCGATACTCGTTTCTCGGCGGCCTCATGGCGGAGAAGAAGGGGACGGTCGTGTCGTGCCACCGGTGCAAGGAGAGCAGCCCGGACGAGAAGAGGGGCCGGGACATGCTCGCGTTCGCGCCCCTGACCGTCGCCCCCTGGGGGATCATCGTCCGGGACCCGCTCGAGACGGTCTTCTCGCCCTCCACCAGCCTGCGCAAGGGGTTCTTGCTCCTGAGCGTGATCGCCATCGTGACCACGACGATGCTGGCCATCGGGCTGTCCCGGAGCATCGTGCGCCCCGTGCGGTCCCTGATCGACGCGACCGAAAGGATCGCCGGGGGAAACCTCGACGACCCGGTGGAGGCATCTTCGCGGGACGAGATCGGGACGCTCAGCCGCAGCTTCGACGACATGAGGATCAAGCTGGCGCGGTCCGTGGAGAGCATCCAGCGCTACAGCGAGGAGCTGGAGACCCGCGTCGCCGAGAGGACGGAGGAGCTCCAGAGGAGCCGGGAGAAGCTCGCCATCCTTCTCCGGGAGATCATCACGGCCGAGGAGGAGGAACGCAAGAGGATCGCGCGCGAGCTGCACGACGACACGAGCCAGTCGCTGAACGCCATCCTGATCTCGCTGGACGGGATCGGGATCCATTTCTCGGCGTACGACCCGATCCGGAAGCAGCTCATGCAGATCCGGGAGCAGTGCCTCCTCATGCTCAAGGGGCTTCACCAGATGATCCGGGACCTGCGGCCGCCCGTGCTGGACGACCTCGGACTGGAATCGGCGATCAAGTGGGTCCTGGAGAGGCACATCGGCGAGCGGGGGGGGCGGTTTTCCTTTACGACGGCCGGGGACTGCGAGGAGCTCAAGGCCCGCTCCCGGGGCATCCTCGACTTCTCGCGGGTCGAGCTCGTCCTGTTCCGCGTCGTGCAGGAGGCGATCATCAACATCAGCAAGCATGCCGACGCGAAGAACGTGTCGGTGTCGGTGATCTTCGGGGACGACAGCATCGAGATGGAGATCGAGGACGACGGGAAGGGCTTCGACGCGGACACGGTCTTCGGCTCGCTCAAGACGGGCCGGGTCCGGGGGCTCGGGCTGCTCGGGATGGAGGAGCGCATCGCCCTCCTGGACGGGAAGCTGTCCGTCCATTCGGAGCCGGGGGCGGGGACGCGCATCGAGGTCTACGTGCCGATACCGCTCTGACCGGGCTTCCGGCGCGGCGGTCGGGGAGGCGGGAGCCGATGGCGAAGACGAGGATCCTCGTGGCGGACGATCATGCCCTGGTGCGGGAAGGGGTCATCGCGATCCTGAAGCGGCACGACGACGTGGAAGTGGCGGGCGAGGCGTCCGACGGCAAGGAGACGATCCAGAAGGCGGAGCGGCTCAAGCCCGACATCGTCCTCCTGGACATCGCGATGCCCGGCCTGGGGGGGCTCGAGGCGGCCGTCGAGATCAAGAAGAGCCACCCGGAGATCCGGATCCTGATCCTGAGCCAGTACGACGACAAGGAGTACGTGAGCCGTCTCATCAAGGCCGGGGTCTCCGGTTACATCCTGAAGCACGCCGTGGGCACCGACCTCATTACGGCCATCCGGGCCGTCGCGCGCGGCGAGTCCTACCTCTACCCCGCGATCGCCACCACGCTCATCGACGACTACAGGAACGGGAAGTCGGCGTCCGTGGACGACCCGTACGAGCGGCTGACGGACCGGGAAAAGCAGGTCCTGAAGCTGGTCGCGGAAGGGTCCAGCCACAAGGAGATCGCCGGCGTCCTCGACATCAGCGTCAAGACGGTCATCGCGCACTACGCGAACATCCAGGAAAAGCTCGACATCCACTCGCGCGCGCTGCTCATCCGGTTCGCGCTCCAGCGCGGCATCGTCAAGTAGGTCGCTCGGACGGGACTCCGAAATCTACGGGATGAGCGGCTCGCCGGGGCGGAACGGCCGGAAGCCGAAGTCGCCGGCCGCGGTCACGTAGAAGTGCCGCCGCCCCTCCCGCCACGAGGGGAGGATGGCGAGGACCTTCGGGGGCTCGTCCCCCGCCGGCGGGACGAGGAACTCCCGGTGGAAGTGCCCGAGGATCACGAAGTCGATGCCCTCGCCGAATCGCCGCGCGGCGAAGTCCCGGCACTCCCGCTCGGGGAAGGCCCCCTTGAACCTGAGGTTCGTCTGCCTGAGCGTCCGCTCCATCCGCATCGTCAGCGGCAGGGCGACCGGCCGCGGGACGAGCGAGAGGAGGCCGTACGCGACGGCGTTCTTGGAGAGGCCCTTCCAGAAGCGGTAGAAGAGGTCGGCGCGGTTGACCTCGTCGCCGTGGGAGAGGTGGAGCCGGAAGGGGCCCACCGAGGCCCGCATCGCGCCTTCCGAGACGCCGTCGAACGTGGTCCCTTCGTGCGCCTTTTTCAAATAGAAATCCCGGTTTCCCTCCGCGTAATATAGCCGCAGGCCGTGGCGGCGCAGCTCCCTCAGGCGGGCGATCACCGGCTCCTGGAACCCGAAGGTGAGGCCGGGCGCCCCGAACCACAGGTCGAAGATGTCGCCCAGCAGGAAGAGGGCGGTGTTTTCGGCAGCCGCCCGCTCGGCCACCGCGACGAACGCGCGCGTATCGTCGTCGTCCCGGTTGAGGTGCGCGTCGGCGACGAAGACCGCGCGGTCCGCAGCGATCGGGGTCCCGTTGTCCATACGCGGTTTACGATAGCACAAGATTTCGGAAGGAGACGCGCATGTCCCTGCTCGCCGGAATCAGGGTCCTGGACCTGTCGCTGCAGCTTCCGGGGCCGTTCTGCACGCTCATGATGGCCGACCACGGCGCGGACGTCGTCAAGGTGGACGAGCCCGAGCCCCGGGTGCGCAACCCGTTCGCGGGCGAGGAGCCGGGCCTGTCGCCGTCGGACCGGTATCTCAACCGGGGGAAGCGGAGCCTAACGCTGAACCTCAAGACGGAGGAAGGGAAGGAGATCTTCCGGGCCCTGGCGGACGGCGCCGACGTCGTCGTCGAGGGGTTCCGGCCGGGCGTGACGCGGCGGCTGGGCGTCGACTACGACACGCTGTCCGCGCGCAACCCGCGGCTCGTCTACTGCTCGATCTCCGGGTACGGGCAGACGGGACCGATGCGCGACGTCGCCGGGCACGACATCAACTACATCTCGTACGCGGGCATCCTGGGCCTGTCCGGGCGCGCCGGCGGAGAGCCCGCGATCCCGCCCGTGCAGATCGGGGACCTCTTCGGCGGGGCGATGATGGCGCTCTCGGGCATCCTGATGGCCCTGGTCGCCCGGCGCGGGACGGGAGAGGGCCGCTGGGTCGACGTCTCGATGACGGACGGGTCGATGGCGATGCTCACGTTCCACGCGGTGGCGGGACTCTCGGGGGCGCCGAACCCGGAGCGGGGGAAGACGGTCCTCACGGGCATGTACCCGTGCTACGAGACGTACCGGTGCGCGGACGGGCGCCACATCAGCATCGGGTCGCTCGAGCCGTGGTTCTGGAACGGGCTCGTGTCGGCGCTGGGGCGCGACGACCTTGCCGGGCTCCAGTACGCCGCCGGGGAGGAGGGGGCGCGGGCCAAGGCGGAGCTGGCGCGGATCTTCGAGACGAGGACGCGCGACGAGTGGGAGCGGTTCTTCGAGGGAAAGGACGTCTGCCTCTCGCCCGTCCTCGAGCTGGACGAGGCGCTCTCCCATCCCAACGCGGCCGCGCGCGGCATGGTCGTCGCCGTGGCATCCCCGGCGGGCGGGACGGACCGGCAGCCCGGCAGGCCGCTCAAGTTCTCGGGACCGGGCGGCGGCTGGAGCGCGCCCGCGCCCCCGCGGCGCGCCCCCCGCCTGGGCGAGCACGACGAGGAGATCCTGGGCGGGATCGGGTGCTCGCCGGAGAGGATCGAGGCGCTGCGGCGGGCGGGCGTGATCCGGAGGAGCTGAACGGCCGCGGACCCGGGCCGGCAGGTTGACTTGCGCCGCCGCGCCGTTCTTATAATGATCTTCGTCGATCACGTCGGCAAAGGAGGATCTCCGATGAAGCGGACTCTGGCGCTCTTGGCCGTTCTGCTGTGCGTCGCCGCGTCCACGGCCGCGGCGGGTTCCCTCAAGAGCTACCAGGTGACGGGGCCGGTCCTCGAGCTTCGGGACGACGCCATCGTGGTGGAGAAGGGAAAGGAGAAGTGGGAGATCGCCCGCGACAAGGAGACGAAGGTCACGGGGGATCTCAAGGTCGGATCGAAGGTGACGATCCAGTACCAGATGAAGGCGGCGAGCATCGAGGTCCGGCCGGACGCGAAGAAGAAGTAGCGGTCGTCGCAGCGGTCGCCCCGGCATCGCGGGGCGTCGGGAAGGCGGATGCCGTCCCCGGCGATGCCGCCGCCGTCTCCGGACCCGTGGGCGGCGCGGGCGCCATCGGATAAAATGGGAACAGGAGCGGCACGAGGATCCCGGGTGCGGAGGTCGCGATGGAACTGCCGCTTGTGGTGGCGCTTCGTGAGGACCTGTCCGTAGACCCCGCGATCGACCCCGCGCTGTCCGCGGACGATCTTCTCTATCTCTTCCGGAAGATGCTGTTGCTGCGCGCCTTCGACGAGAAGGCGATCGCGCTCCAGCGCGCCGGGCGGATCGGCTTCTTCGTCCCGTCCTTCGGACAGGAGGCGGCGGAGGCGGGCTCGGCCTTCGCCCTGCGCGACGGCGACTGGATCTTCCCCTCGTACCGGGACCAGGGCGTCGCCCTCGTCCGCGGCTGTCCCCTCGAAGCGCTCGTCGGGCAGCTGTTCGGAAACGCGTCGGACCCGACGCGGGGCCGCCAGATGCCCAACCACTGGTGCGACCGGAAGGTCCCGATCGTCTCGGTGTCGAGCCCCGTGGCGACCCAGCTCCCCCACGCGGTCGGGGCCGCCTACGCGGCCAGGCTGCGGCGGGAGGAGATCGCCGTCATCGCCTACTTCGGGGACGGCGGCTCCTCCACGGGCGAGTTCCACGCGGCAATGAACTTCGCCGGCGTCTTCGGGACCCCGACCGTGTTCTTCTGCAGCAACAACCAGTACGCGATCTCGGTCCCGTTCTCGCGGCAGACGGCGTCGGCGTCGGTCGCCGGGAAGGCGGCGGGGTACGGCTTCGCCGGCGTGCTCGTGGACGGAAACGATCTCCTCGCGGTCCACAGGGTGACGCGGGACGCGCTCGAGAAGGCCCGCGCCGGCGGCGGCCCCACGCTGGTCGAGGCCGTGACGTACCGGATGGGACCGCACTCGACGTCCGACGACCCGACGCGGTACCGGCGGCCGGAGGAGGTCGCCGCGTGGGAGAGGAAGGACCCGCTGCGCCGGCTGGCCGGGCACCTGGAGCGCGCCGGGCTTGCCGACGCCGCCGCCGTGGGCCGGATGGCCGCGGAGGCGCGGGACGAAGTCGCCCGGGCCGTGCGGGCGTGCGAGGCCGCCCCGCCCGTCGCGACGGAGTCCCTCGTCGAGGACGTGTACGCGGAGATGCCGTGGCACCTCGCCGAGCAGCGGGCGTGGCTGACCGGCCGGGAGGGCTGACGCGATGGGCGCGATGACCCTCGTCCAGGCGGTCCGGGACGCCCTGGCCGTCGAGATGGCGCGCGACTCCCGCGTGGTCGTCCTCGGCGAGGACGTCGGACGGAACGGCGGGGTCTTCCGGGCCACGGAGGGGCTGTGGGAGACGTTCGGCCCGGAGCGGGTGATCGATACGCCGCTGAACGAAACGGGGATCGTCGGGATGGCGATCGGCATGGCGCTCAACGGCCTGCGCCCCGTCGCCGAGATCGAGTTCGCCGACTTCATGTACCCGGCCTTCGACCAGATCGTCTCCGAGATGTCCAAGTTCCGGTACCGCTCGGCGGGCCAGTTCACCGTCCCCCTCGTCGTCCGTGCCCCGTCGGGCGGCGGCATCAAGGGGGGGCTCTACCACTCCCAGAGCCCCGAGGCGTACTTCATCCACACCGCGGGGCTCAAGGTGGTCATGCCGTCCACGCCGGCCGACGCGAAGGGGCTCCTGGCGTCGGCCATGCGCGACCCCGATCCGGTCGTCTTCCTCGAGCCGAAGGCGCTCTACCGGACCGCGAAGGGAGAGGTGCCCGAGGGGGAGCACCTCGTCCCCCTCGGCAGCGCGCGCGTCGCCCGGGAAGGGCACGACGTGACGCTCCTCGCGTACGGGGCGATGGTCCCGGTGGCGGATGAGGCCGCCGCGCGGGCGGCGGAGGAGGGGATCGGCGTCGCGGTGATCGACCTGCGGACGCTGTGGCCGCTCGACGTCGAGACGGTCATCCAGGCGGTCGAGAGGACCGGGCGCGCCGTCGTCCTGCACGAGGCCCCGAGGACGTGCGGCTTCGGCGCGGAGCTCGCGGCGCTCATCCAGGAGAAGGCGTTCCTGCACCTCAAGGCGCCGGTCGCCCGCGTGACCGGCTTCGACACGCCGTTCCCGTACGCCCTCGAGAGGATGTACATCCCGGACCCCGACCGCACCCTCGCGGCGATCCGGACCGTCGTGTCCTTCTAAGGTCCCCGTGGCCGTCCGGCTCGTCGAGCGCCTTCCCCGCAATCCCGGCGGGAAGGTCGTCAAGCAGGAGCTGAAGCGCGCCTGGGACGCCGCGCGTCTTCTACAAGGGGAAGCTGGTCCGCTACATCGAGGGGATGACGTCGGTCTCCACGCTGGTGGAGGCGCTGCACGGCGCCGGCTCGCCCCAGGCGCAGCGGATCGTGATGTTGCGGCAGGGGCGGCTGGAGGAGAAGGCGAAGCTCGCCCGGAAGGTGATCGGCCTCGGCAAGGGGGACAAGTAGCGGTCGGGGCCGGCCCCGGCCGGGCGGCCCCGGCCGCGGCGGGGAAGGCGGGACGCGGGGGTGGACGCGCGGCGCGCGGTTTCGTAAGATCCTGTCGAGATCCCGAGAGAAAGGGGGGGCGATCATGGCCACCGCGAAGGCGCACCGTCTCTACGTCGGCGGGCAGTGGGTCGAGGACAACGCGGCGATGGAGGTGATCGACAAGTACACCGGCGAGACGATCGGGGTCGTCCCGGTGGCCTCGCGGGAAACCGTCGACCGGGCCATCGCGGCGGCGCACGCGGCCTTCCCGGCCTACGCGCGGACGCCCGCCCACCGGCGGTTCCGCATCCTCGAGAAGGCGAGCCAGCTCCTCGCGAAGCACCAGGACGAGATCGCCGCGACCATCTGCCGCGAGGCGGGCAAGGCGTGGAAATACTCGGTCGGCGAGGTCGCCCGGGCGGTCGAGACGTTCCAGTTCTCGGCCGAGGAGGCCAAGAGGGTCCACGGCGAGACCGTGCCGATGGACGCGTCCACGGCGGGCGAAGGGCGCATCGGGTTCTACCTGCGCTGTCCCGTCGGCGTCGTCTCCGCCATCACGCCGTTCAACTTCCCCCTGAACCTCGTCGCCCACAAGGTGGGTCCCGCGCTCGCGGCCGGTTGCGCGATCGTCCTGAAACCCGCGTCCACGACGCCCCTCACCGCCCTCCGGCTGGCGCAGATCCTCGAGGAGGCGGGCATTCCTCCCGGCGCGTTCAACGTCGTGGTGGGCTCCGGCGGGACGGTCGGCGACTGGCTGACCACGGACCCCCGGGTCGCGAAGGTCTCGTTCACGGGGAGCCCGCCCGTCGGCGAGGCGATCATCCGGAAGGCGGGGCTGAAGAAGGTGACGATGGAGCTCGGCAACAACTCCGGGACGATCATCGAGCCGGACGCCGACCTCGGGGCGGCCGTCCCGCGGTGCGTCGTCTCCGCCTTCGCCAACTCCGGGCAGGTCTGCATCTCCCTCCAGCGCCTCTACCTTCACCGGTCGATCGCCAAGGAGTTCACGAAGCGGTTTCTCGAGGCGACCGGGAGACTCAAGGTCGGCAACCCGCTCGACAGGGATTGCGACGTGGGACCGATGATCGACGAGGCCGAGGCGAAGCGGGCGGAGAGCTGGATCCGCGAGGCCGTGGCGGAAGGGGCGAAGCTCCTGATCGGCGGCGGGCGCGAGGGGAGGGTTCTCCAGCCGACGGTGCTGGCGAACGCGCGGCCCGAGATGAAGGTCATGTGCCAGGAGGCGTTCGCCCCCCTGGTCTCCCTCTACGAGTACGACGACTTCGAGGAGGCGGTCCGGATGGTCGAGGATTCCCCATATGGTCTCCAGGCGGGCGTCTACACGAACGACCTGCGCAAGGCGTTCCACGCCGTCGACCGGATCAACGCCGGCGGGGTCATGATCAACGACACGTCGATCTTCCGGGTGGACCACATGCCGTACGGCGGCAACAAGATGAGCGGCCTGGGCCGCGAGGGCGTCCGGTTCGCCGTGGAGGAGATGACCGCGATCAAGATGGTGATGTTCAAGCCCTGATCGGGCGTTCTCCCGCCGAACGGCGGAGCGCGGCGCGGAAAATGTCGTCGCCGCGCCGCGATTCGGAATATCATCTTAGTGTCGGATCCGCCCCGGAAGGGAGGACGGCGCCTTGGCGCTCGAGCTCAAGCTTCCCGATGTCGGAGAGGGCGTCGCGGAGGGCGAGATCGTCCGGTGGCTGGTCGCCGAGGGCGCGGCGGTCGGGGAGGACGACCCCCTCGTCGAGGTCCTTACCGACAAGGCCGACATCGAGATTCCCTCGCCCGTCACCGGCGTCGTGGCGCGGATCCTGGCGGCCCCCGGCCAGGTCGTCAAGGTCGGGGAGACGATCGCTCTCATCGAGGCGGCCGGTGCCGTCCCCGGGCCGGCCCCGCCGGCGGAGGCTCCCGGCCAGCGTGCCGGGCAGACCCGCGGGCACGCGGCTCGACCCGGCGCGCCGTCCCCCGCCGCGGGCGGCCCGCCGGAGCCGTCCCGGGACGTCCTGGCCACGCCCGTCGCCCGAAAGCTCGCCCGGGACCTGGGCGTCGACATCGAACGCGTCGCGGGCACGGGTCCCGGCGGCCGTGTGACCGAGGACGACATCCGCGGGGCCGCGGGGCCGGGCGGCGCTCCCGCCGTCCCCCCGGGCGACGCGCGGCATCCCCGCGAGGCGCGCGTTCCGTTCCGCGGGCGGCGGCGGGCGGCGGCGAAGAAGATGCTTCTCTCCAAGTCGACGATCCCCCACGCCCTGCTCGTGGACGAGGCGGACGCGACGAGCCTCCTGGCCCTGCGCGGCGCGATGCGCGAGCTCGCGGAGAAAGAGGGGGTCCGGATCACCCCCCTCGCCTTCATCGTCCGGGCGGTCGCCGCCGCGCTGCGAAACCACCCCGCCATCAACGCATCCCTTGATGAAGAGCGCGGAGAGATCGTCCTCAAGGCCCGTTACGACATCGGCATCGCAGTCGATGCCGAGGACGGCCTGGTGGTTCCCGTCATCCGGGACGCGGGGGAGCTCTCGCTGGTCGCGCTCGCCCGGGAGATCGAGCGCCTCGCGGAGGGCGCACGGGCGGGGGCCCTCGAGCCCCGGGACCTCTCCGGGAGCACCTTCACCGTGACGAGCATCGGCTCGATCGGGGGGCTCTTCAGCTACCCCGTCATCAACCCCCCCGAGGCGGCGATCCTGGGGGTGCACAAGATCGTCAAGCGGCCGGTCGTCCGGGAGGGTGAGATCGTCGTGCGGGACATGATGTACCTGAGCCTTTCCTTCGATCACCGGCTCATCGACGGCGGGACGGCGACGCGGTTCATGAACGACGTCGTCGGGCGGATCGAGGCCCCGGCGACCGGCGGGGAGGGGACCGGATGAGGCATTTCGATCTCGTGGTGATCGGCGCGGGTCCGGGCGGCTACGTGGCGGCCATCCGCGCGGCGCAGCTGGGGCTCAAGGTCGCCGTGGCGGAGCGGGACCGCCCCGGGGGCGTCTGCGTCAACTGGGGGTGCATCCCCTCCAAGGCGATCCTCAAGTCCGCGGACCTCTACAACGAGATGAAGAACGCCGCGGCCCACGGGATCCGCGTCCAGGGCCTTTCGGCCGACTACGGCGCGGTCATCCGGCGGAGCCGGCAGGTGGCGGACCGGATGTCGCGCGGGGTGGCGTTCCTCTTCCGGAAGAACGGGATCGAGCTCCTCGCCGGGAACGCAGCCGTCGCCTCCCCCGCGAGCGTCCGGGTCGGGACCGAGGAGATCGGTGCGAAGGCGATCCTCGTCGCCGTCGGCACGGCGGTCCGGGGGCTCCCGGGCATCGAGCCGGACGGCAGGACGGTGATCACGAGCGACGAGGCCCTGGCGCAGGAGGAGCCGCCGCGGTCGGTCATCGTCCTCGGCGGCGGCGCGGTCGGCGTCGAGTTCGCGTACATCTACCGCTCGTTCGGCGCCGAGGTCACGGTCGTCGAGATGGAGGACCAGCTTCTCCCGAGGACCGACCGCGAGGTGGCCGGCGAGCTCGAGAAGGCGTTCCGGAAACAGGGGATCCGGGTGCTGACCTCCGCGCCGGCGAAGCGGCTCGACAAGGCGGCCGGCCGGCTGACGGTGGGGACCGCGGCGGGGGGCGAGGAGACGGTGTCGGCGGAGAAGGTCCTCGTCGCGGTCGGCCGCAGGCCCCTGGCCGAGGGGATCGGGCTCGAGGCGTGCGGGGTCCGGCTCGCCAAGGGATACATCCAGGTCGACGGCGGCTTCCGGACCGCGTGCCCGTCCATCTACGCCATCGGCGACATCATCGGGGGGATGATGCTGGCGCACAAGGCGTCCGCGGAGGGGGTCGCGGCGGCCGAGATCATCGCGGGGATGCGGTCCCGCGCGCCCGACCCGGACCGGATTCCCTCGTGCGTCTTCTGCCAGCCCGAGGTGGCGACCCTCGGCGTCTCCGAGGAGGAGGCGGCGAGGCGCGGGATCGCGGTCAGGACCGCGAAGTTTCCCTTCACGGCGCTGGGGCGGGCCGTGGCGTCCGGCCACACGGAGGGATTCGTCAAGCTCGTCGCGGACGAAAAGTACGGCGAGGTGATCGGCGCCCACGTCATCGGGCACGGGGCCGCGGATCTCATCGCGGAGCTGTCGCTCGCGCGCACGCTCGAGGCCACGTTCCGCGAGATCGGGAAGACGGTGCACGCCCACCCAACGCTGTCCGAGTCGGTGCGGGAGGCGGCGCTTCTGCTGGGCGGCGAGGCAATCGACATCTGAGCGGGAGGCGGAGGCGCTATGACCGAGCAGAAGGAGCGGGACCTCTACTTCTGGATGCGCCTCATCCGGGAATTCGAGGACCGCGTCTCGGCCCTGGACAGGCAGGGAAAGCTCCAGGGCGGCGTCTACTCGGGCAAGGGACAGGAAGCGGTCACGGTGGGAGTGTGCCACGATCTGCGGCCCGACGACTGGATCTTCCCGCTCCACAGGGACCTGGGCGCCTTCCTCGTCAAGGGGGCCGACCCGAAACGGCTCATGGCCCAGATCTTCGGCAGGCGGGACGGCTTCGCTCGGGGCAAGGACTCGTTCCTGCACGGCGGCGACCTCTCGCACGGCATCTTCGGCGCCACCTCGATGCTCGCCGCGACGCTCCCCGTCGCCGTGGGCGCGGCGTACAGGTTCCGGATGGCGAAGGAGGCACGCGTGGCGATCGCGTTCTTCGGCGAGGGGGCGAGCAGCCGGGGCGACGTCCACGAGGCGATGAACTTCGCGGGCGTCCACAAGCTCCCGGTCGTCTTCGTCTGCGAGAACAACTTCTACGCGTACTCGACCCCCAACGAGCTGCAGTTCGCCGTGGAGAACGTGGCCGACCGGGCGGCCGGCTACGGGTTCCGGGGGGACGTGTGCAGCGGGAACGACCTCCACGCGGTGCTCAAGGCCGCCGCGAAGGCGATCGACCGGGCGCGCAAGGGAGAGGGGCCGACCTATCTCGAGTGCAAGACGTACCGCTACCACGGGCACTCGGAGCACGACCGGGCAACGTACCGGACCGAGGAGGAGCTCGTCGCGTGGGAGAGCCGCGATCCGATCGAGCAGTGGGAGGTCTACCTCGCCAAGCGGAAGTACGACCTCGCCGCCATCAAGGCGGAGGTCTCGGGGAGGGTCAAGGCGATCGTCGACGAGGCCGTCGCCTTCGCGGAGGCGAGCCCCGTGCCGCAGGGCCCCGAGGCGATGGAAGACCTGTACGCAACGCCGGTCACGGAGGAGTGAGGCGATGCCCATCGTCACCTACATCCAGGCGATCAACCAGGCGATGCACGAGGAGATGGCGCGGGACGACAACGTTCTGCTCCTCGGGGAGGACGTGGGGGTCCTGGGCGGCGCGTTCAAGGCGAGCGAGGGGCTGCTGGAGAAGTTCGGCGCCGAGCGCGTCGTCGACACCCCGATCTCGGAGTCCTTGATCGTCGGGGCGGGCGTGGGACTCGCGATCCAGGGGATGCGGCCGATCCTGGAGATGCAGTTCATCGACTTCATATCGTGCGGCTTCGACCAGATCGTCAACATGGCGGCGACGCTCCGGTACCGGCACGGCGGTCAGACCGCCTGCCCCATCGTCATCCGGGGGCCCTGCGGCGCCGGGGTGCACGGGGGGCTGTACCATTCCCAGAACCCGGAGGCGTGGTTCTTCCACGTGCCGGGACTGAAGATCGTGTCGCCGGCGACCGCCTACGACGCCAAGGGGCTGCTCAAGGCCGCCGTCCGGGACGATGATCCCGTGATCTACCTCGAGCACAAGTTCCTCTACCGGAGGATCAAGGAGGATCTCCCCGGGGACGACTACGTCGTGCCGATCGGAAAGGCCGCCCTCCGGAAGGAGGGGGGCGACATCACCGTCATCGCCTACGGGTCCCCGGTGCACGCGGTGATGAAGGCCGCGAGGGACATGGCGTCCGAGGTCGACATCGAGGTGATCGACCTGCGGACCCTGCTCCCCTACGACTGGAAGACGATCCGGGAGTCGGTCCGGAAGACCGGAAAGGCGCTCATCATCCACGAGGCGAGGCTTACCGGGGGGATCGGCGGGGAGATCGCGGCGCGCATCGCCGGGGAACTCTTCGAATTCCTCGACGGGCCGGTGATGCGGCTGGCCTCGAGGGATACGCACAACGCCTTCGCGGTCCCCATGGAGGAGTACATCCTCCCCAACCAGGAGAAGGTGACGGAAGCGATCCGGAAGCTTGCGGCGTATTGAGGGAAGGGGGAAAGGAAGATGCGCGTGGACGTCGTGATGCCCCAGCTCGGGGAGAGCGTGGTCGAAGGGGTCGTCGTGAAGTGGCTGGTGAAGGTGGGGGATACCGTCGCCAAGGACCAGTCCCTTCTCGAGATTTCCACCGATAAGGTGGACGCGGAGATCCCCTCCCCCGCGGGGGGGAAGATCGTGGAGATCCTGGCGAAGGAGGGGGACACGATCCCCATCGACGAGCTTCTCTGCCGGATCGAGACGGAAGCGGCCGCCGAACCGCCGCCCGCGCCCAAGCATGAGAAGTGGGACGAGGAGGACGAGGGATTCCCCGGGGCGATGGCGCGCAAGACGGGGCCTCCCATCCCCGCCGCTCCCCGCGCCGAGGAGAAGAAGGAGGCTCCTCCCCCCGCGCGCCCCCCGGAGGGGGAGGGACTACGGGTGCGGATCTCCCCCGTGGTGGCGAAGATGGCGGCGGAGTACGGGCTCGACCTCTCGCGAGTCCACGGGACGGGGATCGACGGCCGGGTGACGAAGAAGGACGAGGAGGCGTACCTCGCCCGCCGGGAGGGGGACGGCGCTGCGCCCCCCCCGGCGGAGAAGGCGGCCCCGCCGAAGGAGAAGCCGGCTGCGGCCGCCCCCGTCTCCGGCGTGAGGGTGACGCCGGAGGGGGACCAGGTGATCCCCTTCACCCCCATCCGGAAGACGATCGCCGAACACATGGTGATGAGCACGCGGACCTCCGCGCACGTCCACACCTTCGCCGAGGTGGACATGCACAAGGTGGCGGCGTTCCGGGCCGAGAAGAAGAAGGAGGGGGTTCCCCTCACGTATCTCCCCTTCGTCATCTGGGCGGCGGTCCATGCCCTCCGGGAGTTCCCCATCCTGAAC
>JBLMWX010000116.1:0-27328 GCA_050257455.1 Gemmatimonadota bacterium | reverse complement strand
CGGCACGGGATTTATCGTGCGACGGCTCCTTGAACTCCCGTTTCAAATACGGGTCGGTCACCGTCACTCTCGGGTGAGTGGTCATGAGTCCGCCCACGGCGCCGTTGATGAAAACGTGGATGCCGCCCACGCCGGTCCGGCCCCCGGCCCACATGGGGAAGCCGTCCTCGTCGCGGAAGGCGACGCGTCGCCCGGCGCCGGGAATCTCCATCTCCTGGGCGACGATGTAGAGCCGTCCGTCGCCGCCGAGGGACTTGGATCCCCGGACGCGGACCTCGGTTCCGTCCGGCACCTCGATGTCCAGATCGTTCCAGAACCAGCCGGGGCCCGCCAGGACCGTGTAGATCTCCTTCCCGGAGTCGAGCCGGAACCGGACGGGACCCCGCTCCGGCCGGAAGAATCCCGACGCCTTGCCCCGGACCTCGCCGACGGTGTTGGCATCGAATCCGCCGGGGTAGCGAATGCCGCTTCCCGACAGGACCGTGTCCTCGTCTCCCTGCGCGTTCGCGGTTCCCGCGGGAAGAAGGAGGCTGATCCCGAGGAGGGCGAGCAGCGCCGTACGCATCGTCATCCGCGACTCCTATCCGGATGCGCCTGCCGGCGCATCCGGGCCGCAATTTCCGCTACCGGTTGTCCGGGGCTCCGTAGCCCGTGCCGTCCTGCGGGCCGGTTCCCATGTTCCCCGTGCCGTCGCCGGGGCCGTAGGTGTTTCCATGCTTTTCGCCGCGGGGAGCCGCAGTCGCGGGGTCGACGCACGAGCCGTCGCGCAGCCGCAGCCGATCCATGTCGCGGGTGCGGAACCGTTCGGTCTGCCGGGTCTGGGTCTGGATGGCCCGGCCGCCGCCCCATCCCGCGCCGCGGCCTCCGGCCGCCGCGTACGGGACGGCCGCCCCCAGAACGATCGTCCCCGCCAGCAGTGCCGCTCCGAGTTTCGTCTTCATCGCCCTTTCCTCCTTCAGGGAGTTGGTGGTCGATCCCTTGAAGAGCAAAGGAGATGCCAACGTCCTGCCGCGCCGGAAACGGCAGTTACGGCGGGCTCTTGCGTCATGCGCGCCCGCGGCCCGACGCTCCGGCTGCCGCGCAATTGCTGCACCCCGGAACGCAAGATCTGCACCTGCCGTCAAAGGCCGTACTCCTTGATCCGATATTGAAGCGTCCGCACGGAGATGCCGAGCCTTTTCGCGGCGTTCTTGCGGTTTCCCCCGACCTCGGCCAGGACGGCCCGGATCGCCTCCCGCTCCGCCTGCCGGAGCACGCCGCCGGGAGGCGGCGCGGGCGTCTCCGCCGCCTCCAGCGAGAGATGCCGTTCGTCGATTTGCCCGCCGGAGAGAATCACCGCCCGCTCGATCACGTTCTGCAGCTCCCGCACGTTCCCCGGCCACCGGTACCGCTCGAGGGCGGCGCGGGCCCCGGGCGTGAACCCGGCGGCCTTCTTCCCGAAGGCGGCGGCGAACTTCCCGAGGAAATATCCGGCAAGCGGCATGATGGCGTCCCGCCGCTCCGCGAGAGGCGGCACCGCGATCGGGAAGACGTTGAGCCGGTAGAACAGGTCCTCCCGGAACCGCCCGGACCCGACGTCCGCGCGCAGGTCCCGGTTCGTCGCGGACACGATCCGCACGTCCACCGCGACGGGCCGCACGCCGCCGACCCGCTCGAACTCCCGCTCCTGGATCACCCGCAGGAGCTTGAGCTGGACGGGCGGCGAGACCTCCCCGATCTCGTCCAGGAAGATCGTTCCGCCGTCCGCCTGCTCGAACCGTCCCTTGCGCGGGGCCGTCGCGCCCGTGAACGCGCCGCGCTCGTGGCCGAACAGCTCGCTCTCGAGGAGCGTCTCGGGGAGCGCCGCGCAGTGGACGGGCACGAACGGGCCGTGGCGCCGCGGGCTCCCCGCGTGGACCGCCCGGGCGACCAGCTCCTTTCCCGTGCCGCTCGGCCCGGTGATGAGGACCGTGGCCGTCGTGGGGGCCACCTCGCGGACCAGGCGCCGCACTTCTTCCATCCGGCTTCCGAGGAAGAGTGTCTCGGCGGGCGGCATCCGGCTTCCCAACTCCTCGGTGAGGAGGGAAATCCGCGCGTCCGCCTCGGCCTCCCGCAGCACGCGCCCGACGACGCGACGCAGTTCCTCGGGACTGGCGAGGGGCTTCGTCAGGTAGTCGGATGCGCCGCCCTTCATCGCTTCGACCGCGCTTCCGATGGACCCGAACGCGGTGATGACGATCCATCGCGCGTCCGGTCGAAGGGCCTTCCCCTCCCGCATCAGCTCGAGGCCCGACATGTCGGGCATCCGGAGGTCCGTCAGGACCAGGTCGACGGCGCCGGCCGCGATCCTTTCGATCCCCTCCCGGCCGTTCCGGGCCTCCTCCACGCGGTGCCCCTCCTCCCGGAGAACGCCGGCGAGGAACGAGCGCAGCAGGTCGTCGTCATCCACGATCAGCACGGTCTTCGGCACGGCGCGCCTCCAGTCTGGCCGGCAGGATGACGAGGAGCACCGCCCCGCCTCCGCCTTCCCTGCTCGACAGCTCGATGCGGCCTCCCATCCCCTCGACGACCTTCTTCGAATAGGCCAGCCCCAGCCCGGTGCCGTCGGATTTCGTCGTGTGGAAGGGCGTGAACAGCCGCGGCCGCTCCGCTTCCGGGATTCCCGGTCCCGTGTCCTCGATCCGCAGGGCGGCGGTGTCCCCCTCGGTCCTGGCCGAGAGCGCGAGGCGCCCCGCGCTGCCCATGGCCTGGATCGCGTTCCGGATGCCGTTGGCGAGGACCCTTCGCAGCTTGTCGCGATCGGCCGCCGCCCGGGTTCCCGGCGCCACCTCCAGCGTCACCGATCCCTGCCAGGGCGGCGCCTCGGCGACGGCCTCCCGGAACAGCGGCTCCACGTCCACGAGCTCGAGACCGTAGGTTTCCTCCCGCGAGAAGAGGAGGAGGTCGTCGACGAGGGCCTCGATCCGCGCGGCCCCCCGGATTACCGAGGCGAGCGCCTCCTTCCTCGGATCCGGCGCGGGCGTCTTCTCGTCCGCCCACTGCGCGAATCCCTTGACGCTCCCGAGCGCGTTCCGGATCTCGTGGGACAGAGAAGCCGTCATCTGCCCGATCAGGGCGAGCCGCTCCCTGGTCTCGGCCTCGGCCTGGATCCTCGCATGGCGCTCGAAAGCGCGGTCGAGCAGGATTCCCGCCGCCCAAAGGAGGACGAGGACGGCGCCGACGGTCCACCACATGCGGCGCGCGTCGGCGGCGATCCGGTCCGCGGCGACCGTGTGGAGCACGAGGCGCAGGAGCTCGGGCGAGCCGTCGGGACGGTGCAGGACGTAGTCGAAGGCGAAGGCCGGGAGACCCGTGCCGAGCGTGACGCGGCGGCCGGAGGCCCGTCCGGACCGGAACGCCTCGTTCAGGCCCGCTTCCGGGATCCGCGAGCCCGTCAGCGACGGGTTCGTGTGGAACAGGATCGTGCCGTCCCGCGCCGCGATCAGGGCGTACGCCACGACCCTGTCCGACAGGATCTGCCGGATCTCGCCGTCGGTGCCGCCGCTCCCGGACCGGAGAGCGCTCTCCGCGGCGGTCGACAGGGCGAGGGCCGTGGTCTCGAGCGAGGTGTCCGCGAGAGCGCTGACCCGTCCCGCGGTCCGTGCGGTCGCGAACAGAATGGCCGCCGTGGACCCGAGCAGGACGAGGAGCAGGGTCCCGCGGGCGATGATCGCGGCGAGGGGGCGCGCCCGCGTCACGGCGTCGCCGTCCCCCGCGTCATGCGCCGTCCGTCGATCGGAATCCCAGAGTCGAGAGACGGGCGGCCAGCGCCTCGCCGTGAGCGCGGTCCCGGGTCTCCAGGAGGAGGACGACCGCCGAATGGCCCGGCGGGCAGTCCGGCGGCAGGCGGTCATGCTCGATGCTGACCACGTTCGATCGCGCCTCCGCGACGGCCGCGAGCAGCGCGGCGAGGGAGCCCGGCCGGTCCGCGACGAGGAACCGCATCCGGACGAGGCGCCCCGAGCGGAACAGCCCCCGCTCCGTGATCTGGGCGAGGAAGCTGACGTCGATGTTTCCGCCGGAGAGGATCATGACGGCGGGAAAACGGCGCGGGGGCCGCTTGTAAAGGAGGGCCGCCAGCGGCGCCGCCCCCGCGCCCTCGAGCGCGGTCTTCATCTCCTCGAGGGCGTAGAGGATGGCCGCGGCGATTTCCTCGTCGTCCACCGTGACCGCGTCGTCCACCCACCGCGTCGCGGCCGCGAACGTGCGCTCGCTCATCCGCTTGACGGCGATCCCGTCGGCGATCGTGCGGACCGACGGGCAGTCGACCGGGCGCCCGGCCGCAAGCGACGGGACGAGCGCGGAGGCGCCCGCCGCCTGGACGGCGACGATCTCGGTCTCCGGATGCGCCTCCTTCACGGCCGCGCCGATGCCGGCGAGAAGGCCGCCGCCCCCGACCGGCACGTAGATCGTCCCCGGCACGACGCCGTCCCCGACGATCTCGAGCCCGAGCGTCCCCTGGCCGGCGATGACCAGGGGATCGTCGAACGGGTGGACGAGGGCGAGACCGGCCTCGGCCGCGATCTCGACGGCGTGGCGCGCCGCGTCGTCGAACGATTCCCCGTGGTGGACGATCCGGACTCCTTCCCCCCCATCGCGCCGGGCCGCGGCGGCCTTGGAGACGGGCGCCCAGACCGGCATCACGAGGGTCGCCGGGATCCCGGCGGCGCGCGCCGCGCGGGCGACGCCCCGGGCGTGGTTCCCCGCGCTCGCGGCGACGACGCCGCGCACGGTGCCGGGGTCGAGCGAGAGGACCTTGCTCGCCGCCCCGCGGATCTTGAAAGAGCCGGACGACTGGAGGTTTTCCAGCTTCGAGAGGACCCGCCCGCCGAACCTCGCGGACAGGGGGTGCTCCTCGACCAGGGGCGTCGCGTACGCCAGCCGGTAGACCCTTTCCCTGGCATCCAGCACGTCCTTGCGCCCGAAGTCCATGAACCTCCCCTGGGCCGGTTCCGGGGCTCCCTGAAGCCGCCGGTCCCCGGCGAGACGCGCCCCCCCAGTCTATCAACCCCCGCGAGCGCCGGCCAGCGCCCGGCCGTTTCCGTCGCCCGGGTCCGGGGTCCGGGGCGGGGTTCCGGCCTGCCGGCGGGACGAAGGAGGATTGTATACTGTATGCAAAACGGGTACAATTCGGCCAGGCCGCGCCCGCGGTCGCCCGACGGGGGCGCGTCGTCTCGCGCGTCGCCCGACCGGGGACCGTCGACGGGGTGCGGCCGGCCGGGGATGCCGATTCCCGGCGCCACCTGCGCCACGGAGGCCGTGCGATGAAGGAGTACACCTACACCGTGTTTCTCGGGCCGTCCCGGAGCGGAGCCGGTTACAGCGCCTTCTGCCCCCTCCTTCCCGGCCTGAGCGCCAGCGCCCGGACGCGGGACGAGGCGATCCGGAAGATCCGGGTCGCGCTCGACCGCCGGCTGGACCGGATGATCGCCCGGGGCGAGCGAATCCCGAGCGAGCCGAAGGGCACGCGCTAGGTCGGCTGGTTCCCCGAGCGGGGGTCTGCGGCCGACGGTGTCGCCGCCGCCCCCTCCTTCCCCGCGTTCGTCCCACGTCCCCCGTTTCCGGGATTTCCAGGAGCGTCCCGATTCCGATAGAATCGTCGGAAGCATGGGCGCGCGGATCCTCTTCATCGATGACGATCGGGCGGGTCGGGAGGTTGCCCTCTTCAACCTGAGGAAGGCGGGGCACGAGGTGTCCGCCGCCTCGGACGGGCAGGAGGGACTCGACGCGTTCGGCCGGGAGCGCTTCGACCTCGTCGTCACCGACGTCAAGATGCCGGGGATCTCGGGAATCGAGGTCCTCAAGCGGGTCCGCCGGCAGGCCCCGGACGTCCCCGTCCTCGTCATCACCGCCTTCGGAAACGTGGAGACCGCCGTCGAGGCGATGAAGGAGGGGGCCTACGACTTCATCGGCAAGCCCTTCCACCGCGACCAGCTGATCCTGGCCGTGGACAAGGCGCTCGAGCGCCGCCGCCTCGCCGCGGAGGTCCGCGACCTGCGCATCCGGGCGAGCGGGATCGGCCGCGACATCGTCAGCGCCTCCGCGGCGATGAAGCGGGTCCTCGAGATCGGCGACAGGGTGGCCGCCACCGAGGCGACCGTCCTCATCACCGGGGAAAGCGGGACGGGGAAGGAGGCCCTCGCCCGGAGGATCCACGTCCTCTCTCCCCGCGCGGAGGAGCCGTTCGTCGCCGTCAATTGCGCCGCGATCCCCGGAGAGCTGCTCGAGTCCGAGCTATTCGGCCACGCCCGGGGGGCCTTCACCGGGGCGGTGAAGAGCCGCCTCGGCCGATTCCGCCAGGCGAGCGGGGGGACCCTGTTCCTCGACGAGGTCGCGGAGATGCCCCTTTCGCTGCAGGCGAAGCTGCTGCGGGCCCTCCAGGAGAAGGTGGTGGACGAGGTCGGCGGCGACCGGCCGATCCCCGTGGATGTCCGGATCGTGGCCGCGACGAACCAGGACCTCCACGAGAGGATCCGCGGGGGGACCTTCCGCGAAGATCTCTTCTACCGGCTCAACGTCGTCGAGATCCGGATGCCCCCGCTGCGCGATCGCCCCGAAGACATTCCGCCTCTCGTGGAACGCTTCGTCCGGGAGTTCGCCCCCGACCGGGACATCGCCGTCCCCCCGCACGTGCTCGACGAACTCATGTCACGACCGTGGCCGGGTAACGTCCGCGAGCTGA
Source organism: Gemmatimonadota bacterium (assembly GCA_050257455.1). GTDB lineage: Bacteria > Desulfobacterota > Deferrimicrobia > Deferrimicrobiales > Deferrimicrobiaceae > JBLMWX01. Next base: position 20,628 of record JBLMWX010000116.1, on the reverse strand, counting down.
AAAACGCCTGCGAGCGGATGGTCATCCTTTGCCGGGGGACCGAAGTGTCGGTCCAGGACCTTCCCCCGGCTTCGCCCAGGGCCAAAGGTCCCACCGCCGCACCGGAAGGGCCGGGCGACGAGTGGCCGCCGCTTCCCGCCGAGGGGCTGTCGCTGATCGACCTCGAAAAACGGGTCATCGAGCGGGCCTTGAGACTCAAGAACGGGAACATCACCCAGGCGGCCGCCTACCTCCGCATCCCGCGACACGTCCTCGTCTACCGCCTGGAGAAGTACGGGATCCGCCGCGATGCCTGATTCCCCGCGGGGAGGGCTCGTCGAATCGCTCGTCGACGACCTGCGCCCGGTCTTCTCCCGGCGCATGCTCCTCTATGCGTGGCTGCCCTGCCTCGTCATCACCGTCCTCCACTACCGGACGTCCGCCGATCACGGCTGGGTCCACGACGTCCTGCGCCGGCTCTACTACCTCCCGATCCTCTTCGCCGCCTTCGCCGGGGGGCTGCGAGGCGGGATCGTCCTGTCGATCTTCGCGTCGTTCATCTATTTTCCGCACGCCTTCCTGTCGCTCGTTGCGCGGGACCCCGGCGACGCCCTCGAGAAGGGACTCGAGATCATCCTTTACAACGGGGTCGCTGTCGTGGCGGGCCTCCTCGTCGACCGCGAGCGCCGGGAGCGCGAGAAGCAGGAGCGGCTCGCGGGGAAGCTCTCCGAGGCCCTCGACGAGCAGCGGCGGATCGAGTCGCAGCTCATCCGGGCCGGGCGGCTCGGGGCCCTGGGCGAGCTCACGGCGGGCATCGCCCACGAGATCAAGAACCCCCTTCACGTGCTCAAGGGCACGGCGGAGATTCTCAAGGACGTCGTCCCGAAGGACGCCCCGGAGCGTCGCATGCTCGAACTCCATCTCGAGGAGATCGAGCGTCTCGCCCAGACGGCGGACCGTTTCCTCACGTTCGCGCGGCCGGTCCCGCCCGACCGTCGCCCGACGGATCTTTCCGAAGTCGTTACCCGGGTCGCGGAGCTCGTGGAGACCCAGGCGCGCAAGGAAGGGGTCCGCGTCGAGGCGCCGGGCGCCGTCGCCGGATCGGTCCCCCGTGTCCAGGGCGACCCCGATCAGCTGACCCAGCTTCTCCTCAACATCGCGATCAACGGGGTCCAGGCGATGGCCCGCCGCGGGGGCGGGACCTTGTCGTTCGCGTTGGGCCGCGAGCGCCGCGGGGCGACGGAGCACGCGGTCGTCCGCCTCGCGAACACGGGGCCGCCCATTCCGGAGGAGCAGCTCGAGCGGATCTTCGACCCCTTCTTCACGACGAAGGACGGGGGGACGGGGTTGGGACTCGCCATCTGCGCCCGGATCGCCGACCAGCACGAGGGGGTCCTCTCGGTCCGCAACCTGCCGGGCGGGGCGGGGGTCGAGTTCACCCTGGCGATCCCGGCCCCGGACGGGACGCGCTGACCGGCCCCGCGTCGTTCCCGGCCGGGCCCTCGCGGCGGCCGGGTTGCCCCGCGCGCGTGTCCGTAAGAGACGCGGCGCGCCCGAACCGCGTGCCGCCGGACGATCAGCCCATGCTTTCGGCACTGTAACGGGCGAGAAGCCCCGTGCGGACGATGTTCCGGTGGACGCGGGCGAAGAACCACGAGGCCAGGACGATGTCGAGCCCGGCGAGAAGGGCGCCGAAGAGCAGCGCCGTTCCCGGGAACGGCCGGGCCTCGACGATCGCGCGCATCCCCTCGAACACGTACGCGGGCGGAAGCAGCCGCGAGACGTGCTGCATCCAGCCCGGGAGGACCGAGACCGGGTAGAATACGGCCGCGAAGGGGGAGATGAACGCCGGCACGGGCCAGACGAGCCACTCGGAAGCGGGCCCGAGCCGCAGGACGAGCGCGGCCCCGAAGATGCCCAGGGCGATCCCGGACAGGAACAGGACGAGCAGGAACGGGACGAGGGGAAGGCCGAAGGCGGCAAAGGAGAGGCCGAAGAGCGCGCTCGCCAGGGCCAGCATCGCGACCAGCCCGACCGCGCTCGTGCCGACGCTGGAGACGACGAGGCCGGACACGTATTCCGGGATCGACAGGGGCGACGCGAAGACGTTCAGGAAGTTGTGCGACCAGACGTCCTCGAGGAACGCCGTCGTCACGCCGTGCATGACCCGGGCGAAGAAGTCGAAGAGCAGCACGGCCCCCAGCAGGACCGGGACGAAGTCGAACCCGGGCGAAGTCACGGCGTTGAGATAACGGGTGATGAATCCCCACAGCACGATGTCGATCGCCACCCACGCCACCACCGCGAACAGCCGCGCCGGGCTCCCGCGCATGATATAGACCTGCCGGAGCGCGATCGCGGCGATGCGGCGCAGGGGGGTCACGGCTCAAGACCGCGCAAGCGCGAGGGGCTCGCGCGCCACGGCGATGAAGAGCTCCTCGAGCGTCGCCTTGCCGTGTTCCTCCGGCAGCGTTCTCGGGTCGCCCTCGAGGAGGATCTTCCCGCGCGACAGGAAGAGCACGCGGTCGCAGACATCGGCAACCTCGTACATGTTGTGGGAGGTCCACAGGATGCCGACCCCGTCGCGCGCGGCGAAGGCGCGGATCTTGGCGCGGACGTCCCGCGCGGCCGCCGGGTCGAGCGACGCCGTCGGCTCGTCGAGGAGCAGGAGGCGGGGGCGGTTGAGCATCGCCTTGGCGAGGGAGACGCGCGTCTGCTCCCCCGACGAGAGGGTGCCGCACCGGACGTTCCGGAACCTCGCGATGTCGAGCTCGTCGAGCAGGGCGTCGATCCGCCCGGAGAGATGTCGCACCCCGTACATGAGGCCGAAGACGCGCAGATTCTGGCAGACGGTGAGATTGCCGGGAAGCGGCGAGTAGACCGCCGCGAAGTTGGTCCGCGCGAGCGCCCGGGAGCGGTCCCGCGCAACGTCGACCCCCTCGATCCGGATGGTCCCCGCGGTCGGCTCGAGAACGCCCAGGATCATGTTGATCGTCGTGGTCTTCCCCGCCCCGTTCGGGCCCAGAAGCCCGACGATCTCGTTCCGGGCCACCTCGAAGGAGACGCCGTCGACGGCGACCGTGTCGCCGTAGAGGCGGCGCAGCTCGCTGACGGAGAGCACGTTCGGCACCTTGGACCTCTCGCGCCGGCCGAGGGCGCGCTGCCGCGGGGCTTGCGCCGCGCCCCGGCAAAGCCGCCCGGGACCGGGCGCACGCCGCGGTCCGTCCGCGCCTGTCGCGGCCGATCCTGTCCTATTCTACTTCCGCGCCACGACAATATGAGAGTCGGCAAGGGCCGGCGGATTCGGCCGGGTCGCGCCGCCGCGGGGCGCTTGACGAATGATCCGCGATCGGGCGACCAGGCGCCTCGGCGCGCATCTAAAGAGCAGGGTGGCGGCGACCAGCCGTGTCCCGGGGGGAGGGCAGCGCATGGAGGCCGATCGCAGGAAGGTCGCGGAGCGGAACTTCATCCTTCAGCAGGGGCTTGCGGCGCCGCCGCCGGCGTCCTGCACCGCGCGGTACCGGTCGCTCGTCTTCCAGCCGCGGATCGTGGGGCTGGTCGTGATCGCCGGGGTGCTCCTGCAGTCGCCCGCGATCTTCCTGGCCCTGGGCGCGGTCCTGTGGTGGAGCGCCCTCAATCCGCGATGGAATCCCTTCGACGCGATCCACAACGCGACCCTGGGCTCCACGGCGGGCGGCCTCCTGCTGTCGCCGGCGCCGGCGCCCCGGAGGTTCTCGCAGGGGATGGCCGGCACGTTCGCGCTGTCGATCGGGATCTTCCTGCTGCTGCAATGGCTGCTCGTCGCTTACGTCGCGGAGGTCCTGATGCTGGGCGCGGTCGCCGCCATCGTGTTCGGCCGGTTCTGCCTCGGCTCGTTCCTCTACCATCTCCTTCGCGGCCAGGGCGCCTTTGCCCGGCGGACGCTCCCGTGGCGCCGCGATGACGAGGAGCTGAAGGCGACCGGGACGTAACGGTGCGCGCGGGCCGGCGGGCCCGCCGCGGTCAGCGTCTGACGACGATCGCGCCGGCCATCCCCGCTTCGAGGTGGCCGGGGTAGAGGCATGCGAAAGCGAACCGGCCGGCCTTGGTGAACCGCCAGATCAGCGTCCCCGTGCCGCCCGGCGCGACGGACACGGCGTTGGGATCGTGATGCCGCATTCCGGGCGCCGCGCGCATCCGCGCCGCATGCGCTTCCAGCTCCTTCCTGGTGCCGAGAACCATTTCATGCGCGAGGGCGCCGTGGTTCCTCACGAGGAACTTCACGGTCTCGCCCCGCGTCACCTCGATGCGCGACGGCGTGAAGCGCATGTCGTCGCTCATCCCGATCTCGATGGTGCGCGTCACCTTCCCCGGGTCGCCCGGGGTGCCGAGCTCCGCGCCGTGCCCCTTCGGCTCGTGCGCGGCGGTCCCGGCCGCCGCTTTTCCGCGGGCGTCGTCCTCGTGGGCGAATGCCGCGGGCGTGCCCAGCGCGAAAGCGAGGGCAACCGCGGTGATCAGCGTTTTCATCTCCTTGACTCCCTTCAGGCCGTGCCGTGGCCGCACGATGGTCCCCCGGTGGCGCCGGCGCTCCGTCCTCCCCGTTGGATGCGCCGTGGACACCGCCGTCTTCGTGTCGACGGGTGTCCGCAGGGGCGCCACGGCGAGTGGCGCCCCGCCTCCGGTCCCCTCTCCTGGTCCCTGCCGGGCGGACGGCGCCGGTCCCGGTCGGACCCTTCCGCGCCATCGGGTCCTTCTCAGGGACCCGCGCTGCTGGTACAGTCGATCCATGGAGCGCGGCGCACCGATCGGCGGCCCTTTCCGGGAAGACGGCCCGCGATCCGCCGCGCCCGGGACGGGAGTCGCCCATGGCTGACGACCGTTCCCTGTCCGAGGTCCACTCCACCGTCGCCGTGCCCGAAAGCCGGGGGTTCGTGCGACGTCTCTTTGCCTTCGCCGGCCCGGCGTACCTCGTGTCCGTCGGGTACATGGACCCGGGGAACTGGGCCACCGACATCGCCGCGGGCTCCCGGTACGGGTACGCGCTCATCTGGGTCCTGCTCCTGTCGAACGCGATGGCCGTGCTCCTGCAGGGCCTTTCGGCGCGCCTCGGGCTCGTCTCGGGGCGCGACCTCGCCCAGGCGTGCCGCGACCGCTACCACGCCCCGGTCAACGCGGCCCTCTGGATCCTGTGCGAGGTGGCGATCGCGGCGACGGACCTCGCCGAGGTGATCGGCTCGGCCATCGGGCTCCAGCTCCTGTTCGGGATTCCCCTGGTCTACGGCGTCCTGGTCACCGCGCTCGACACGTTCCTCATCCTGTTCCTCCACCATGCGGGGATCCGGAAGATGGAGGCGTTCATCGTGGTCCTCGTGGGCACGATCGGCGGCTGCTTCCTCGTCGAGATCGTCCTCAGCAGGCCGGACGCGGCCGGCATCGCCCGCGGCTTCATCCCGGCCCTGCCCGACGCGAGCGCGCTTTATTTCGCCGCCGGGATTCTCGGCGCGACGGTGATGCCGCACAACCTGTATCTCCATTCGTCCCTCGTCCAGTCGCGGAAGGTCGTCAAGACCGCGCGGGGGATCCACCAGTCGCTCAGGTACAACCTGATCGATTCCGTGGTCGCGCTCAACCTCGCCTTCTTCACGAACGCCGCCATCCTCGTGCTCGCCGCCGCGGTCTTCTACCGGGCGGGCTACACCGCGGTGGCCGACATCCAGGAGGCGCACCGGCTGCTGGCGCCCGTCGTCGGGAGCACGCTCGCGCCGGTCCTGTTCGCCCTGGCCCTCATCTGCGCGGGGCAGAGCTCGACCATCACGGGGACCCTCGCGGGCCAGATCGTGATGGAGGGCTTCGTCAACATCCGGCTGCGGCCGTGGCTGCGGCGCCTCATCACCCGCGCCGCGGCAATCGTCCCGGCGATCGTCACGATCGTCCTGTTCGGCGAGGCGGCGATGGGCCGGCTCCTGGTCCTGAGCCAGGTGGTTCTGAGCCTGCAACTCTCGTTCGCCGTCGTCCCTCTCATCCACATGGTGAGCGACCGGGACCTGATGGGGGCCTTCGCCGTCGGCAGGGGATGGAAGCTCCTCGCGTGGACGTGCGCCGCGGTCATCGCGGCGCTGAACGTGCGGCTGGTCGTCGAGGAGGTGGGCGGCTGGATGGCCGTCGGCGGGACGGCGGGGATCGTCGCGCGGACGGTCGCGATCCCGGCCGCGGCCGTCGTGGGGCTCCTGCTTCTCTACGTCGTCGTGGAGCCGCTGTTCCGCAAGAGGGTGAAACGGGGGCCGGCCAACGTTCACGGGGAGGCCGAGGCGGACGCGGTCGAACCGGCGCGGCCGTTCGGAAGGATCGCGGCGGCCATCGACTTCGGGCCCGCGGACGCGGACGTTCTCGCCCGCGCCGCGGCGCTGGCGTCCGCGTCACGCTGCCGGCTCCTGCTCATCCACTGCGTCGAAAGCGCCGGGGCGAAGGCCCTCGGGGGAGAGACCGGGGACACGGAGACCGTGAAGGACCTGGAGCGGCTGAAGCGGTACGCGGTCGGCCTGGGCAAGTACGACGTCGACGTGGACACGGAGCTCGGCTTCGGCTCGCCCGTGCGCGTCATCCCCGAGATCGTACGGCGCCACGGGGTCGAGCTCCTCGTCGTGGGCGCCCACGGGCACAAGGGATTCTCGGACTGGGTCTACGGTTCCACCATCGACGAGCTGAGGCACCGGCTGAACATCTCGGTCCTCGTCGTGGGGCGTCCGGGGGACGGGTCCGGGGATGGGTAGGTGCGGGGCCCCCGCCGCAAGGCGCCTCCTCGCGTGGTTCGATCCGTCCCGCCGCCCGATGCCGTGGCGCGAGACGCGCGACCCTTACCGCATCTGGATCTCCGAGATCATGCTTCAACAGACGACCGTCGCCGCCGTCTTACCCTACTACGAGCGGTTCCTGGCCGCTTTCCCGACCGTGGCGGCACTTGCGGCGGCCGCGCCCGACGCCGTGATGAAGGCGTGGGAAGGACTCGGCTACTACTCCCGCGCCCGCAACCTCCACCGGGCCGCGAAGATCGTCGCCGGGCGGCTCGGGGGAGAGCTCCCGTCCACGGCCGGGGAGCTCGCGGCCCTGCCGGGAATCGGGCGGTCGACGGCCGGCGCCATCGCGTCGATCGCCTTCGGCCGGGACGAGCCGGTCCTTGACGGAAACGCGAGGCGCGTCGCCGCGCGTCTCCTCGGGTTGCGCGGCGACCTCGCCCGTCCCGCGTCCCTGCGCGCTCTCTGGGACGCCTCGCGGGCGCTCGTCGTGCCGGGGAGGGGACGGGAGTCGGCGCTCGCCCTGATGGACCTCGGCAGCCTCGTCTGCACCCCCCGGAGTCCCCGGTGCCCCGATTGCCCGCTCCGGCGCTCGTGCCGGGCGCGCCGGGAGGGGACCGTCGAGGCGATTCCCTTCAAGGCCGCGCGGAAACCGCTTGCCCATCGCGACATCGTCGTCGCGGTGATCGAGGACGCGGCGGGACGGGTCCTCATCGGCCGACGGCCCGACGGCGTGCTTCTGGGCGGCCTGTGGGCGTTTCCCGGTGGGAAGCGGGAAGAAGGCGAGACGCTCGAGGCAGCGCTGGCGCGGGAGATCGAGGGCGACCTCGGCGTTCCGATCGCGGTCGGCGACAAGATCGGCGCCGTCCGTCACGCCTACACCCACTACCGGGTGACGCTGCACGCGTACCGGTGTCGCCTGTCGCACGGTGCCCCGGCGGCGTCGCGGAACGCGAAATGGGTCGCGCCGTCGTGCCTGGCCGAATACGCCCTCCCGAAGAGCAACCGGAGGATCGCCGGGCTGCTGACGGGACGAAACCGGCGGGTTTCCGGCACCGGGAGGCAACCGAACGGGCGCGCCGCGCATCCCTGAGACAGGGCGAGCCAACGCCCGCGTCCAGGAGGGTGACGATGAAGCTTTCCGAATATCTGGCGGCCGGCGGCAGCGGCGTCATCGCGACGGCCGACAGGGACGGCACGATCAACACGGCGGTCTACGCGGCGCCCCATTTCGTGGACGAGAACACGGTGGCCTGGGGGATGACCGACGGCCGCACGTACCGGAATCTCTGCGAGAACCCGAACGCGGCGTTTCTCCACCGGGCCCCGGGCGACGGCGCGGCGGGCGTCAGGATGACGCTGAAGCTCGAGCAGCTGAGGGACACCGGCGACATGCTCGACGCCATCCGTGCCCGGGCCCGCACGGTGTCCGGCGGCGCCGCCGCCGACATGGTCCGCTACGTCGCCTTTTTCAAGGTCGTCGAGACCCGTCCGCTCATGTAGGGTGTGGCGGCGCGCGGAGGGTCGCGTGTCTCTCGCGGGCGCGCTGTCGGCCGTCGCGGCCGGGCTCGCGGTCGCTCTGGCCGGGGCCGCGGGGTGCGCGGCGGAGCCGCGCCCCGGGGACATCCGGCTTCCGCCGGGATTCCGGATCGCCGTCTACGCCGAGGTTCCGGGCGCGCGCTCGATGACGCTCGGGGCGAACGGCACGCTGTTCGTCGGCACGCGCGAAGCGGGAAAGGTCTACGCGGTCCCTCCCGATGCGGCGCCCGGCCGCTCCCGCCGGGTCGTCACGATCGCCCGGGGACTCGACAGCCCCAACGGCGTTGCGTTCCGGGACGGCGCGCTCTACGTCGCCGAGATCGGCCGCGTCCTGCGGTACGACGGCATCGAGTCCCGCCTCGACAACCCGCCGCCGCCCGCCGTCGTCAACGATTCGTTCCCGAAGGACGCGCACCACGGCTGGAAATTCATCCGGTTCGGGCCTGACGGGATGCTCTACGTCCCCGTGGGCGCTCCGTGCAATGTCTGCGAGCGCGACGATCCCGTTTACGCCTCCATCACGCGGATGAAGCCCGACGGCACGGGGTTCGAGATCTTCGCGTCCGGCGTCCGCAATACCGTCGGCTTCGACTGGAGCCCGGAGACGAAGGTGCTCTGGTTCACGGACAACGGGCGGGACTGGATGGGCGACGACCTTCCGCCGGACGAGCTCGACCGGGCGCCGCGGAAGGGGCTTCACTTCGGCTTTCCGTATGTTCACGGGAAGGACGTGCGCGACCCCGGGTTCGGCGCCGACGGCAAGGGGCGGGCCTTCACTCCCCCCGAGCTGGAAATCCCGGCCCACTCGGCGCCCCTCGGGATGCGGTTCTACACGGGGTCGATGTTCCCCGCCCGGTACCGGAACGGGATCTTCATCGCGGAGCACGGGTCGTGGAACCGCTCGACGCCCGTCGGGTACCGGTTGACCTTCGTCCCGGTCAGGCACGACCGGCCGGTCGGATACGAAGTCTTCGCGGAAGGGTGGCTGAAAGGCGGACGCGCCTGGGGCCGTCCCGTGGACGTCCAGGTCATGCCTGACGGCGCCCTGCTCGTCTCGGACGACAAGGCGGGGCTGATCTACCGGATCGTGTACGGCGGCGGGTGAGCCCGGGCCGCCCGGCGAGGCGTTCGGAGCCCGCCGCCCGCGGCCGGATCACCCTCCCGCCTCGGGCTCCTCTTCCCGCTGGCGGATCCGCATGATGCGGAACGCCTCGCAATACTTCGGGACCTTTCTCGCGGCCGCCGTGCTCTTCCCGCGGCGCGCCCCGGCGCGGGCCTTCCGCGCCTCGTCGCCGGCCCACCCGCGGATCATCTCCGACGGGTCCCGGTCGCCGAGCTGGCTCTCGTGCCGCCGCAGCGCCGCGATCTTGACGTCGATCGTCTCCGTGATGTCGATCCGCGTGTTCGGCTCCACCGCCGAGGAGAGGTAGATTGCCCGGATCGCATGCGCCGCTCCCTCCAGGGGCCAGAGGAGCTCCATCTCGGCGCAGGGGAACGCGGCCTCCAGGGCGGCCGCCGCCGCCGCCCGGTGGTCCGGGTGGTTGACGTAGCGATCGCCGAAGAGCCAGGCCTGCGGGTCGCCGCAGATGACCACCTCCGGCCGCCGGGCCCGGATCTCCCTCACGAGCCGCCGCCGCAGGTCGAGCGTGTTGGCGACCTCGCAGTCGTTCTGGCCGAGGAACGCGACCCGGCGGACCCCGAGGACCTCCATCGCGGCCCTGGTTTCCTTCTCTCGCGTCCGGGCGAGCTCCTCCCGGCTCCAGGCCGGGTCATGGGTCCCCGCGTTGCCGCTCGTGATCAGGACGACCGAGATCTCGCAGCCGGCGCGCGCCCATTTCGCGAGGGTACCCGCCACGGTGAACTCGGCGTCGTCGGGGTGGGCGAAGATCGCCAGGGCGGACGACGGAACGTAGTCGGCGTCGTAACGGTTCATGGGCTCCTCCCGTTGTGCGATGCCGGCCGCGACGCCGGCGTTGCGGGCGCCGGTCCGGACGAAGACTATTCTACAGGGCCGGGGACTATTCCTCACGGCGTTCCGTCCCGCCCGCGTTGCGCCGCGGTCGGCGCTTGCCTAACCGGCTGTTTTCGTGCCCGATGCGACCGCGGCGGGCTCTGGCACGGGAGGTGCTAAACACGCCCGGGAACGAATTCCCGCGAGGGGGGCTGAAGCGATGACGGGCGCGATCCGGAAACCGGGCAAGACGGCGTTGCTGGCAGTTGCGATGGCCGCGGGCTGGGCCGCGGTTTCCGCGGCCGGGCTGTTCGACGGAATCTTCGGGAGGACGCCCGCGGAAACCGCCAGAGCGGCCGGCGTCGTCGAGACGGCCGACGAGGTGACCATTCCGCTCAAGGCGCTCGACTCCGGGAAGGCGCTCTTCCTCCAGACGCGCGACGGGGAACGGACGCTCCACTTCTTCGCGCTCAAGGGGGCCGACGGGAAATACCGGTCCGCGCTCGACGCGTGCGACGTCTGCTACCGGATGAACCGCGGCTACCGCCAGGAGGGCGACCGCATGGTGTGCAACAACTGCGGCCAGACGTTCCCGTCGAGCCGGATCGGGGAGGTCAAGGGCGGCTGCAATCCCCACCCGCTGGCGCACCGGATCGAAGGCGCCCGCATGGTAATCCGGAAGGCGGACGTTGCGGCCGGAAGGGATTACTTCGCGCGGAGGCGGGCGTGAGGCGGAAGCCGGGAGACGCCCGATGACCGTCAGGACGCTCGCCTGGAAGAATCTCTCCCGCCGGAAGGCGCGCGCGCTGTTCACGGGGCTCGGCATCTTCCTGGGAATCGGGACGTTCGTGGCCCTCTCCACCCTCACGGCGCGGATGGAAGGGGCAGTCGCCGAGAAACTCGACCGGTACGGCGCGAACATCCTCGTCGTCCCGCGGACCGAGCAGCTTGCCCTCGGCTTCGGCGACGTCGCGCTCGGGGGGACGCAGGTGGCCCACGGGAAGCTCGCGGCGCGCGACGGCGAGGCGATCCGGTCCATCCCGATGAAGGAGCGTCTCCGCACCGTGGTGCCGTTCTTCCTCGCGGCCGCCGCGGCTTCGGGGCGGGAGCTCGTCTGGATGGGACTGCCGGCGGTCGAGATCCCCGCGGCGCGTCCCTGGTGGAACGCGGCTGGGGCGGCGGCCCCGGGGAAGAACGAGGTGCTGCTCGGCTCGGAGGCCGCGGCGCTGCTCGACAAGGGTCCGGGCGGCACGGTGACGTCGGGCGGGAAGACGTTCCGCGTCGCGGGGGTGCTGCGGCCCACGGGGGAGAAGGAGGATCGCATGGTGATCGCCGGGCTCCGCGAGGTCCAGGCCGTGGCGAAGAGCCCGGGGGCGGTGTCCTTCTTCGAGGTCGCCGCGCTCTGCAAGGATTGCCCGGTCGAGGACATCGTGGCGCAGATCGGGCAGGCGCTGCCGGGAGCGCGGGTCTCGGCGATCCGGCAGGTGGTCGAAAGCCGGAGGGCGGCCGTCGACCAGTTCCGCCGCCTGGGGCTCGGCGTCTCGGCCGTGGTCCTCGGGATCGCGGCCCTGATGGTGTTCGTGAGCGTGATGGGAGGCGTCCGGGAGCGGACCCGCGAGATCGGCGTCTTGCGGGCGGTGGGGTTCCGCCGCCGGGCGATCCTCTCGCTCCTGTTCTGGGAGACGGGGTGGATCTCCCTGCTCGCGTCGGCCGGCGGCGCGGCCGCGGGCGTCGCCGTGGCGGTCCTCGCGGGGCCGCTGTTCGACGCCGCGGGATCGGCGATCCCGGTCGCCCCCGCGGTCCTCGGCGTTGCGCTCGGCACGGCCCTGGGGCTCCTGGGCGCCGTCCCGCCGGCGCGGCGCGCGGCGGCGCTGGCGCCGACGGAAGCGATCCGCACTCTTTGAAGAAGGGGGACGACCCGATGGAGCCGATCATCCGGCTGGAAGGCGTGTCCGTGGTCTACGGGAGCGACGGGACGCGGGCCGAGGCGCTGCGCGGAGTTTCGCTCGCCGTGGACCGCGGCGAGTACGTGGTGGTTACGGGCGAGTCGGGCGCGGGGAAAAGCACCCTGCTCGCGATCCTCGGCGCCCTCCAGGTTCCGACGTCGGGAACCGTGCGGATCGCGGGCGCGGACCTCGCGACCCTCTCTGCCGACGGGCTGGCCGACGTCCGGCGGGAGACGATCGGCTTCGTCTTCCAGGCGTACAACCTCCTCCCGTACCTCTCCGCGCGGGAGAACGTCGCGGTGCCGCTCTCGCCCGGGCGCGCGGGCTCGAGGGCGAAGGCGGAGCGGGCGGACGCCCTGCTCGCGGCGGTGGGGCTCGCGGGGAAGGAGGACCGGCTCCCGTCCGAGCTGTCGGGGGGGGAGTGCCAGCGGGTCGCGATCGCCCGGGCCCTGGTCCACGACCCGCCGATCCTGCTCGCCGACGAGCCGACGGGGAACCTCGACTCCGAGACGGGGGAACAGATACTGGATCTCTTCACCGGGCTGAACGGGCGGGGGAAGACGGTCTTCATGGTGACCCACAACCGGGCGATCCTCTCGCGCGCGACGCGGTCGGTGAGACTGTGCGACGGCCGGGTCGCCGGCGACGAGCGGCTCGGCCGGGCGTGCCTGGCCGTGTGACGGAGGGACGGAGAATGGACGGCAGGGGGGGGATCGAGCGGCCCGGGCGACAGGAGCCGGGGCAGGCGGGGGGACCGGGCGCGCCGGGAGAGGGGGGCGCGCCGGCGGAGCGGCGCGGCCCGACGTGGCGCGCGTGGCTCCTGTCGATTCTCGCGGCGATCGTGCTCTCGGTCGCGGCGACGCTGATTTTCGGAGGATCGTTCCGCCTGTCGGCGGCATCGAACGCGGCAGCGGGGGGATGCGGCGCCGGCGGCTCCTGCTGCCCGCTCCAGGGCGGCGGGGAACGGTAGATGGTTTTGGCATCCGGCCGGGGGTCCCGTATCATGGAAGGGAAGGCCGATTCCCTCGCGGTGAATCCCCGACAGAAAGGGGTGCCCACGTGGCGTCCAGACCGATCTCACGGCCGCCGGAGGCGCGGATGACGATCCCCCTTCGCCGTGCCGCGGCCGCCTTGCTGTCCGCGCTGCTTCTTGCCGCCATCCGCCCCGCTCATCCGCTCGCCGCGGCGGAGGGAGCGCCGCCGGGGGATGTCCTCAGGGACCTCGTCCGCGAGGCCCTCGAGCGGAACTCCGACCTGAACGCGGTGCGGTCGGCCGCCGAGGCGCGGGCGGAGCGGGTTCTCCCGGCCGGCGCCCTGCCCGACCCCATGTTGTCCCTGATGCTGTCGAACGTGCCGGTGGACGATTTCTCCCTGTCGAAGGATCCCATGACCTCGAAGGGGATCGGGTTCACCCAGGCGATTCCGTTCCCCGGCAAGCTCTCCCTGAAGGAGGAGGTCGCGCGGCTGGACGCGGTGCAGGCGTCGGACCGCGTGGAGAGCGTGCGGAACGCGGTGCGGTTCAAGGTGAAGAGGGACTTCTTCCTCCTGATGGAGAACCGCGAGGTGGCGCGCCTGACGGAGAAGAACAAGGCCCTCCTCCAGGAGCTCCTCGCGGCGGCCAACACCCGGTACGCGGTCGGCAAGGCGCCGCAGCAGGACCTGTTCAAGGCCCAGGTGGAGATCTCGCGGATGGAGAGGATGCTGATCTCCCTGCGCAAGAAGGACGTGGAGCTGCTGGCGGACCTGAACACGCTGCGCAGCCGCCCGGTGGACACCCCGGTGGAGATCCCGTCCTCCTACCCGATGCCGGAGATGCCTTACGGGGAGCCGGAGCTCCTCGGGATCGCGCGTTCCTCCAACCCCGACCTGAAGGGGCAGACGGACGCCACGTTCCAGAAGGAGACCGGGCTGAAACTGGCGCGGAAGCAGATCCTGCCGGATTTCCAGGTCGGGGCCCAGTACATGAACCGGGATTACATGGACATGCCCGACATGGTGACGGCGCAGGTCATGATCTCGGTTCCCCTCTGGCACGGACGCAAGCAGGACAAGGAGGTCGAGGCGTCGATCCGGGACGTGTCGGCCGCCAGGAGCGGCTACCAGAACGCCTGGAACGCCGTCCAGAACCGGGTCCGGGAGATCACGGCGGACATCGGTGCCTTGAGGGAATCGTTGTCCCTGTTCGACACGGGGCTCCTGCCCCAGGCGCGGGAGTCGGTCAGCGCCTCGCTCGCCGCGTACGAGGTCGGCCAGGTGGAGTTTGCGTCGGTCCTCATGGGGCAGATGTCGCTGTACCAGCAGGAGATCGACCGCGAACGGACCGCGGAGGGTCTCCGCATCAGGGCCGCCGAGCTCGAGCTCGTCGTGGGGAAGGAACTTTTCGAAAACGAAGGAAACGCGAGATGACCGCCAGGAAGATCGTTGCCCAGGCCGTGCTGGTGCTCGCCGCCGTCGCGATCGGCGGCGCGGGAACCTATTACTGGATGGCAAAGCGCGCCCCGCGCGGGGCCGCCGCCCCGGGGACGCCCGAGTCCGCGCAGGCGAAGAAGTACACCTGCTCCATGCACCCGTTCATCATCTCGGACAAACCGGGGGCCTGCCCGATCTGCGGGATGGCCCTCGTCCCGGTCCGGTCCGCGTCCGCGGCCGAAAGCCCCGGCGAGAAGAAGGACCGGAAGATCCTCTTCTACCGCAACCCCATGAACCCGGCGGTCACGTCGCCGGTCCCGGCCAAGGACGAGATGGGCATGGATTACGTCCCCGTCTACGAGGGCGACGAGGGCGCCGACGGGACGATCCGCGTGGACCCGAACACCGTCCAGTCGATCGGCGTGCGCACGGGCGAGGCGAGGATCGGGGAGCTGAAGAAGACGATCCGGACCGTGGGGCGGGTGACCTACGACGAGAGCCGGATCACCACGATCAACTCGAAGGTGGGCGGGTGGATCGAGAAGCTCTACGCGGACACCACGGGGCAGGAGGTCCGGAAGGGCCAGCCCCTCATCGACATCTACTCGCCCGACCTCGTGTCCGCGCAGCAGGAGTACCTGATCGCCCGGCGGCACTTCGACCAGGTGAGGAACAGCCCGTTCCCGGACGTCGTGAAGAGCGCGCGGGAGCTGCTCGATTCGGCCCGCAAGCGGCTCGACTACTGGGACATCGACGCGGCACAGATCGAGAACATCGAGAGGACCGGCGAGGTTCGCAAGACCCTCACGCTCTACTCGCCGTTTCACGGGGTGGTGGTCTCCAAGGCGGCCTTCGACGGGACGCGGGTCGCGGCGGGGATGGAGCTGTTCCGGATCGCGAACCTCTCCCGGATCTGGGTCCAGGCGGACGTCTACGAGTACGAGCTGCCGTGGGTCAAGGCGGGGACCCCGGCGACGGTGACGCTGGACTATCTCCCGGGGAAGAAGTTCCGCGGGACCGTGGCGTACGTCTATCCCTACCTCGAAGGCAAGACGAGGACGGCCACCGCCCGGGTCGAGCTGGTCAATCCGGGAATCGTGCTCAAGCCGGACATGTACGCCCACGTCGAGCTCAGCCCGCGGGTGAAGGGCAAGACCGTCCTCATTCCCTCCGAGGCGATCATCCGCACGGGGATCCGCAACGTGGTCTTCGTGGATCGCGGGTCGGGCCGCTTCGAGCCCCGGGACGTGACCCTCGGCCTGGAGGGAGAGGAGGGAACCGTTCAGGTCCTGTCCGGCCTGCGGGGGGGCGAAAAGATCGTCGTCTCCGCCCAGTTCCTGCTCGATTCCGAGAGCAGCCTCAAGGAAGCGCTCAACAAGTTCCAGCGCGCCGGGGCGGGCCCGGGGGCCGGCACGGGCGCGCCCCCGGCGGCTTCTCCCCCGTCCATGCCCGGCATGAAGATGGATAACGGCTCCTCGACGAAAGCGATGGACGGCGGGTCCTCCATGACGGGGATGGAGGCGCCTCCGGGGAAAGGGAAGGGGCCGTAGCCCGTGCTCGACAGGATCATCGAAAGATCGGTCCGGAACAAGTTCCTGGTCGTCCTCGCCATGTTCTTCCTGGCGGCGTGGGGGATCTGGGCGATGACCCGGATCCCGCTCGACGCGATCCCCGACCTCTCCGACGTCCAGGTGATCGTGTTCACCGAGTACCCCGGGCAGGGGCCCCGGATCGTGGAGGAGCAGGTCACCTACCCGCTGACCACCGCGATGCTCGCCGTGCCGAAGGCGAAGGTGGTGCGCGGCTACTCCTTCTTCGGGCTGTCGTTCGTCTACATCATCTTCGAGGACGGCACCGACATCTACTGGGCCCGCAGCCGGGTCCTGGAATACCTGAACTACGTCTCGAAGCGGCTCCCGGCCGGCGTGACCCCGAACCTCGGCCCCGACGCCACGGGGGTGGGATGGGTCTACGAATACGCCCTCGTGGACAGGACCGGCAAATACGACCTCGCGCAGCTGCGCTCGATCCAGGACTGGTTTCTCAGGTACGAGCTGACGGCGGTCGACGGGGTGTCGGAAGTCGCCTCGATCGGCGGGTACGTCAAGCAGTACCAGGTCGTCGTCCACCCCGACAAGCTCGCGGCCTACGGGATCCCCATCCAGAAGGTCCGGATGGCGATCCAGCGGAGCAACAACGACGTCGGCGGCCGGCTGGTGGAGATGGGGGAGACCGAGTTCATGGTCCGCGGCCTCGGGTACATCAGGAGCATGGACGACCTGAGGAACATCCCGCTGTCGAGCGACCGGGGCACCCCGGTCTTTCTCCGGGACGTCGCGGACGTGAGGCTGGGGCCGGAGCTTCGCCGCGGGATCGCGGACCTGAACGGCGTCGGCGACGTGGCGGGCGGCGTGGTCGTCATGCGGTTCGGCGAGAACGCGCTGAAGACGATCCAGAACGTGAAGAGAAAGCTCGCCGACCTCAAGGCGGGTCTCCCCGCGGGGGTGGAGATCGTCCCGGTCTACGACCGGTCGGGGCTCATCGACCGGGCCATCGGCACTCTCAAGGAGAAGCTCGTCGAGGAGTCGCTGGTCGTCGCGCTGGTCTGCATCGTCTTCCTCCTCCATTTCCGCAGCGCGCTGGTGGCGATCCTGACGCTGCCCCTGGCGGTGCTCATGTCGTTCATCGTCATGTATTACCAGGGTCTCAACGCCAACATCATGTCGCTCTCCGGAATCGCGATCGCCATCGGCGCCATGGTGGACGCGGCGATCATCATGATCGAGAACATGCACAAGCACATGGAGCACGACGAGGGGAAGCGGGGGCACTGGGATCTCGTGGTCGAGGCGTCGAAGGAGGTCGGGCCGACCCTGTTCTACTCCCTCCTCGTGATCACCGTGTCCTTCCTGCCGGTCTTCACGCTGGAGGAGCAGGAGGGCCGGCTCTTCAAGCCCCTCGCCTTCACGAAGACGTACTCGATGGCGGCGGCCGCGCTGCTCGCGGTCACGATCGTCCCCGTCTGGATGGGGTTCTTCATCCGCGGAAGGATCCAGCCCGAGGAGAGGAACCCGATCAACCGGTTCCTCATACGGTTCTACCATCCGCTCCTGGACCGGGCGCTGAAGTACAAGAAGGCGGTTCTCGTCGGCGCGATCGCCCTGGTCGCCGTGACCGCCTGGCCGGTCGCGAGGATCGGATCGGAGTTCATGCCCCCCCTCTACGAAGGGGACCTGCTCTACATGCCGACCACGCTTCCGGGCGTGTCCGTGACCAAGGCGAAGGAGCTGCTCCAGCAGACCGATCGGATCATCCGGACGTTTCCGGAGGTGCGGAACGTGTTCGGGAAGATCGGCCGCGCCGAGACGGCCACGGACCCCGCGCCCCTCACCATGATCGAGACGACGATCACGCTGAAGCCGGAGAAGGAGTGGCGCAAGGGGATGACCCACGAGAAGCTCGTGGACGAGCTCAACGCCGCCATCCAGTTCCCGGGAGTGACCAACGCCTGGACGATGCCGATAAAGACCCGGACCGACATGCTCGCCACGGGGATCAAGACGCCGGTGGGGGTCAAGATCATGGGGGAGGACCTGGACACGCTCGTGAAGCTCGGCGAGCAGGTCGAGGGGGCGATCTCCGGCGTCCCGGGAACGCTGTCGGCGTACGCGGAGCGGATCACGGGCGGGAACTATTTCGATTACGACATCCGGCGCCGGGAAGCGGCGCGGTACGGCCTCACCGTCTCCGACGTGCAGGACGTCATCATGTCCGCCCTCGGCGGCATGAACGTGACGCAGACGGTCGAGGGGCTGGAGCGGTACCCCGTGAACGTCCGGTACCCGGAGGAGCTCTGGGACAACGTGGAGGCCATGAAGCGCGTGCTCGTCCCGACGCCCTCGGGCGCGCAGGTCCCCCTCGGCGAGCTCGCGGACATCTCGATCCACAAGGGACCCGCGAACATCAAGAGCGAGAACTCGCGGCGCACGGTGTGGGTCTACGTCGACATCCGGGGGATCGACGTGGGGACCTACGTCAAGAGGGCCCAGGAGGCGGTCCGGAAGGCGGTCAAGCTGCCGCCGGGGTACAGCATCGTCTGGAGCGGCCAGTTCGAGTACATGCAGCGCGCGGAAAAGCGCCTGATGGTCGTCATCCCGCTCACGCTGTTCATCGTCTTCCTCATCATCTACTTCAACACGAAGTCGCTCGCAAAGACGGCCGTCGTGCTCCTGGCGGTGCCGTTTTCGCTCGTGGGGGCGTTCTGGCTCATCTACCTGCTCGGCTACAACCTGTCGGTCGCGGTCTGGGTCGGGATCATCGCGCTCGCCGGGCTCGACGCCGAGACGGGCGTGGTCATGCTCCTCTACCTGGACGTGGCGCACGCGAACATGAAGCGCAGGGGGCTCATGAACACGATGGGGGACCTCAAGGAGGCGATCGTCGACGGGGCGGTCAAGAGGATCCGCCCGAAGGTGATGACGGCCTCGGTCATCATCGCCGGGCTCATCCCGATCATGTGGAGCACCGGGACGGGGTCCGACGTGATGAAGCGGATCGCCGCGCCGATGGTGGGGGGGGTCGTGACGTCCGTGATCATGGAACTCCTGGTCTACCCGGTGATCTACGAGTTCATGCACCAGAGGGGGCTGGACAGGTCGGAGGCCCGGACGTCCTACGAGGCCGCGCCGGCTCCTCTCCCGGAGCGGGAAGAGTAGGCGCCGGCTGCGCCGGCCCCGGGCGCGGGACCGGAATCCCCGGCGGGCGGAACTGGCGGCACCGTATCGGGCATCAGAGATAAGGGGAGAACGATGGGGAGGAAGACGCACAGATGGCCGGGGCGGCGGGTGACGGCGGCCGCCGCGGCGGTCGCGGCATCCGCCGCGCTCCTCGCGGCGTGCGCGCGGCAGGCCCCTCCGGGGACGCCGGACGTCCGCGCGACGAAGGCCTTCGAAGCCGTGTTCGGACAGCTGCCGCCCGTCGACGCCCCCGGCCCCGTCTTCGCGACCGTCGCCTATTTCCCGTCCGCGCGGGAGCCCGGGAAGTTCAGGCCCGCGCCCCTCTTCTCGGCCGAGCCGGGCGCCGAGGAGCGGCTGACGGTGCGCACCGTGATCCGCGGGATCGCGGGAGCGGGGGACTTCTCGGAGGAGATTGCGTCTCCCTTCCCGGCCGGATCCGATCTCGCCGCCTTCTCGGTTGCGGGCGGCGTGGCGACGGTCGTGGTCGGCGGGCCGTTCCGCGCGGACGGCCTTTCCGCGGAGAGGCGCGCGGCGGCGGCCCGGGCCCTGGCGCTCACGGTGGCCCAGTTCGGGAACGCACGGGAGGTCGACGTGAGCGACGCGTCGGGGACGGCGCATTTCCGCGGGACCGCCGACGGCGCGGCGACGGCGGACATCGGGCCGCCGGAAGTCCTCGGGCTCGTCGCCGTCCGGGAGAAGGACGACGAGCCGCCGTCGGTGCTGTCCGCCCTGTTCGACCGGCCCGTCACCGTGGAAGAGATCGCCTTCTTCGCCCCCGGGGGGACCGACCCGGTCCCGGGCAAGGTCTACGCGACCGGCTTCGGGATGGCGGCGGAGCTGCATCCCGATGCGACGGCGGTCCTGGAGACGCCGGGGCCCTGGCGCGTGCGGCTCGCGGTGCGGGACGGAAAAGGCCGGCGGACGTCGGGAGAGAGGAGTTTCGTCCCCCGCGCGGTGACGCACGGATAGAAGGGCGCGCGGCGCGGGGAACGGAAGGGGTGGCCCGACGGCCCGGACGGAGGGCGGGGCCTGTGGGGAGATCGACCAACAACACGAGGAGGACGATGATGGCGAAGCGATTCGGAGTGTCTTCGGTGGTTATGTCGGCGGTGGTCTCCGTTTCGGCGTGCCCGGCCGCCGCGGCGGGGATGGGTCACGGCTCGATGCCCGGGATGACGGGCGAGGGCTCGATGCAGGGGCACGGCGGGATGGACATGATGAAGCTGGGGGACAAGGTCTTCGGGGGCAACGTCGGCCCCTGGCACGGTGAGGCGCGTCTGTCGGACATGAAGGCCCAG
>JBLMWX010000115.1:0-8824 GCA_050257455.1 Gemmatimonadota bacterium | reverse complement strand
ACTGCATGGACTGCCACAACCGGCCCACCCACACCTTCAAACCGCCGGAGGCGGCGGTGGACCAGGCGATGACGACCGGCCTCGTCCCCCGGACGCTTCCGTGGGCGAAGAAGGTCGTCGTGGATGCCCTGGTCCGGGAGTACCCGACCCGGGACAAGGCCCACGAGGGGATGAAGGCCGAGATCGAGGGCTTCTACAAGGAGAAGTATCCGGACGTTCTCAGGACGCGGGCCGGCGACGTGGAGAAGGCCGTCACCAACGCGGTCGCCATCTACGACCGGAGCGTCTTCCCGCAGATGAAGGTGAACTGGAAGACGTATCCTTCCAACATCGGCCACCGGAACTGGCCCGGCTGCTTCCGGTGCCACGACGGCCGGCACGTGTCCAAGACTGGGAAGGTCTTGAGCACGGAATGCACGGTGTGCCACACCCAGCCCGTGCGGTCGCCGCTCATGCCGCTCGGGACCGTGTTGTCGCAGGGCACCCTGCCGTGGCACCCCATCGAGCTCAAGGGGAAGCACGCGCGGATCCTCTGCAACCGGTGCCACTCCGCCGGCTACCGCCCGCCGACGGACTGCGCCGAGTGCCACAGGATCAACACGGCGGCGCCGATGATGTCGTCGATGTCGTGCGGCGACTGCCACAAGAAGGCGCAGGAGGCGAAGCCCGTGGCGGACTGCAGGGAGTGCCACGACGGGCTCGCCGGCCTCCATACCAAGGGCGGGCACCCCGAGGCGGCGTGCACGGACTGCCACAAGCCGCACACCTGGGCCGTCACGGGCCGGGAGCTTTGCCTCGGGTGCCACAGCGACATGGCGGATCACAACAAGGAGGGCGGCGCCTGCATGAAGTGCCACGCCTTCCGCGCGAAGAAGGCGTAACGCGGGGAGGAGCAGGTCACTCCGCGTCGGCGAGCGTCGCGGGGCGGATCCCCCTCTTCCCGAACTTCTCGCGGATCCGGTCCACGGCCGCGTTGAGCTTCGCGACCCGGGTCGCGTCGGCCGCGGCCCGAACGGACGGGACCTCGCCGGCCCCGCCTCGCCCTTCCCCGCCGAAGAGGGGAACCTGGCCCCACGTTTCCGGCCGGCACTCCCCGTCCGCCGCGAGGCGGGAAACGGAGATCCCGAGGAGGCGGACCGGCTGCCGCCCCGCCCGCGTCTTCGCGAGCAGCGAGACGGCGCTCCGGTAGATCTCCCCGCAGTCGTCCGTCGCGCGCGACAGCGTCACGGCCCGCGTGACCGCCGTGAAGTCCGCGTATCTCACCTTGAGCGTGACGGTCTTTCCCCTGACGGCGTGGCGCCGCAGCCGCGCGGCGACCCGGTCCGCCAGGCCGAGAACCTCCCTGCGGATCGCGGCCGGGTCCCGGATGTCCTCGTCGTACGTGTCCTCGTGGCCGATCGATTTCGCCCCGCGCTCCGTCTCCACCTCGCGGTCGTCGATCCCGTTGGCGAGGCGATGCAGGTGCAGGCCGCTCTCCCCGAACTGCGCCTCGAGGATCGTCTCCGGCACGCGGCTCAACTCCCCGATCGTCGCGACGCCCATCGCCCGGAGGGCTTCCCGCGTCACCGGCCCCACGCCCCAGAGCTTGCCGACCGGGAGGGGGGCCAGGAACTCCGTCACCCTTCCGCGGGGAACCACGGTGAGGCCGTCGGGCTTGCGCATGTCGGACGCGATCTTCGCGACGAGCTTGGACGGGGCCACGCCCGCCGACACCGTGAGCCCGGTCTCGCTCCGCACCGCGGCCTTGATCGCGCGCGCGATCTCCTCGGGCGTGCCGAAGAGCCGGACGGAGGCGGTCACGTCGAGGAACGCCTCGTCGATGGAGACGGGCTCGACCAGGGGGGTGAACCGGCGGAAGATCCCGAAGACCCGTTCCGAGACGTCCCGGTACCGGGCCATCCGGACGGGGAGGAAGACGCCGGCGGGGCACAGCCGCCTCGCCGCCGCCGTGGGCATCGCGGAATGGACGCCGTATCGCCGGGCTTCGTAGGACGCGGCCGCGACGACCCCGCGCCTCTCGCCGCCGCCGACGATGACGGGCTTGCCCGCGAGCTCGGGTTTGTCCACGACCTCGACGGACGCGTAGAACGCGTCCATGTCGCAGTGGACGATCTCCCGGGCGGACGGATCGCGGGCCATCGCCTCCATTCTACCGCGCCGGCGCGCCGCGAGTCAGCGCGGGGAGACCCTCAGGGCGCTCCGGCCCCGCTTCCCACGAGTTCGCGGACCTTCTTCCCGAGGACGGCGGCCGCGAACGGCTTCTGGAGAAAGTTGATCCCGTCGCTCAAGATCCCGTCCTGGACGAGCGCCTTGTCCGGGTAGCCCGACATGAAGAGCACCTTCATCCCGGGGTTGCGGTCCTGGATCCGGGAGGCAAGCTCCTGCCCGCTCATCCCGGGCATGATGACGTCGGTGATCAGGAGGTCGAACCCGGGTTCCCCCCCGTCGATGACCTGGAGCGCATCCTCGCCGTGGCAGGAGGTGGTCACCTCGTGCCCCATCGCCCGGAGGAGGGCGCCCACCGCCTCCCGCACGTCGGCGTTGTCCTCGACGAGGAGAATCCGGCACGCCTCCCCGAGCTCGGCCCCCGCGGCGGCGGGCCTGCGATACTCGGCGGGGGTTTCCTCGCGGCACCGGGGAAGGTACACGTCGAACGTCGTGCCGCGGCCGACCTCGCTGTCGACCCAGACGTAGCCGTTGTGCTGCTTGACGATCCCGTAGACCATCGAGAGCCCCAGGCCGCTCCCCTTGCCGCTCTCCTTCGTCGTGAAGAACGGCTCGAAGACCTTGTCCCGGATCTCCGGGGGGATGCCGCCGCCCGTGTCCGACATCGAGATCATCACGTACTCTCCCGGCTTCGCCTCGGGGTGGAGGACCTGGAAGGCGTCACCGATCGCCACGTTCGCCGTCCGGACCGAGACCGCCCCACTTTCCGGCATCGCGTCCTTCGCATTGACGAGGAGGTTCACGAGCACCTGCTCCATCTGGACCGGGTCCGCCTTGACGCTCCAGATTCCCTCCGCGAGAGACAGCTCGAGGGCGATGTTCTCGCCGATGAGCCGCCGCATCATCCGGGCCATTCCCTCCACCACCTCGTTCAGGTTCGTCACCCCGAGGCGGATCGGCTGCTTCCGGCTGAAGGCGAGGATCTGCTTGATGAGGGCGGAGGCCTTGTAGGACAGGGCGATGACGGAGTCCATCCGCCCCACCAGGCGCTCGTTGTCCGCGTTCGTCATCTTGAGATGCTCGCAGTAGCCGGTGATCGCCCCGATGTAGTTGTTGATGTCGTGGGCGATCCCGCCCGCCAGCCGCCCCACCGCCTCCATCTTCTGCGAGTGGCGCAGCTGCGCCTCGAGGTGGCGGATGTCGGTGATGTCGCGGACCAGCTCGATCGCCCGGCTCACCGATCCGTCCTCGCCCCTGATGGGAACGGCGCGCACTTCCCAGGCCGTCCCGTCCGCCATCGCGGTCACGTCCTGTTCGATGTGCCCCGTCTCGAAGCACCGTTTCACGGGGCACGGCGAGCACGGCTCCGGGCGTCCCTGCCACAGCTCGTGGCAGAATCTGCCGGGGAGTTCCCCCGCCTCGCGCCCGAGGGTGGCCGCGGTCACCGCGTTGGTCCAGACGAAACGGAAGTCGGGCGACTGGAGGCTCAGGTTGTCGGGAAAGGCGTCCAGCACCGCCCTGAACTCGCTGGAGAGCGCCTTGTACCTGGCCTCGCTTTCCTTGAGCGCCTTCTCCGCCTTCTTGCGCTCGGTGATGTCCCGCGTCACGCCCGCCAGGCCGACGACGGTCCCCCGGTCGTCGATGATCGGGGCCTTGATCGTCTCGAAGAACACGATCTCGCCGTCGGGACGGCGGATCTCCTCTTCGGTGCAGCCGAGGCGGCGGCTCTCGACGACTGCCGCGTCGCTGCGCCGGCACGAATCGGCCAGGTCCGGGGGAAGCAGATCGTCCGCGGTCTTCCCGAGAACGCTCCCCGGGCCGCTCCCGAGGGCCGCCTCGCACGCGCTGTTGACGAACAGGTGGCGGCCCGCGGTGTCCTTGAAATAGATGGAGTCGGGGATCGCGTCCACGAGCGTCTGCAGGCGGTTCGTCGTCTCCCGCAGCTCCTCCGTGGCGCACTCCCGGGCCCGGATCGTTTCCATCACGGATTTGACGATGTACGCGCTGGCGAGGACCGAGAGGTAGATGCCGAGGCCTCCCGCCACGATGAACGGCGTCGCGGAAGTCTGGCAGATGACGGCAGCGCTCATGGCGACGGACGACACGACGATGGCCGCGGCCGCCAGGACAAGTTTATGCTTCAGATTCGTCATGTTACCGGCTGCCCGCCCCGCCCGGCACGGTTTCCGCCCCCCTTGGTGCGCGTCCGGAATGACTCTATCGAAAGACTCTATCGCGGGCATCCGGGGGAATATTCAGGGAAATTTACGGGCACCGGGGGAAAACGACCGTCAGGGGAGCTTGAGGAACGGGTATCTCCCGATCGCCTCCCTGAGGACCAGACCGACGCCGCCGACGTCGCGCAACGTCTCGACCGCCACGACGGCGGAATACTCCTTGAAATCGACCCGGGACGCCAAGCCCCGTCGCTCGTGGGCGGCGATGATCCGCCCGTCCATCTCCCGTTCCACCTCGGGGGTGGGGATCTCCCCCTTGTGGCCCCGCCGCTCGATCCGGACGTAGAACGGGCCCGGGGGCACGCGGTCGGCCATCGCGTCGACCACCTCCCCCAGGCGTTCGCGGAACGTGTCGACCGTGAAGGAGAAAACCGCGTCGACGGGAACGACGCGGACGAGGAACCGCCAGACCGGGTCGCGCATCTCGTGCCCTTTCAGGAGGTCGTCGAAGAAGCGGGCGCGGTCCTCGACGAAGCCGGCCACGACATCGTGGAAGCCGGTCGGCCGGAACCGCCCGAAGAACCTGAGCTCCTTGAGCAGGCCCCGCTCGCCGCCGCGGCGGGAGGTGACGACCAAGTTCCAGGGCTGCATCCGATTCCCTCCCCGGTCAACGCGCCGCCGGCCGGTACGAGCTGCGGACCAGCGGCCCCGAGACGACCCTCGCGAACCCCAGGCGGCGCGCCGTCTCCCCGAGTTCCGCGAACGCTTCCGGCGCCAGGTACTCCGCCACCGGGACGTGGCCGGGGCCGGGCGGGAGATATTGCCCCAGCGTCACCGACCGGCAGCCGACCGCGGACAGGTCCTCGAGCACGCGCGCCAGCTCGTCCCGCGTCTCCCCGAACCCTGCCATCAGTCCTGACTTGAGCGCGAGGTCCGGCGCCATATCCCGGGCCCGGGACAGAAGTTCGAGGGAGCGGGCGTAGACCGCGCCGGGGCGCACGCGGGGATAGAGGCGCGGGACCGTCTCGACGTTGTGCGCGAGCACGTCCGGCCGGGCGTCGACGACCGTCCTCAGCGCATCCGGGCTGCCGCCGAAGTCGGGGACGAGCAGCTCGATCTCGGGGGGCCGCGGGAGCCCCCGCAACGCCTGCACGATGCGCGCGAAGTGGCCCGCCCCCCCGTCCGGTAGGTCGTCGCGCGTGACCGACGTCACCACGAGCGTCTTCCACCCGAGCTCCGCGGCGGCGGCGGCGACCCGCGAAGGCTCGCCCGGGTCGGGGGGCGCCGGCAGTCCATGGGAGACGGCGCAGAAGGCGCAGGCCCGCGTGCACGACGGCCCCAGGACGAGGACGGTCGCCGTCCCCGCGCTCCAGCACTCGCCGAGGTTCGGGCAGCGGGCCTCGCGGCATACCGTGCGCAAGCCGCGCCGCCGCAGGGAGTCGGCCACGCGCTCGGCGGCCGGCCCCGCGGGGGGCCGGACCTTGAGCCATGGAGGACGCCCGGGGGGGCGGACCGCGCTCACGAGAATCCCCGGATGTGCCGGTCGCACGCGTCGGCCACGGCGCCCCGGGTCTCGTCGACCGCCACCTCCCGGCCGAGGGTTTCGGAGACCGACGTGGCTTCGCGCCCGACCAGCCCGCACAGGTGGATGCGCCTGAAGTACGACAGGTCGGTGCATACGTTCAGCGCGAATCCGTGGTAGGTCACCCATTGCCGGACGCCGATCCCGATGGAGGCGATCTTCTTCTCGCCCGTCCAGACCCCGGTCATCCCCGCGATCCGCCGCGCCCCGATGCCGAACGCGCCGAGCGCCTCGATGAGGGCGGCCTCGACCGCCCTCACGTACCGGTGGACGTCGGGTTTCGCGAGAAGGATGATCGGATATCCGACGAGCTGCCCGGGGCCGTGGTAGGTGACGTCCCCGCCGCGGCCGACCCGCGTCACCGCGATCCCCTCCCGGGCGAGCAACTCCGGGGAGACGAGCAGATTCTTCGGGTCGCCTGCCCTTCCGAACGTGTAGACATGGGGATGCGTTACGAGAAGCAGCGTGTCCGGAATCTCGCCGCGGGCGCGCCGCCCCACGTGGTCGAGCTGAATCGCGAGCGCCCTGTCGTACGCGACCTCTCCGAGCCAGACCGCATCCATCGCGCGCGCCCTACGGCCCGAACTCCCCCGCCTCGAGGATCTCGCGGACCCTGAAGAGAAAGCCGTTCCCCGCAACGCCGTCGACGACCCGGTGGTCGTAGGCGAGGCACAGGACCATCACCGGGCGGACGACGATCGAGTCTTCGCCGTCGACGTCGACCACGACCGGCCGCTTGACGACCTGTCCCATCCGCAGGATCCCGACCTGCGGCTGGTTGATGATCGGCGTCCCGAACAGGTTCCCCTTCGGCCCCGGGTTGGTCACGCTGAACGTCCCTCCCGCGAGGTCGTCGGGCATGATCCGCCGCGCGGCGGCCCGCGCCGCGAGTTCGTCCACCGCCTTCGCGATCCCCTCCACCGAGAGCGCGCCGGCGTTCCGGATGACCGGGACGATGAGCCCCCGGTCGGTATCGACCGCCACGCCCATGTGGATCGCCTTTCTGACGATCGTCGTCTCCCCGGCGACGTGCGCGTTCATCATCGGGAACTCGCGCAGGGCCAGGACCGCCGCGCGGATGAGGAAGGGAAGGTACGTGAGCGACACCCCCTCCCTCTTGCGCGCCGCCCGGATCGCCGCGACCCTGTGCAGGTCGACCTCGGCGAACGTGTGGACGTGCGGCGAGGTCCGCTTGCTCGCGACCATGTGCTCGGCGATCTTCTTGCGGATGGGCGTCCACGGGACGACCCGGTCCCCCTCGGGGGTGAGGGTCTCCCGGGTCGGGGCTTCCGCCGCGGCGGCCGCGGGCGCCGCCGGCGGGACGGGAGGCGGGACGGACGGCGGAACCTGCGGCAGCGGCGGGGGCGGCGGAGCCGCGGCCTCCCGGCGGAGCAGGTAGTTCTCCACGTCCTTCTTCGTCACCCGGCCCTCGATCCCGGTCCCGGGGATCTGCGAGATGTCGAGGCCGTACTCCGCGACCATCCGGGCCACCACCGGCGAGACGCGGAGCCCGCGTCCTTCCTCCGCCGGGGGCGGTGCGGGCGGAGGCGGAGACGGAGCCGCGGCCCGCGGCGCGGGGGGAATGGGCGGACCCGTCTTGCGCGCCATCGCCCCCGGCGCCCCCTCGGTCTCCTCGTCCCACCTCGGGGGGGGCGGGGGAGCCGGCGCGGCGGCGCCCGCCTCCGTCTCGATCCGCGCGAGGAGCTCCTTGATCGGAACGACCTGCCCCTCCTTCGCCACGATCTCGACGACCGTCCCCGCTTCCGGCGACGGGATCTCGGCATCCACCTTGTCGGTCGAGATCTCGACGAGCGGCTGGTCCTTCGCCACCGCGTCGCCGGCCTTGACCAGCCACTTCACCACGGTCCCTTCGACCACGCTTTCTCCGAGCTGCGGCATGACGACGTCGACGCGCATGGGATCCCCTCTCAGTAGGCAGCCAGCTTGCGGACGGCTTCGGCGATCTTCTCCTGGTTCGGAAGGATGAACTCCTCCATCGGGCCCGCGAAGGCGTTGTGGGTGTCCTTCGAGGCGAGGCGCGTCACCGGGCCGTCGAGCGACTCGAAAAGCTCCTCCGCGATCCGTGCGGCCACCTCGGCCCCGACGCCCCCGTTCAGGCGCGCCTCGTGCACGATCAGCGCCTTGCCCGTCTTCCGCACGGAGCCGTAGATCGTCTTCCAGTCGATCGGAAGGAGCGTCCGGAGGTCGATGACCTCGATGTCGACCTCGGAGGCGAGGTCGCGGGCGGCCTTCATCACGGCGTGGACCGGCGCGCCGTACGTCACGACGGTCAGGTCCCGTCCCTCCTTGCGCAGCGCCGCCTTCCCGATCGGCACGACGTAGTCCTCCGCCGGAACCTCCTCCTTGATCCGGCGATAGAGAAACTTGTGCTCCAGGTAGATGACCGGGTCGTCGTCGCGGATCGCGGCCTTGAGCAGTCCCTTGGCGTCGTACGCCGTCGCGGGCGCCACGACCTTGAGCCCCGGGACGTGGCAGAACCACGCCTCCGGGTTCTGGGAATGGTAGAGCCCGCCGTGGACCCCCGCCCCGCACGGGCCCCGCACCACGATGGGGCAGGCGGCCTGCCCGCCGTGCCGGTAGCGGAGCGTCGCCGCCTGGTTGACGATCTGGTCGAAGCCGCACGAGATGAAGTCGATGAACTGCATCTCGCAGATCGGGCGCATCCCGTGGAGGGCAAGGCCGATTCCGGCCCCCACGATGAGGGATTCGGCGATCGGCGTGTCGACGACCCGCTCCGCGCCGAACTTGTCCAGGAGCCCCTCGGTCGCCTTGAACGCGCCGCCGAGGACGCCCACGTCCTCGCCGAGCAGCATCACCCGCTCGTCGCGCGCCATCTCCTCGTGCATCGCCTGGTTGATCGCCTGGATGTAGGTGACGA
>JBLMWX010000114.1:0-8470 GCA_050257455.1 Gemmatimonadota bacterium | reverse complement strand
GGGTCTTGCCCACGTCGTGGAGGAGTCCCGCCACGCCGACCTCGATCTTCTCCTGTTCCGGCAGGGACAGGGCCTCCGCCAGCGCCAGGGAGAGGACGGCGACGTTGACCGAGTGATTGTACGTGTACTCGTCGAAGTTCTTGATGAGGGTCAGGGCGAGGATGGCGTCCCGGTTCTTCCGGAGCATCCCGCCCATTTCGCGGACGACCCGGTCCGGCTCGGCCCCGGACGGGATGCGGCCGCTCCGGACCTCGCGGAGGACGGACCGGACCGCGTCCACGGCATTGTCGTAGATCCGCCTCGCGAACCGGAAGTCGTCGCCCTCGGATTCCTCGTGGGGGCGTACCCGGATATGCGCCACGCCCATGCCCGCGAGCCGCTCCCGGATCTGCTCGACGGAGAGTCCCTGCTCCGTCGTCTCGTGGAGGAAGCGGATGAAGGTCTCGATCTCCGCGGGCGTCACCTCCTTCTCGAAGATGACGGCGGGAACGCCGATCCTCTCGAGACGTTCCATGAACTGTTCGAGAGAGGAGGTCAGGTTGAAGACGGGAACCCCCTCGAAGACGAGCGTCTCGTTCGCGACGACCAGGACGAGCTCCGGCTGCTCGGCGAAAAACCGGAGGAGATCGGAAAAGCACTTGTCGACGGGCGCCCGCACCAGCGGGTGCGTCGGCGGGTACAACTTCCGGTTCCTGAGGGACGATCCGAACGACCGGACGAGGTCCACGATCACCGATTCCTGCTGACGGCGGTCCAACGCGTCTCCTGGCGGCCTCCCCGGCGCGCTCCCTTCCCCGCCTTCCATGATAACCCGCCGCGGAAGGCGGTTCCACGCCCTCTCCCCTACCGGCTCCTCGCCTTCCCCTCTTCCGGGGTCCCGGGGGCGATCCAGACCGGCTTGCCCTGCGCGTCGCACGCCGCCAGCAGCGGTTTCCCGTCGCTCAGGATCCCGATCGCGACCCTGACGGTGCCGTGATCGTCGCGGAACATCAGCGACGGCCTGCCCCCGGGCCCGAGCGCGATCTCCGCGCGGCCGCGCGCCTCCCCGAAGAAGAACCCCAGCGACGGCGCCCCGTCGATCTCGAGACCGAGGTGAACCCGCCTCTTTCCGTCCCCTTGCAGAAGGATCAGGCCGGGGGCTGCATCCCCGACGAGCGACGCGCGGACGTCCCCCTCGCCGTCGAACAGCGCAAGGCGCGGGACGGCGCCTTCCAGGGTCGAGAGCTCGGCCCGGATCTCTCCGCCGGCCCCGAACAGGTACAACCCCGCCCCGCCCTTCGCGTCAGCCGCGATCCGGCCGCGCACGTTCCCGTCCCCGTCGACGATGTCGACCGATTCCGCGCGGATCGTCCTGCCCGGCCGGAGCAGCCGGACCGCCGCGGCGCCGCCGGCCAGGCCGGCGAGGACGACCGTCGCGGCGAGCATCGCGTAGAAGGTCATCGACATCGAGGCGCCCTACCGCCCGCGCGGGCGGACGGGGTAGACGATCGTCGCCTCGCATCCGCCGGTCGCGAGGTTTCCCACGGACACGGTGCCCCCCGCGTCGGCGACCAGGTGCCGCGCCACCGGAAGCCCCATGCCGGCGTTGAACGGCTCCGACCTGGTCGTGAAGCCCTCCTCGAAGACGCGGGGAAGGACCTCCGGCGGGATGCCCGGTCCCTCGTCGGTCACGCGAAACTCCCAGGCGTCGCCCCGGTCCTCGACGGACAGGCCGAGCCGCCCGCCCCGTGCGGCCATGGCCTCGGCCCCGTTCACGAGCAGGGCCAGGAGCGACAGCGCGAAATCCCTGCGGTCGCCGGCCAGAAGCCCGTCCGGAAAGCGCTCGGGAGGCGACAGGGTCACGTTGCCGCGCCCGAGGTCGTACTTGGCGAAGAGGACGATCTGCGCCAGCACCTCCCCCGGCACGAACGGCTCGCGGAGCGGGGCGTGGGGGCGGACGTAGTGGGAGAACTGCTTGACGATGGCGTTGATCCGCTCCCCCGCGGCCAGGATCTTTCCCGCCGCGTCGACGGCTTTCCGCTCGTCTCCCCCCGCGAGCTGGATGAGCTCGGCGAAACCCAGGATGACGCTCAGGTGGTTGTCGACCTCGTGCGACACCCCCATCACCATCCGGCCGAACAGCGACAGGCGATATTGCTCGACCGCCTTCCGATTCACGGCTCCCCTCCCCCCGGCGCGGCGGGCGGCGGGACGCTCCCCGCGACGACGATCCTGTTCCTTCCGGCGCGCTTCGCGGCGTAGAGCGCGTCGTCGGCCGCCTTGACGAGCCCGTCCATGTCGATCCCGTGCTCCGGGTACGACGCCACGCCGACGCTGACCGTCACGTCCAGGCCCTCCCACCGGATGTTCTCCACCTGCCTGCGGATCCGCTCGGCGACGACCACCGCCCAGGTCGTCTCGATGTTGCCGCGCAGTCGTTCCGCGGCCGCCGCGCCCTGGAACGACGCCGCCTCGGGAAGGATGAGCGCGAACTCGTCGCCCCCGTAACGACAGGCGATGTCGACCTCGTAGCCCGGATCCCTGTCGCTCCGGCGGATGTTCGAGAGAATGAGCTCCGCGAGCGTTCTCAGCAGCTCGTCCCCCGCGAAGTGCCCGGCCCGGTCGTTGAAGCTCTTGAAATCGTCCACGTCCAGGATGAGGAGAGACACCGTCCTCCCGTAACGCTTCGCCCGCTGGATCTCCGAATTGAACCGGTGGTAGAAATACCGCCGGTTGTACAGGGGGAGGAGGGGGTCCTGGACGACCAGCTTCCGCAGCATCTCCTGCCGGCGCTTCACGGACTCCATCATGTAGTCGCCGACGAAGGCGATGCACAGGTTGGTGACGAGGACAAAGGCCCACTTGATCATCTCGTACGAAAAGGTCTGTTGCAGGGCGTTGTTCTCGAACGGCATGGGAACCGGCGGGATCAGCCGGTAGTATTCGAACGTCAGCACCCCTCCGTACGCGAATGCGCCCAGCACCGCCATCGCATAGGTGTCCCCCTTCCGGTCCAGGAGCAGGGCGGCCTCGAGCGTCAGGACGGCGTACATCGCCCAGAACCAGGACACCGCTCCGCCGCTGTAGTGGACCACGACGGTGACGACGACGATGTCGAAGAGGATCTGGACCTGGTTGAGGGACCGGAACCGGACGAACCACCGGTACGAGTAGTGGTACCACCCGTTGTAGGCGGCCCCGAAGAGGATCGCCGCGACGGCGACGATGCGGTGCGTCGCGCTGACCGCTCCCACGTCGGCGGACGGATGCCCGAAGAGGACGGCGACGAAGACCCCGTACCCGGCCAGGAGCCCGAGAATGACCCAGCGGGCCCTGATCACGCGCCCGACGCGCTTCCGCGCCTCGCCGATGAGGAGGAGATCCTCGGTCGTGGCGGTCTCGCCCGCGGCATAGAGCATGCGCCCGAGCCGCTCCCTCACGCGCCCCGTCAAGCCGACCGCCCTCTCATCGCCCATTCCGGGCCTCCCCAGGTCTGCGCGTCACAGCTGCTCGCCCAGAATGCCGCCGCGCCCCCGGCGCTTCGACTCGTACATCAGCCGGTCGGCGACGTTCAGGATGTTGTCGCGATCCTTCGAATCGGGCAGGCAGGCGGCGTAGCCGATGCTCGCGGAAAAGGAGATCACGTCCCCCTGCCGCACGTCGAGCCGGACCTGGGAGACACCGGCCGCGATCCGCCCCGCGATGGTGGCGGTCGCCGCGAGGTCGGTCTCGGGAAGGATCACCGCGAATTCGTCGCCCCCGTACCGGGCCGCCACGTCGCTCTTCCTCAGGTGTGCGCAGAGGACGCCGGCCGTCATGACCAGGATCCGGTCTCCCACGATGTGCCCGTAGGCGTCGTTGATCTCCTTGAAGCAGTCGAGGTCGAGCATGATGACCGAGAGGGCGCGGCCGTAGCGCGCCGCCCGCTCGAGCTCGATGTTGAGCTTCGCGTGGAACGCCCCGTGGTTGTAGAGAAGCGTGAGGGAATCCTTGTCCGCGAGGGTCTTGACGAACTGGAACATCTCCGCGTTCTCGATGGCGATCGCCATGTGCGTGGCCAGCACGCGCATCGTGGCGAGCGACTCGGCGTCGAACGCGTTGGGCTCGGGATGGTTGACGTTGAGGACGCCGATCACCTTCCCCTTCGAGAGGAGCGGAACGCACATGAACGATCTCACGTCCATCCGGCGCCCGCCGTAGTAGCGGAACTCGGGGGTCGCGCGCACGTCCGGGATGTAGACCGGTTCGCCGGTCTCGAAGACGCGCCACGACACGCCCTCGCCCGGGGCGATCTGGAAGCCGTCCGACAGGGAGGACGTGGATCCCGCGGACGCGCGGCAGGTGAGGCGGCGCTTTTCGGAGTTGTACAGGAGGATGAAGAAGTCGTTGAGCCCGAGCGTCCGCATGACCCGCTCGCCGATGACCCGGAACAGCTCGTCCGTGTCCAGCGTCCCCGAGATCACGGTGGACGCCTCGTAAATGGAGTGCAGGTCCTGGATCTTGGCTTCGAGATGCGCCTTCGTCTCCTCGAGGTCCCGGCGCAGCAACTCGACCTGCTGCAGCTTCGCGCGGCTCTCGCGGATGGCCGCATCGCACTCCGCGATCACCCGTTCCTGCCGCGCGGCGACCGCCTCGGCGAGCGGCGCGAGGAGCCCCGCCTCGGCGGCGTCGACCGCGCCGTCCGGCGCCAGGAGCCGCCGCCGCCATTCCTCCGCGCGCCTCGCGATCTTGCGGTCGATGAAGACGTAGAGGCACGCTCCCGCCAGCGCCTCGGCGGCGACGGCCGGCCAGGGGGAGGCGGGACCGTCCCGCGCCGTCCGCGACAACGCCGTCGCCGCGACCAGGGTGACCGCGATCACGCCCAGCCAGACGGCTCCGTACCCGTATTTCCACCGGATTCCCGAATCCAGCGCCGGCACCCCGCGGGGAAGTTTCCCCCAAATGTTGGCACGTTAGCATGATTTCGGCGCGATGAGATAGTGGGAAAACCGCCGGCGCCGGGGACCGGCGGCGCTCGTGCCGGCCCGCCCGATCGGGGTCAGAAGACCGAGCCGATCGTGAAATGCCACTCCCCGGGCGACTCTCCCGCGCGCCGGTCGAGTTTCCAGCCGTAGTCGAAGCTGATCGGCCCGACGGGCGTGACGTACCGCAGCCCCAGCCCCGCCGCCTCCCGGAGATCGAAATCCTGGCCCGCCACGTGTCCTCCGAGCCAGGCGCTTCCCGCGTCGACAAAGACCGCCAGGATGAACCCGCGCTGGAGGGGCACCCGGAGTTCCAGGTTCCCGTTGACCATGTAGTCCCCGCCGATCACCGTGCCGTCGGCCGCGCGCGGGCCGATCGACTGCTCCGAGAATCCCCGGACCGTCGTGCGCCCGCCCAGGAAGAACCGCTTCTGGATCGGGACGGCGCCGGTGTCCCCGTAGGGGGAGGCGTAGCCCCCGCGGCCCGAGGCGACGAATGTCGCCCGCCGGAAGACCGGGAAATACCAGCTGCTCTGCCCCGAGATCTCGTAGTACCCGACCTCCGAGCCGAAGAACGAAGACGCCAGTTCCGCCGACACGGAGTTCAGCGAGCCCCTCCGGGGGTTGAAGGGATCGTCCCGGAGGTCCAGGACGAAGAGGACCCGGAGCGCCCCGATGTTGGAGGCCTCCTTGTCTTCCGGGGCCAGGACGGCCCCCGGGGCGACATCGTACGGCCTGTTCCGGGAATATTCGTACTGCAGCGAGAACGAGGATCGCTCGAAGATCGTCTTGTTGATGCTCGTGACGACGCTCGACTTGCGCAGGCTGAAGCTCTTGCTCTCGGAGTCCGAATAGGAGGCGGTGAGGCCCCCTTCCCACTTCCACCGGCTCCCGAGGACCCACGGCTCGCGCAGGTCGCCCACGAGCGTCTGCTCGATCCGGCTCGCCCTGGCCTGGGTCGAAAGCCGCCGTCCCTTCCCGTCGAGGTTCAGGCTTCTCGCCCCGACGAAGCCGCGGATCCCGGTGTCGGTGCCGTAGCCGCCCCCGAATTCGACCTCGAAGAACAGCGTCTCGTCGACCTCGACGACCAGGTCGACGATCCCCTCCCGGGGCCGCTTCACGCGCCGGATCCGGACCGTCTTGTAGAGACCCGTCGCGAAGACCGCCTGCTGGAACTTCAGCAGCTTGTCCTCTCCCACCGGCTCGCCCGGCGCGACCGTGACCTCGCGCAGGACGACGACCGGGTCGGTGAGCAGGGTGCCGCGCACGATGACGTTTCCGCGCCGGTACCGGGGCCCTTCCGTGATGTCGAAGCGGATGACGACGGTGTCCTTTCCCTCGTCGAACGAGAGCCCCGCCTCCACCCTGGCGTCGAGGTAGCCCGCGTTCCGGTAATGGGCGGCGATGGCCTCCTGCTCCCGGTCGAGCCCCGCGTAGTCGACGGACTGCCCCTGCCTGTTCCCGATCAGCGACAAAAGCTCCCGGTCCAGGAAATGGTCGTTGCCCTTGAAGACGATCTCCCGGACCCGGTACCGCTGCCCTTCGTCGATGCGGATCGTCCGCGTGATCCCCCCCTTGTCGTCCCAGTCGGACTCCACCGACGCGATCCGGGCGCGCGCGAATCCCTCCTTCTGGTAGAGCCCGATCAGCGCGGCGAGGTCGGCATTCCACTCGTCCTCCCGGAGCTTCCCCGAGCCCGTCAGGAAGCTGAAGGCCCCCTTCTCCTCCGACGTCATCTGCTTCCTGAGCTTGGCGGCGGGGATGCTCGCGTTTCCCTCGAAGCGGATCGCCTTGAGATAGCCCCGCTTCCCCTCGTCGATGAGGATCCGCAGTGGCCGGACCCCCCCGTCCCGAGGCCCCTGTTCGACGGTCACCTCGGCGCGGAAGTAGTCCTGGCTCATGTAGAACGCCATGAGGCGCTCGCGCAGGTCGAGGGCAATGCCGCCCTCGGTGGCTTCCTCGTCCCCGAAGATCCCCGACACCTCCTCGAGCTTGCGCACGCTGAAATGCGTCGCCCCCTCCCAGCGGACGTCGTACCGCGGCCCCTCTTCGACGCGCGCCGAGGGGCATACGCCCTCCTCTCCCTCCTCCTCCCCGGCGCAGGAGAGGTCGGGCTCCGAGAGGTGCACGGTGAGGAATCCCGCCTTCTTGTAGGCCCGGCGCAGCGTCTTGATCCCCTCCTCCCATCGCCGGCGATCGAACGGTTCGCCCGCCTTCATGCCCAGGAGCTCCCGGGCCTTCTCGGCCGTGAAGAACGTCGCGCCGGGAAAATCGATGCTCCGCACCGTCGCCGGGCGCCCCTCGCTCACGTCGATCCGGACTTTCCCCCCGCCGTTCTCAACGTTACAGAGGGCAGAGATCGAGACGGTCGCCTGCGTGAGACCCCATTTCCGCATCTCGGCCAGGACCGCGTCGGCCGCCGCCGCGTAATCCCTGTCGTCCATGGTCGCGCCGCGGCGGATCCGCGACGCCGCCACGATCTGCGCGGCGCTCAGCTCTTTCTGCCCGCGCACCTCGATCTCCACGATCGCGGGGGCGGGACGGAGGTAGAACCGCAGGTCGGCGTCCGTTCCCTCGCGGCGCACGTAGGCCGCGACCTCCCGGAAGACGGACTTGGCGTACAGGCCCCGGATCGATTCGCGCACCGCCTCGGCCGTCAGCCGGTCTCCGGGGTGAAGGGTCACCAGCCCGGCAAGCTCTTCGTAGGAAATCAGGTAGGGCGACGCCACCTGGAACGTCACGGAGCGGACGACGGGGAGCTCGCCCCCTGCCGCTCCCTCCGCGGGATGACCGGGTTTCGCGAGGGACAGGGCGACGACGACGATGACCGCCGCCGCCACCGCCCGCGTCCCGCGCGCCCGGGCCCGCCTAATCGCGGCCACGCAGGAGGTCCTTGAATTGCCTGTAACGGTAGCGGAACTTGATGTCCCCCCCCAGGTCGCCCTCGGGGGACGCCGGGGTGTTTTCCCACCCCCCCTGGAGATAGATGTTCTCGAGGACCTTGACCTCGCCGGTCACGCTGCTGTCCGTCGAGGCCCCGACGTTCGTGGAGGCCGACACGGAAAACCGGTCGCCGAAGCTCTTTCCGACGATGAACTTCGGCTCGAACGTCTTGGTGGCCGCCGAGAACGACGGCTCGATGGCGAACTTGTCGAGGCCCACGATCCCGCGGATTCCCTCCTCGACCCGGCCCTTGTAGGGGCCGAGGGCAAACCCCGCCGCGGTCCCGACCCCGACCGACCCTTCCGCCCCCGCCAGGCCCGCCGAGGTCACCCCGAGGGAGAGCAGGCTGACGATGTCGTTCTTGCTCAGCGGCGGATCGGACGAGAGCTCGACCTCGTACTTGTCGAGCGTCCCGGTCACGGAGACGACGACCGTCACGCTCCCCTTCCGCGTCTGCGCGCGGGCGTCGATCCTCGGGTTGTTGCGCCGCGGGTCCTGGAAGTCGACGTTCAGCTGCTCGATCTCGTACCGGTTCCCCCTGTAGGAGATGGTGCCCTCGATCACGTCGAACGACCCCAGGATCACGA
>JBLMWX010000113.1:0-11567 GCA_050257455.1 Gemmatimonadota bacterium | reverse complement strand
AGGCAAGGCGTGCCGCGGGCCGCAAGGCCCACGCCGTGCTCGCGGGGAAACTCTCCGCCCTGGATCCGACGGCGGTCCTGTCGCGCGGATACGCGATCGCCGCCCACCGGGATTCGGGGCGGGTGGTCCGGTCCGTCGCCGAGGTCGTCCCCGGGGAGCGGCTGGACGTCCGGGTCTCCGACGGGACGTTCGGGGCGCTGGTCGAGGGAGGTCGCCGGTGAGCGCGGCCCCCGCCGGCCTGCGCCGGACCGTGGCCGCCGCGTTCGCGGCCGCCGCGTTCCTGGCCGTGTCCGTCGCGATCCCCGCCGTCCCGGCGGGCGCCGGCGGGCCGGCCGGGCAGGCCTGCCCGCCCGCGTGGCAAATCCGCGTCTCCGCGAAGACGCCGCGGCAGGGCGAGCCGGTGCTCGTCGAGTTTCTCGGCGGGCCGGGCGCGGACAACGCGGCCATCGGCTGGAAGGAGCAACGCTTTCCGATGAGGGCGGCAGGGGGCGGCCGGTTCGTCGGCATCATCGGCGTCGACCTCATGGAGGCGCCGGGAAAGGTCCCCGTCGCCGTCTTCGCGTCGGACAACGGCGCGCCGTGCCGCGTCGACGACGTCCTCGAGGTCAGGCAGCGGACGTTTCCGCTGCAGAAGCTGTCGCTCCCTCGTCGGATGGCGGAGTTCGATGCCCCGACGCTCGCGCGGATCCGGGAAGAGGCCGCGCGCCTGAACGCAACGCTGTCGGCGGTTGCCGGCGCGCCGGCCTGGGACTTCCCCCTTGTCCCCCCGGTCGCGGATTTCCGCCCGTCGGGGTTCGGCGCGCGGAGAGTCATCAACGGCGAAGCGAGAAGTCCCCACGCGGGAGTGGACGTGACCCTTCCGGAGGGGACCCCCGTCGTGTCGATCGCGGACGGCGTCGTGGCGTTCGCGGGGGAGCAGTTCTTCGGGGGCAATTCCGTGGTCATCGATCACGGCGGGGGGCTGTTCAGCATCTACTACCACCTGGAAGGGTTCTCGGTCGCCGCGGGGCAGCGGGTGTCGCGCGGCGAGCGCATCGGGGCGGTCGGGGCGAGCGGCCGCGCGGTCGGGCCGCACCTCCATTTCAGCGTGCGTGCGGCCGGAGGCCGAGTGGACCCGGAACTGCTGTTCGGCCTCGCGGCGCATTGACCCCGCCGCCGGCCGGGAAATATAATGGGGCGTCCGGGAAGGGGTAGGCGGATGTCTGCCAAGACGAAAGAGCCGTCCTTCGAGGAGGCGCTGAAAGGCCTGGAGGGGATCGTGGCCCGCCTCGAGTCGGGTGAAGCGAACCTCGACGAATCCATCCGCCTCTTCGAGGAGGGGATGCGGCTGTCGGGAATCTGCCAGAAGCGGCTCGACGAGGCGGACCGGAAGATCGAGACGCTTCTCAGGAAGCCGGGCGGCGAGGTGGTCACCGGGACGGAGGAGCAGGGCGACATCCTCGGCGAAGAGAAGTGACATGGCGTCGGAGGTCGCCCGGCGCCGGGATCTCGTCGACGAGAACCTTCTCGGGTTCCTGTCGCCGGAACGGTGCGGGATTCCGGGTCGGCTCCGGGATGCCATGGAGTATTCGCTCTCGGCCGGCGGAAAGCGGATCCGGCCCGTGATCCTCCTGTCGGCCGGGGCCGCGGTGGGGGGCGACGAGGCCGCCCTCCTTCCCTTCGCCTGTGCGGTCGAGTACATCCACACGTACTCCCTCATCCACGACGACCTGCCGGCGATGGACGACGACGAATACCGGCGCGGGCGCCCCACCTGCCACAAGGCGTTCGGCGAGGCGGCGGCGATCCTGGCCGGGGACGCCCTCCTGACCGAGGCGTTTCGCGTGATGGGCGAATCGGCCCTGGCCGTCGGCGAGCCCGGCCGGGCGATCCGGGCGATCGCGCTCCTGGCGCGCGCTGCCGGCGCGGAGGGGATGGTGGGCGGGCAGGACCTCGACCTCGCGGCGAGGCCGGACGAAGGGGTCGAGGGAATCCACCGGCGCAAGACGGCCGCGCTGATCGAGGCGTCGGCGGGCGCGGGCGGCATTCTCGCGGGGGGGACGGAGGAGCGGATCGCCGCGTTGCGGCGCTACGGCGCCGCGGTCGGGCTTCTCTTCCAGGTCACG
This sequence comes from Gemmatimonadota bacterium, assembly GCA_050257455.1. Taxonomy (GTDB): domain Bacteria; phylum Desulfobacterota; class Deferrimicrobia; order Deferrimicrobiales; family Deferrimicrobiaceae; genus JBLMWX01. The sequence goes on along the minus strand of JBLMWX010000113.1, from coordinate 9,462 downwards.
GACGACATCCTCGACGAGACCGGCACCTTCGAGGAGATGGGCAAGGCGGTGGCGAAGGACCGGAAACGCGGAAAGCTCACGTACCCCGGTCAGTTCGGCATGGCGTCGGCGGCGGCCCGCGCGGAGGCGCTCGCCGTCGAGGCCGGCGCGGCCCTCGCGCCGTTCGGGGACGAGGCGGCCGCGTTGCGGGAGATCGTCCGGATGGTGGCGGCGCGGAGATCGTAGTGACGGCGGAACGGCTGTTGAGCGCGATCGGTGGCCCCGAGGACCTCAAGAAGGTCCCGAGGGAGAAGCTTCCGCGCGTCGCCGCGGAGATCCGGGAGATGATCGTCCGGAGCGTCGCGCGCAACGGGGGCCACCTCGCGTCGAGCCTCGGGGTCGTCGACCTCACGGTCGCGCTGCACTACGTCTTCTCCTGCCCCCGCGACCGGATCGTCTGGGACGTCGGACACCAGGCGTACGCCCACAAGATCCTCACGGGGCGACGGGAGTCGTTCGGCACGCTGCGGACGCTCGGCGGCATCTCCGGGTTTCCGCGGACCTCCGAAAGTCCCTGCGACGCGTTCGACACCGGCCATTCCGGGACGTCGATCTCCGCCGCCCTGGGCCTTGCCGCGGCCCGCGACCTCGAAGGGGGGTCGCACAAGGTCATCGCCGTCATCGGGGACGGTTCCCTCTCGTCCGGGCTCGCCCTCGAGGGGCTGAACCAGGCCGGGCACCAGAAGCGCGACCTGATCGTCATCCTCAACGACAACGAGTGGTCCATCTCCCAGAACGTCGGGGCCCTCTCCGGGTACCTCAACCGGATGATGACGGGACGGTTCTACACGTCCTTCCGGAAGCGGGTCGAGACCTTCCTCAAGTCGATGCCCCACGGCCACCTGATGGCGAAGATCGGGAAGAGGGCCGAGGAGCTCGCGAAGGGCGTCGTCGTTCCGGGGCTCCTGTTCGAGGAGCTGGGATTCACCTACGTCGGGCCGATCCCGGGACACAACACCGAGGACATGATCGCGACCTTCGCGAACCTCGCGAACCTCGAGGGACCCGTCCTCGTCCATGTGGTCACGTCGAAGGGGAAGGGATATCCCCCGGCCGAGGCGAACCCCGAGCGGTTCCACGGCGTGGGGGCCTTCGATCCCGAGACGGGCGAGGGGAAGGCGTCCCCGCGCACCTACACCGACGTCTTCGCGGACGCGGTCACGGAGATCGGGCGGGAGAACCGCGACGTGGTGGCCATCACGGCGGCGATGTGCAGCGGCGCCGGGCTCACGAAGTTCCAGGCCGCCTTCCCCGACCGCTTCTTCGACGTGGGAATCGCCGAGGGACACGCGGTGACCTTCGCGGCCGGGCTCGCGCGGGAGGGGAAGGTCCCGATCGTGGCCATCTACTCCACGTTCCTCCAGCGGGCCTACGACCAGATCGTCCACGACGTCTGCCTCCAGAACCTGCCGGTCGTCTTCGCGGTGGACCGCGCGGGGATCGTGGGGGCGGACGGGGCGACGCACCAGGGGCTCTTCGACCTCTCGTTCCTCAGGCACGTCCCGAACATGGCCGTGATGGCCCCCCGCGACGAGCCCGAGTTCGTGAAGATGCTCCGGGCGGCGGTCGCCGCCCGGCGTCCGGTGGCGGTCCGGTACCCGCGGGGAGAGAGCGGGGACGCTTCGCACCCGGGGGAGGCGGGGCCGCTCCGGTGGGGCAGGGGCGCGCTTCTCGCGGAAGGCCGGGACGTTCTCATCGTCGCCGTCGGCGCGACCGTCGCGCCGGCGCTCAGGGCGGCCGACGATCTCCGGGAGCGGGGGATCTCGGCGTCCGTCGTCGACGCGCGGTTCGTCAAGCCGATCGACGCCGACCTCATCCTGCCGCTCGCCCAGCGGATCGGCCGCGTGCTGACCGTGGAGGAGAACGTCCTCGCCGGAGGGTTCGGGAGCGCGGTGCTCGAGACGTTCGAGGAGCACGACGTGCACCCGAACCAGGTCCGCCGGATGGGGATCCGGGACGTGTTCGTCGAGCACGGGTCCCAGGCCGAGTTGAGAGCTGCCCTCGGCCTGGCCTCCGACGCGATCGCCGCGGAGGCCGCGCGCCTGTGCGCCCACGCGAAGCCGTTTCTCCCGGCGATCTTCAACGGCATCAGGGCACGGCTCGAAAAGATTGTCTGATCCCGGAGCCCGTCCTCCTCGTCCCGGCCGGGGCCGCCCCGGAGGGTCCGGCCGAGCCCGGCTCGACGCGGCGCTCGTGGAGCGCGGCCTGGCGGAGACGCGTTCCAGGGCCCAGGGTCTGATCCTTTCGGGCCGGGTCCTTCTCGAGGGAGCCGTCACGACAAAGTGCGGCGCCCCCGTCCGTCCCGGGCAGGACATCGTCGTCGCGCCCGCCCCCCGCCCCTTCGTCTCGCGGGGCGGCGAAAAGCTCGCGGGGGCCCTGGACGACCTGGGTGTCGCGGTGGCGGGGGCGGTCGCCCTCGACGTGGGGGCGTCCACGGGCGGATTCACCGACTGCCTCCTGCGCCGGGGGGCCCGCCACGTCTACGCGGTCGACGTCGGGCGGGGGCTCATCGCGGACCCCCTGCGACGGGACCCCCGCGTCACCGTCCTGGAGGGCGTGAACTTCCGGCACGCGGTCCCCGGCCTCATCCCCGAGAACGTCTCCGTGGCGACGGTGGACGTCTCCTTCATCTCCCTGCGCCATATCCTCCCGCCGCTACGCGCTTTTCTGGGCCCCGGCGCCGAGGTGGTCGCCCTGGTCAAGCCGCAGTTCGAGGCCGGGCGAAAATCCGTAGGCAAGGGAGGGGTCGTTCGTGACGATAAGAAGAGACGGGAGGCCGTCGAGACGGTCGCATTCGCGGCCAGGGAGGCGGGATACACGGTGGTCGGGGAAGCGGAAAGCCGCGTTTTCGGGCCCCGGGGCAACCGCGAGGTCTTCCTGCGGCTCCGCGGGCCCGGGAAAGAATGCGCTTGACACCCCATAATATGGACTGTAATTTGTGCCATAATGAATAACATTTAGCATAATTGAGATATAATTTGGGACCCCCGGACGGGGCAAAGCGAGGTGGAAACATGGGAGAAAGGGCAGCGTTCCGATCGGCCGCCGGCATCCTGTCGGCGTTCCTCTTCCTGATGGCGCCCGCGGCGGCACGCGCCGCGGAGGGCCAGGACTCGCCGGCCGCGTCCGCGGCGCCCGCTCCGGTCCCGGAAACGCCGGGAACCGGCGCCTCGGCCACGTTCGAAACGGCATCGGAGGCGGCGTCCGCGGGGTCTCTCGACAACGCCGTTCCGGCCCCCGGCGAGGCGGTTCCCGCAACGGCGACCGAGGCGGCGCCGGCGGTTTCCGCCGAGACCGCGTCCGCGCCATCTGCCGGGCCGGCGCCCGCGGCTGCCGCCGAGTCGGCCGCCGGCGAGGCAACCTCGGTGCCCCCGGCCGAGGCGGTGCCCGCGGCTCCCGCCGAGGCGGCGCCTGCGACTTCGGCCGAGCCGGCTTCCGCCGAGGCCGCGCCGGCGGTTTCCGCCGAGACCGCGCCCGCGCCATCTGCGGGGGCGGCCCCGGCGTCGGACAACGCCGCCGTGAAGGCCGCGGAGTACCCCGACGGGCTGATCTACACGGTCAAGGAGGGAGACACGCTTTGGGACCTGTCCGGGAAATACCTCGGGTCCCCCTGGCTCTGGACGGAACTCTGGGAGAAGAACCGGTTCCTGACGAACCCGCACTACATCTACCCGGGGATCCGCATCGTCATCTTCCCGCCGCCCCCGAGAGAGTACGCCATGGAGGTGACGGAACCCGCGCCCGAATCCGAGGCGGCGCCCGCCGTGGCGCCCCCTCCGCCGGTCGAGGAGGAAAAGCCGCAGGTCGCCGAGGCGGCTCCGGAAATCCTGGCCATCACCCCGGCGGACTACGTCCGCGCCGGCGAATTCCTCGAACGCCGCCCGCGGGGGATCGGGAGGATCGTGGGCGGGATGGAGGTCCGCGTCGTCTTTTCCGAGGGAGACAAGGTCGTCCTGTCGCTTTCCAAGGAAATCCCGGCCGGGCAGCTCCTGGGCGTGTACCGCGTCCGCGGACCGGTCCGCGGACCGGCCGGCCGTCGCGTTTCCGGCTACGTCAAGTACCTCGTCGGACTCATCCAGGCCAAGGGCGTCGAGAACGGCGCGGTGGTCGGGGTCGTCCGGAAATCGTTCGAGGAGCTCACCCGGAACGACCTGATCTCGGAGGAGATCCCCGCGTACGAGCCCGTCGTCATCGCCCCCGGGACGGAGGGGCTCGAGGCGTCGGTCATCGCGGGACGCCTGGAAAGGACGGAGCTGGCCGAGGGGGACTTCATCTTTCTCGACCGGGGGGCGAACGACGGCGTCTCCCGGGGGAACACCTTCCGCCTGTTCCGGCGCGCGGTCGATTCGAATTATCGCGTCGAGGTGGCCAAGGCCGTCGCCGTCCGGGTGCTGCCGGACGTCACGACGGTCTACGTCGTGAACAGCACCCAGTCGTTCGCGCCCGGCGTCATGGCCAGGCGCGGGGAGGCCGGGTCCCGCTGAAAACCGCGCTCGGGAGGACCGGGGGCCGTCGGCACGGCTTTTGATGCGAAAGGTCCCGGGGCGGGCAGCTCGCCGCCGCCCCGGGAGCCTGCCAGTGAAACCCGGGAACGTGCCGGACGACATCCTTTTGAGGTTGTCCCTGGTCGACGGAGTCGCCCCCGGCCGCGTAGCCCGTCTCCTTCGCCGGGAGGGGGCGTTTCCGGGGGCCGGCGGACGGGAGGAGGGCGGCGGACCCGGGCCGGGGCGCGACGTTCTCCGGAAAGCCGTGGCCGAGGCGCTGTCCCCCGAAGCGGGGTCCAGGGCGGCGCGGGTGCGCGATGCCAGCGCACGCATCGGGGCGCGGATCGTCGGGATCGATTCCGACGAGTATCCCCCGCTGCTCCGGTCCGTTCCGGACGCGCCCCTGATCCTCTACCGGATCGGAGAGTCCGCCGTCGCGCCGGAGTCGGTGGCCGTCGTCGGGAGCAGGGCCCCCACCGCGGTCGCCGCGGACTTCGCCCGGATCCTGTCGGCCGATCTGGCCGCCGCCGGTTGGACCGTGGTGAGCGGCCTGGCCCGCGGAATCGACGCGGCGGCCCACGAAGGGGCCCTCAAGGGGGGCGGCCGGACGATCGCCGTTCTCGGCTGCGGCGTGGACGTCGTCTATCCCCCCGGGGCGGAACGCCTCAGGGACCGGGTCATCGCCAGCGGGGCCGTCCTCTCGGAATACCCTCCCGGGACCCGGCCCTTCCCGGGGCATTTCCCGGCGAGGAACCGGCTGATCAGCGGCCTGTCCCGGGGCGTGGTCGTCGTCGAGGCGGCATCCCGCAGCGGCGCCCTGATCACGGCCCGGTGCGCCCTCGAGCAGGGGCGGGAGGTGATGGCGGTCCCCGGGAACCCCCTCTTTCCGCACACCGCGGGGAGCAACGGACTGCTGCGGGACGGGGCCGCGCCGGTCACCGGCGCCGCCGACGTTCTCGCCGAGCTGGGATGGGGAAGGGGGACGGCCGTGATGGGGACGCCGGCCGGCGGCGAGTCGCCCGGCGGGCAGGCCCGGGGCCGGGAGCGGGAGATCCTGGGCTTTCTCGCCACCGAGCGCCACGTCAACGACCTGGCGGAAGGGCTCGGCCTCCCCGTCCGCGAGCTCCTGCCGTGCCTGCTCGACATGGAGCTCAGGAAATTGCTTGAAAGGATGCCCGGGGACTATTATAAAAAAATCTCGATTTGACCGGGAATCCGTACCGGATCGCGCGTCGGAGGAATGATGGCCAGTTCGCTCGTCATCGTCGAGTCGCCGGCGAAGGCCAAGACGATCAAGAAGATCCTCGGCCGGGGCTACGATGTCCTGCCGTCGATGGGACACGTCAAGGACCTCCCCAAGAGCCGCCTGGGCGTCGACGTCGACAACGGTTTCGCGCCGAGCTACATCGTCATCCGCGAGCGGAAGAAGGTGCTCTCGGACATCCTGGCCGCCGCCCGTTCCGCGAAGACCGTCTACCTCGCCCCCGACCCCGATCGGGAGGGCGAGGCCATCGCCTGGCACGTTGCCGAGGAGATCCGCTCCGACGCCCGGAAGGCGGGCCGGAAGCGCAAGGCGGGCGGGAAGGAAACCGGCAAGGCGACGCGCGGCGACGTCGCGCCCCCGGAGATCCGGCGCGTCCTGTTTCACGAGATCACGAACAAGGGGGTCTCCCAGGGGATGGCGGCCCCCCGCGCGCTCGACAGCCACAAGTTCGACGCCCAGCAGGCGCGCCGGATCCTCGACCGCCTCGTCGGCTACACCCTGAGCCCCCTCCTGTGGAACAAGGTCCGGCGCGGCCTCTCCGCGGGGCGGGTCCAGTCGGTGGCGGTGAAGATCATCAGGTCCCGGGAGCGGGAGATCGCCGCGTTCGTCCCCGAGGAGTACTGGTCCCTCACGGCCCGGCTCTCGGGGAGCGCCCCGCCGCCTTTCCTGGCCAGGCTCGTCGAGGCCGGGGGCGAGAAGGTGCGTCCCGGGACGGAGGCGGACGCCCTGGCGCTCAAGAGAGCCGTCGAGGGCGGCCCGTTCCGGGTCACGGAGATCCGCAGGAAGACGCGGCGGCGCCAGGCGCCCCCCCCGTTCACCACCTCGAAGCTCCAGCAGGAGGCGGCGAAGACGCTGAGGATGCCCTCGTACCGGACGATGATGGTCGCGCAATCCCTCTACGAGGGCGTCGAGCTGCCGGATGCCGGGCTCGTCGGGCTCATCACGTACATGAGGACCGACTCCGTCCGGGTCGCCGACGAGGCGGTGGCGGCCGCCCGGGACTACGTCCGCGCCGCGCACGGCGCGCCCTTCGTCCCGGAGCAGCCGAACACGCACCGGAACCGAAGGACCGCGCAGGACGCCCACGAGGCGATCCGGCCCACCTCGCTCGAGTACCCGCCCGAGCGCGTCAAGCCGTACCTCTCCCGGGACCAGCACCGGCTCTACGAGCTGATCTGGAAACGGTTCCTCGCCTCGCAGATGGCGGCGGCGGAGTTCGAGCAGACCACCATCGACATCCTGTGCGACCCCGACGGCGCCCCGAAGGGGGGATACCTGTTCCGCGCGACCGGGTCCATCCCCCGGTTCGCCGGTTACCTGGAGCTCTACCAGGAAGGCGTCAACGGCAACGGCCGGTCCGAACCGGCGCGGGACGGCGAGGACGGGGACCCGGGCACCGTGTCGGAGGGCGCCGTCCTCCCCGACCTCGCCGAGGGCGAGCGGCTGGCCCTTCTCGAACTCGTTCCCGGCCAGCATTTCACCCAGCCTCCCCCGCGGTTCTCGGAAAGCGCGCTCATCAAGGAGCTGGAGGAGCGGGGGATCGGGCGTCCCTCGACCTACGCCTCCATCGTCAAGACCATCCGCGACCGGGGCTACGTCCGGCTGGAGGATCGGAAATTCATCCCCACGGAGCTGGGCCGCATCGTGACGGACCTGCTCGAGGAGAGCTTCCCCCGCGTGATGGACGTCGCGTTCACCGCGAGGATGGAGGAGGAGCTCGACCGGATCGAGGATGGGGAGGTCGCGCTCGCCCAGGCGCTCGAGGAGTTCTACCATCCGTTCTCCGAGGAGCTCGAGCACGCGCGGATCGCCATGCCGAAGGTCAAGGACGAGCTCGTCGCGACCGGCATCCCGTGCTCCGAGTGCGGGGGCGAGATGGTGATCCGCTTCGGCCGCGCCGGGAGGTTCCTCGCCTGCCGGAACTATCCCGGGTGCCGCAACACGGCGAACTTCCGGGAAACCGGGGACGGCAAGATCGAGATCGTGCCGGACGAGGAGGCGGGGATCGCCTGCGACCGATGCGGGAAGCCGATGGTGGTCCGCCGCTGGAAGGGGGCCCGGTACATCGCCTGCTCCGGGTACCCCGGCTGCCGGAACAGCCGCCCGTACCCCGTCGGTGTCAGGTGCCCCGAGTGCGGGGAAGGGGAGATGGTCGAGCGCGCCTCGCGCATGGGCAAGGTCTTCTACAGCTGCTCCCGGTACCCGGAGTGCCGTTTCGCATCGTGGGGCCGCCCGGTCGCGGTCGCGTGCCCCGAGTGCGGCTATCCCGCGATGGCCGAAAAGGTGCGCAAGGGAGGCCGGACGGAGATCGCCTGCCTGCGGAAAGGGTGCAAGGGGAAGCTGCCGGACGAGGCGCCGCCCGGGCAGGCCCGGGAGGCGGGCGGCTGACCGGCCGCATCGTGGCGCGGGGGGGCAAGGTGAAGGAATACATTCTCGTCGTCGACGACGAACAGAGCCTGCGGCAGCTGCTCAAGCTGTTCCTCGAAAAGGAAGGGTACGCGGTCGACGCCGTCTCCTCCCTCGCCGAGGCGGAAAAGGCGATCTTCGGCAACGTCTACGACCTCGTGCTGACCGACCTGCGGATGAAGGGCTCCGACGACGGCCTTCACGTCATCCGGGCGGCCATCCAGCGGAATCCGTCCACCGAGGTGGTGGTCCTGACCGCCTACGGCACCATCGAGGGCGCCGTCGAGGCGATGCGGCTGGGCGCCTTCGACTACATCTCCAAGCCGTTCAACAACAACGACCTGCGCGAGGTCATCCGGCGCGCCCTCGCCCGGAAGGAGACGTCGTCCGAGCGGCGCCGGGCGCTCCGCGAGGAGGTCCAGGGAAAGTCGTCCTACGAGGGGATCGTGGGGCGCAGCGAGTCGATGCTCAAGATCTTCGAGATGATCGACCGCGTCGCGCCGACGACGGCCAACGTGATGATCCTGGGAGAGAGCGGCACGGGGAAGGAACTCGTCGCGGCGGCCCTGCATTCCCGCAGCGAGCGCCGGGAGTTCCCGTTCGTGCCGATCAACTGCGCCGCGATTCCCGAGACGCTGATGGAGAGCGAGCTCTTCGGCCACGCGCGCGGCGCGTTCACGGGAGCCGTCCAGCAGAAGAAGGGGCTCTTCGAGACGGCGGAGAAGGGAACGCTCTTCCTCGACGAGGTCGGGGAGCTCCCGCCGAACATGCAGAGCAAGCTCCTCCGGGCGATCCAGGAGCGTTCCTTCCGGCGGATCGGTGGGAACGAGGATATCTCGGTGGACGTCCGGATCGTCTGCGCGTCGAAGCAGAACCTCGAAGAGGCGATGAAGGCGGGGCGGTTCCGCGACGACCTCTATTTTCGCCTCAACGTGATCCAGATCGTCGTCCCCGCGCTGCGGGAGCGCCGGGAAGACATCCCGGTCCTGGCGCGGCACTTTCTCGCCAAGTTCGCCAGGGGGCTCGCCAAGCCGATCGCGAGGATCGACGGAGAGGCGATGCGGGCGCTCCTCGCCCACGACTATCCCGGAAACGTGCGGGAGCTCGAAAACATCATCGAGCGGGCCACCATTATCGAGACGAAGGACGTCATCTCCCTGGAGTCGCTTCCGCCTAATGTGACAAAAATCGGCAAGCACGGGGTCTCCACCGCGCCTGTTTCGGCCGAGATCATCGGCGAAGAGGGAGTCTTTCTCGATGCCGAGATGG
>JBLMWX010000112.1:0-7226 GCA_050257455.1 Gemmatimonadota bacterium | reverse complement strand
GGATCTCGGTCGGGCTGTCGATCAGCGACGCGATCAGCACCTCGCTCCTCGAGTCGATCGTGATGGGCTCCTTCCCGGTCCAGTCGTGGACGGCGTGCGCGGACGAGTGGATCGAGGACGGGCGGACCGGGCTTCTCGTCCCTCCCGAGGACCCCGAGATCGTGGAAAAGGCGCTCCGGCGGGCCCTCTCGGACGACGGGCTTGTGGACCGGGCGGCCGGGGAGAACGCGCGGCTGGCCGCGGAGCGTCTCGACAGGGCCGTGTTGAAGCCGCTGGCGGTGAGCATATATACTACCGTCGCCGAGGAGAGGGGAATCCGGGATGGCGCGTAGAAAGGTCCTTGTTCTCGGGGCGACGGGGATGCTCGGCCACGCCCTGTTCACGCTCCTTTCGGCGCGGGGCGAGCTGGACGTGCACGGGACGGTGCGAAGACGCGAGGGGCTCTCCCGGTGGCTTTCGGGCGACCTCCTCGGCAGGATCCACGGCGGCGTCAACGCGGAAGAGATCGGCTCGGTGCGGCGCGCCATCGACGAGGCGTCGCCGGACGTCGTCGTCAACGCCATCGGCGTCGTCAAGCAGCTCCCCGAGGCGCAGGACCCCGTCGTGGCCATCTCGATCAACGCCCTGTTTCCCCACCGGCTGGCGCTGGCGTGCCGGGCCGCGGGAGCGCGGCTCATCCACGTCGGAACCGACTGCGTGTTCTCCGGGGGGAAGGGCAATTATTCCGAGGCCGATTTTCCCGACGCGCCGGACCTTTACGGCCGCACGAAGCTTCTCGGCGAAGCGACCGGCCCGGGGTGCGTGACCCTGCGCACGTCGCTCATCGGCCACGAGCTCCAGGGCCGCCTCGGCCTGATCGAGTGGTTCCTCTCCCGGGACGATACGGTGCAGGGGTTCGCCAACGCGGTCTTCTCGGGGTTCCCGACCGTGGAGTTCGCGCGGATCGTCGCCGAGCGGGTCATCCCGAACGGGGAGATCTCGGGGCTCTACCACGTCTCGTCGGACCGGATTTCAAAGTACGACCTGCTCCGCCTCGTGGCCGCGCGGTACGGCAAGCGGATCGGGATCGAGCGGCAGGAGGAGTTCCGGTGCGACCGCTCCCTCGACTCGACGCGTTTCCGGCGTGCGACCGGCTACGCCCCTCCCCCGTGGCCCGACCTCGTGGAAGCGATGCACCGGCATTTCGTCGCCTTCCCGGCGTACCGGGAGCGGGCGGGACGGGCTTGACGGGGCGGGGCCCATCTTGCGGCAAGGAAGGACGGGAATGACGCCATTCGAGAACAGGACCGTCGTCATCACCGGCGGGACCGGCTCCCTCGGCCAGGTGCTCACGCGCCTGCTGCTCGAGGGCGCGGCGGGCACGCCGAAGAAGATCATCGTCTTCTCCCGGGACGAGGCCAAGCAGCACTACATGCGCCTCGAGTACCAGCAGAAGCGGGCCGTGACCGACGAGGTGATCTACCGCAATTTCGAGCGGGTCCTCGAGTTCCGGATCGGGGACGTGCGGGACTACCACGCGGTCTGCGCGGTCCTCAGGAACGCCGACATCGTGGTCAACGCCGCCGCCCTCAAGCAGGTCCCCTCGTGCGAGTACTTCCCGTTCGAGGCGGTCCAGACGAACATCGGCGGCGCGGAGAACATCGTCCGCGCCATCCGCGAGAACGGGCTCCCCGTGAAGACGGTGGTCGGCGTCTCCACCGACAAGGCGTGCAAGCCGGTCAACGTGATGGGGATGACGAAGGCGGTCCAGGAGCGGATCTTCGTCGCCGCGAACATCACGGCGCCCGCGACGCGCTTCGTCTGCGTCCGGTACGGCAACGTCCTCGCGTCCCGGGGGTCGGTGATCCCGCTCTTCCACGAGCAGATCCGGGCCGGCGGCCCGGTGACGATCACGACGGAGGAGATGACCCGCTTCCTGCTGCCCCTCACGCGGGCGGTGGCCGTCATCTTCGCGGCCGTGGCGCGCGCCGCGCCGGGGGAGATCTACGTCCCGAAGGTGCCGGCGGCCCGCATCGTGGACGTGGCGAAGGCGCTGATCGGCGACCGCGACATCCGGCTGGCCGTCGCCGGCATCCGCCCCGGGGAGAAGGTCCACGAGATCATGGTCTCCGACGAGGAGGCGTGGCACACCTTCGACCGCGGAGACCATTACGCCATCGCGCCGATGCTCCCCGAGCTCGCGAAGGAGGAGCCGGGCGCGCGGCCGCTCGGCAAGGAGTACAGCTCGGGGGACTCGGTGCTGTCCCCGGACGCGACGCGGGTCCTCCTCGAAAGCCACCGGCTGATGCCGGGCCAGAGGACCGGGGACGTGTGGGAGTTTCTCCGGTGAGGGACCTGCCCCGGCGGGTCGCCCGGCGGCTGATCCACGGGTCCGCCGTCCTGTCGGCGAAGTGGACCGCCCGCGCCCTGTCGCGCTGGCCGTCGCCGGCCCCGGAGCGGGCCGTGCGGGACGCCTTCGCCGGGAGCGGCTTCCATCTCCTGCGGAAGCACTACTACCTCCCCATTCCCGATGAGGCCGACCTGTCGGGCGGGTTCCAGGAGCGGCTCTCGGGGCTGCCGGGGCTGGAGATGAACGACCGCGGCGCCCTCGAGCTCCTCGAGACCGTGTTCCCCCGGTACGCCGACGAATTCCGCGCCGCCGTCCCCCTGAAGCCGCCGCCGGGGGCGGCCCCGGGCGCGTTTCACCTCATCAACGGCACGTTCATGGCCGTGGACGCCCAGGTCTACTACGCCTTCATCCGGCACGGGAAGCCGCACCGGATCGTCGAGATCGGCGGGGGGAACTCCAGCGTCCTCGCGGGGATCGCGTCCGGGCGGAACCGGGCCGAGGACGGGCGGGCGCCGCGGCTCACCGTCGTCGAGCCGTACCCGGGCGAGGCGCTCAAGCGGGGGTTCCCCGGCCTGACCGAGCTCGTCGCGGCGAAGGTCCAGGACGCGGAGGCGTCCCTTTTCGAATCGCTTGCCGCGGGCGACATCCTCTTCATCGATTCCTCCCACGTCCTGCGGGCGGGCGGGGACGTGCAGCACGAATACCTGGAGATCCTCCCGCGCCTGGCGCCCGGGGTCCTCGTCCACGTCCACGACATCAGCCTCCCGAAGCCGTACCCGCGCGTCTATTTCGAGCAGGGGCTCTACTGGAACGAGCAGTACCTCCTCCAGGCGTTCCTGGCCTTCAACTCGCGGTTCGAGGTTCTCTGGCCGGGAAACTTCATGATGCTTCGGTACCCGGGCCGCGTATGCACCGTGTTCCCGGAGTACCACGAGATGCGGCGGGAGTATCCCGAATCGGAGCCGTCGAGCTTCTGGATGCGGGTGCGCCCGTGAAGGTCCTGACCGTCCTCGGCACCCGCCCCGAGATCATCCGCCTGAGCCGCGTGATCCCGGCCCTCGATTCCCTGTGCGACCACCTGGTGGCCCACACGGGACAGAACTTCGAGCGCACCCTCCACGACGTCTTCTTCGAGGAGCTCGGGGTCCGGCGGCCCGACCACGCGATGAACTGCCGGGGCGAGACGCCGATGGCGCAGGTCGGGGCGATCCTCGCGGAGAGCGAGCGCCTCCTGCGCGAGGAGAAGCCGGACCGGCTGCTCGTCCTCGGCGACACGAACAGCGGCCTGTCCGCCTTCGCGGCCAAGCGGATGGGGATTCCCGTCTTCCACATGGAGGCGGGCAACCGCTGCTACGACGACCGCGTTCCCGAGGAGGTCAACCGCCGCGTCATCGACCACGCGAGCGACGTCCTTTTGCCCTACACGGAGCGCAGCCGGGCGAACCTGCTGCGGGAGGGGATCCCCGGGGAGCGGATCTTCGTGACCGGCAATCCCATCAAGGAGGTCCTCGACCATTACGCCGCGCGGATCGAGGGGAGCCGGATCCTCGACGAGCTGGGCCTGTCGCCCGGCCGCTACTTCCTCGCGACGCTTCACCGCGCGGAGAACGTGGACGTGGAGGCGCGCCTGTCGGCCTTCGTCGAGGCGTTCCGCCGGCTCTCCGGGGAGCACGGGATGCCCGTGATCGTCTCCGTCCATCCCCGCACCCGCTCCCAGCTCCGGAACCGGGGGATGGCGCTCGACGGGGGCGGCGTGCGCGCCTGCGAGCCGTTCGGGCTGTTCGACTTCGTCCGCCTCGAGAAGAACGCCCGGTGCGTCCTCACCGACTCGGGGACGGTCCAGGAGGAGTGCTGCCTCTTCAGGGTTCCGAACGTGACGCTCCGCGACGTGACCGAGCGGCCGGAGACGCTCGAGGTCGGGAGCAACATCCTGTCGGGGGCGGACCCCGGGACGATCCTCGCCTGCGTCAGGACCGCCCTCTCCCGGCCTTGCGACTGGACGCCGCCGCCGGAGTACCTGGCCCGGGACGTGAGCGGGACGGTGGTCCGGATCGTGCTCGGCCACGAGTGGCGGACGCGTGGGCGCTGATCCCCGGGTCTCGATCGTCATCCCCGTCTACAACGGCTCCGACTTCATGCGCGAGGCGATCGACAGCGCCCTCGCGCAGACCTGGCCGAACGTCGAGGTGATCGTCGTCAACGACGGCTCCGACGACGGCGGAAAGACGGACGCGATCGCCCGGGCGTACGGGGACCGGATCCGCTACGTCATCAAGGAGAACGGGGGCGTCGCCTCGGCCCTCAACGCGGGCATCGGGGCCATGTCGGGAGACTGCTTCTCGTGGCTCTCCCACGACGACGTGTACTGCCGCCGCAAGATCGAGATCCAGGTCGCCCGCCTGCGGAAGGAGGGGAGGGACGTCGTCCTGTACGGCGACTACGACCTCGTCGATGCCGGCTCCAGGCGGCTTGCGACCACGCGGGTCGGGTGGATGAGGGAGCCCGACTTCCGGATGGCCCTCGTCGCGGACATCCCGGTCAACGGGTGTACGGTCCTCGTGCCGAAGGCGTGCTTCGACGCCGCCGGGACCTTCGACGAGACGCTCAGGATCTCCCAGGACTACGACATGTGGTTCCGGCTGGCGGGGCGGTACGACTTCGTCCACGTTCCGGAAGTCCTGATCGGGTCGCGCCTCCACCCGGGGCAGGGGACGAACGTCCTCCGCGACGTCTGCCGGGACGAGGGGAACCGCACCTTCGTCCGGTTCCTGGACGCCATCGCGGCGGACCCGGGGCCGCTGTCCCCGTCGCGGGTCGCCCGGTTCCTGCTCAAGGCCGCGGTCCGCCTGAAGCGGCGGGGGTACCTTCCGGCGTCCGAGCACGCCCTGGCGCTGTTCCTCGAGCGCGCCGACCGCGGGCTCGTCCCGGCCCCGCTCCGGGCGGCCGCCCTGCGTTATTACGGGATCTGCACCGCGCGGGGGGCGGCCCGGCTCTACGGGCTGTATCGACGGGTCCGCGCCGCGTGGGGTTGAGCCCGCGGCGTCAGGGCGCCGCGTTCCACCGCGCGACGAGCGCGGCGACGATCGTCGCCATCTCCAGGACGCCGGAGAGCGGGATCCGCTCGTCGACGCCGTGGATGCGCCCGAACTCCTCGCGCGGGAGAAGAAGCGGCGCGAGGCCGTACGTGTCGACCCCGGCGGCGCGGAAGAAGCGGGAATCGGTGAAGCCCGTGGCCATGTACGGGAGGACGGCGGCGTCGGGGTGGACGGTCCGGACCGCGTCGGCGACGGCGTCGAAGAGCGGGCCCCGGGGCGAGCCGTTCGGCTTCTCGGCGAAGAGGATCTCGACGTTCACCTCGAGGTCCCGCACCAGCGCGGCCGTCCGCGCCGCCACGCCGTCCGGCTCCTCGCCGGGGAGCATGCGGCAGTCGACCGTCCCTTCCGCGGAAGCCGGGATGACGTTCGGCTTGAAGCCGGCGGCGAGCGTCGTGACCGCGAAGGTGTTCCGCAGGAGCGGGTCGATCTCCGGGTAGGCGGCGGCGAAGGCGTCGAGGGCTTCCGCGTCGCCCGGCCCGCCGGCGAGCGCGTCGGGATCGAGGCCGATCCGCCCCTGGGAAAACAGCACGCGCATCATCTCCCGGACCGGCCCGGTCAGGCGCGGCGCGTCGCGGTGGGCGGCGATCCTCGCCATCGCCCGGGCGAGGCGCGCCGGCGCGTCCCGGTCCGACGGGCGGCTGCCGTGGCCCGCCCTGCCGGCGGCGGAGAGCTTCAGCCACAGCGGCCCCTTCTCCCACATGTTGACGAGGAAGAACTTCCCCTTCCCGAAGATGTCCCGGACGCCGACCCCGCCCTCGTTCAGCCCGAAGGCGCGTCCGAACGGGACCGGCAGGTTCCTGACGAAGTGTTCGGCCCCCTCGACGCCCCCGACCTCCTCGTCCGCGTTGGCGACGAAGAAGAGCTTCCGGCGCAGCCGGCCCGAGCGGGCGGCGCCGCACGCGGCGCACAGGTGGGCGATCCCGAGCGCCTTCGTGTCCAGGGTCCCGCGGCCGTACATGTAGCCGTCCCGGACCTCCGCGGCGAACGGCGGGACGCTCCATTCCTCGGCCCGGGCCGGAACCACGTCCATGTGGTGGATGAGGACCAGCCCCGGCTCCTCCGTCCCGCCGACGTGGCACAGGACGTTGGGCTTTTCGGGGCGGGCGCCGTACATGACCGGGGCAAGCCCGTTGTCGACGAGGACGCGGCACAGGAATTCCGCGGCGGCGCGGCAGTCGCCGGGCGGGTTGGACGTGTCGATCCGGATGTACTCCCGGAGCAGCGAGACCGGGTCCATCGTTGAATTATGATGTCGCATGCGCGTAAAATGCAAACCATGCCCAAGGCGCTGCTCACCGGCATCACCGGCCAGGACGGCTCCTACCTGGCCGAGCTGCTCCTGTCGAAGGGGTACGAGGTCCACGGCCTCATCCGGCGGGCGTCGACCTTCAACACGGGGCGGCTGAGCCACGTCTACGTGGACCCGCACGTGCCCGGCGCGAAGATGTTCCTCCACTACGGCGACCTCGCCGACTCGGGGCAGCTCACCAACCTCATCTACAACGTCCAGCCCGACGAGATCTACCACCTCGGGGCGCAGAGCCACGTGCGCGTCTCCTTCGACATCCCGGAGTACACGGGCGACGTGACGGGGCTCGGGACGACCCGCATCCTCGAATCGCTGCGGCGCGCGGGGGGCAAGGCGCGCTTCTACCAGGCGTCGTCGTCCGAGATGTTCGGCGCCTCGCCGCCCCCCCAGAACGAGAAGACCCCCTTCTACCCGCGTTCGCCGTACGGCGCGGCGAAGGTGTACTCCTACTGGATGGCGGTCAACTACCGGGAGGCGTACGGGATCTTCGCCA
>JBLMWX010000111.1:0-8403 GCA_050257455.1 Gemmatimonadota bacterium | reverse complement strand
GCGATGCGGAAGAAGCCGTCCGAGGCGCTCTGCCGCGCGGCGATCCGGTTCGGCGCCGGCCGGCCGGCGGTGGTCGAGATCCCCGAGGCGCTGTCGGTCCTCAAGAACAGGCCGATGCCGTACTTCCTGTACCATTACACCGACGGGGGCGTCGGGCTTGTCGCCGACAAGATCAACAACGCGCGCATCACGATGAAGGACGACGCCGGGGACGTCGCCTGCGCCCTGCTCCTGTGGAGCGAGCCGTCCTGGGCCGCGCCGAACGTGGCCGCGATGGAGGTGAAGAATCTCTCCGCGTCGCCGGGGCGGTCGGCGGACTACTTCTTCGCGGAGGACCGCGCGGGGTACGTGTCCGCCCGCATGGAGACCCTCGCCGGCCTGCCCGTGCCGCGGACGTTCGAAGCGTACGTCTTCGGGCCCGCGGGGACGGCGGTCGAGTACTGCTACCTGGCGATGCGGGTCCGGCCGGACGGCTCCGTCTTCACCGAGTGGCGCAACCGCGACGGCGGGAACTGGACCGTGGCCCTGTAGCCGCCGTCGGCATCTCCCGCAGGGCGCCGAGGAGCGCGGCGATCTCGGCGTCCGTCCCGACGGTGATGCGGATGCTGTCCCGGAGGCGGGGCGTGTCGAAGAACCGGACGAGGATCTTCCTCGCCTTGAGCTGCTCGTAGACGGACCGGGCGGACCGTCCCCCCGGGCGCCGCGCGAGCACGAAGTTGCTCTGCGACGGAAACGGAAGGAAACCGAGCGCCGGTAGAGCCGCGACCAGCGCCGACCGGGTCCGCCGGATCCGCGCCACGTTCCTCTCCATCCATCCGATGTCCCGGAGCGCCGCCTCCCCGGCCGCGATGCTCAGGCGGCTCAGGTTGTACGAATCCTTCACCCGGGAGAGCCCCGCGATGATCCGGGGATGCGCGAAGCCGAGGCCGATGCGCATCCCGGCCAGCGAGAACGACTTCGAGAACGTGCGCAGCACGATGACGTTGCTCCTCGCGCGCGCCAGGGGCAGGGCCGTCTCCCCGGCGAAGTCGGCGTACGCCTCGTCGATCACGAGCACGCCGGACACGCGGTCGGCGAGGTCCGCGAGGGCGGCCACCGGGACGGCCGTCCCCGACGGCGAGTTGGGGTTGGCCACCACGGTCACGGGCGCCCGGCGCCGGGCGAGGCCCGCCGGGAGCGCGTAGTCCTCGGGATAGGGGACGCCCGATACCCGTCCCCCCTGGATGCGGACGAGCGTGTCGTACAGGGTGTAGGTCGGCGTGGGGCAGCAGAGCGCGTCGCCCTCCCCGATGAAGGCGCGGGCGATCATCGCGAGCAGGTCGTCGGACCCGTTTCCCGCGATCACCTGCGAGATGTCGAATCCGTACACGGCCGCCGCCCGGCGCCGCAGCGGGATGGCGGCGGGGTCCGGATACAGGCGGAGGGCGTCCCCGGCCCCGGACACGATCGCCCGCCGGACGAGCGGCGACGGCGGATAAGGGTTCTCGTTCGTGTTGAGCTTGATGTAGCCGGTTTCCTGCGGCTGCTCGCCGGGGACGTAGCCCCCCATGCGCGCCACGTTCCGGCGGAACGGGACCGTCAACGGTGCGCCCCCGCCTTTCCGAAGAACCGTGCCCCGAGGCGGCGGAACGCGGGGAGGGAACGGGCGACCGTTTCGGGGGAGACGCAGAACGCGAGGCGGAAGTGGCCGCCGCGGCCGAACCCGCGGCCCGGCACGAGGAGCACGTTCTCTTCAAGGGCCGCGGCGACGAACGCCATCTCGTCGGGGACCGGCGAGCGGGGGAACAGGTAGAACGCCCCCCCGGGCGGGACGACGGAGAAGCCGGCCTGCGCGAGCGCTTCCACCAGCACGTCCCGGTTCTCCCGGTAGACCGCCATGTCGGCCGGGACGTCCTGGATCCCCGAGACCGCCCGCTGCATGAGCGACGGCGCGTTGACGAAGCCGAGGACGCGGTTGCAGAAGACGCACGCGTCGGCGACCTCCCCGGCGTCGGCGGCGCGCGGGCTGACGGCGAGGTAGCCGATGCGCTCGCCCGGGATGTTGAGGTCCTTGGAGTGGGAGTAGGCGACGATCGTGTTCCGGAGGTAGGTCGCGGGCGGGGCGAAGGACGTCCCGGGATAGACGATCTTCCGGTACGGCTCGTCGGAGAGGACGTAGACGGGCGACCCCGTGCGCTCCTCCCGCTCGGCGAGCAGCGCGTCCAGCGCCGCGAGCGCCCCGGCCGGGTAGACGGCGCCGGTCGGGTTGTTCGGCGTGTTGACGATGATCGCCTTCGTCCGGTCCGACAGGGCCGCCCGGACCGACCCGATGTCGAGCTGGAACATCTCGTCGGACTCCGCGACGACCGGCACGCCGCCGGCGTTCCCGATGTAGAAGAGGTATTCCACGAAGTACGGCGCGACGACGACGACCTCGTCCCCGGGGGACAGAAGCGCCCGCAGCGCCACGTTGAGCGCCCCGGCCGCCCCCGCCGTCATGACGACGCACCCCTCCGCGAAGGGGAGCCCCGTCAGGCGCCGGAGGGACGCGGCCACGCTCCGCCGGACGTCCGGGAACCCGGCGTTCGGCATGTACCGGTGCAGGTCCGGGGGAGGATCGGCGGCGAGGCGGCCGATGGCGGCGGCGAGCGCGGCCGGCGGGTCCCCGTAAGGATTGCCGAGGGAGAAGTCGCAGACGTTGTCGGGCCCCAGCTTCGCCTTCAGCAGGGCCCCTTCCTCGAACATCCTGCGGATCCACGATCCCTTCCGGATCGCGTCCGCGATGTCCCGGGAGGCGGGCATTTCCCTACGATAAGGCAACGGGACGGCCGATTTCAACACGAAAGGACCGCCGGATGCATGCCATAATGGGGTCGTTCCGCGAGGTGTTCGGACCGGGAAAACTTCCGTTGGAGGGAGATATGTGGCGAACGATCCGCGCCGTGTTCCTGGGCCTGCTGGTGTCGATGGTCACGATTTTCGGGGCGGGTTGCGCGACGTCCGGACCGCTCCAGGTGAAAGGCGGGCTGGAGCGCCCGGCGGCGCGCGGTCCGGGCGTCGGAGCCGCGGGCCGGGCCGTGGCCGTCGCCGATTTCGCCTACGCGGGCCTGCCCGGGGGGGAGATCGGCAGGGACTTCGATCGCGCGAGGCCCATCACCTGGTCGGGGTCGCCGGGGAAGGCGATTCCCGACCTCATTGCCGTCGTGCTCTTCGAGAAGGGCGTGCCCGTGATCCGCGTCGCCGACCAGGCGGCCGCCCCCCCGGACGCCGCGGCGAGGATCTGGGGCCGCGTCGACGCGATCCGGGTCGACGCGAAGAGAACGGGGACGTTCAAGATCGATGACGCGGCGCACGTCGCCGTGACCGTGTACGGCGAGGGGGGCGCGGCGCCCCCCGGGTGGAGCACCGCCGTGGCCTCGGATTACTGGTCCTCCGACGCGCTGTTCGTGACGGAGACCGGGGTCCTCGATGCCCTCGACGGGGCCGCCAACGCCGTGGTCGACGAGGTCGTGGCACGGCTGGTCTCCGCCGGCATCATCCCCCCGCCCGCGGCGGGCGGGGTCGGGGACCGGGGAGGGCGCTGATGCGCCGCCCGGTGTCCCGGGCCGCTGCCGTCTGCCTCGGCCTCCTCGCCGTGCTGTCCGCGGCGTGCGACAGGCCGAAGGGCAAGTCCGGGACCGTCCCGGAAGCCGGGGCCGGGAAGACCGTCGTCACGGTGGCGTGCTCCGACGAGGCGCACGGCGCGTTCCTGAGGATCGCCGGGGACTACTCGGCCCGGAGCGGCGTCCGCTTCGAGGTCTCCCAGGCGCACTCGGCGCAGGTCGTCGACCTGGTCGGGACGGGAGCGGTCCACATGGGCGTCGTCAGCCGGCGGCTCGCCCGGGACGAGCGCTCGCTGGGGCTCAGCTACGTCCCGCTCGCGGACGACGGCGTCGTCTTCGTCGCGTCGCGCGACGCGAAGGTCCGGGCGCTCACGTCGGCGCAGATCCGCCGGATCCTGTCCGGAGAGATCGCGAACTGGAGGCAGGTGGGGGGAGCCGACGGCCCCATCCGCGTCATCTGCCGGCCCGCCCACTCCTCGGTGAGCGCCGCCGTGGCGAACGCCCTCTTCGGGGGGACGTTTCCGCCGACGAAGGCCGCCTTCGTCCTCGAGACGAACGAGAGCGCCTACCAGGCGCTGAAGACCCTCCCGTACTGCCTGGCGATCGTCCCCATGTCCCGGACGATCGTCGATCATTTCCCGGTCGACGCCGTGGCCGTCGACGGGATGCCGCCGCTCGGGGCGAACGTCTCGCGCGCCAGGTACCCGGCCCGGCTGGAGCTGGGGATCCTCTTTCGCGAGGACGCGCCGGACGCGGTGACCGGGTTCGCACGGTACGCCGTCTCTTCCGAGGGCATGCACAAGATGGCCTCGGCGGGGCTCGTGCCGTCGTCGGGGAACATGTCCCTGTCCTCCTGCCACTGCCGCGCGACCGACGGGGCCTTCGCGCCGTCGCGCCGGGCGGAGCTGGCGGGCCTGCTGACCATCGGTGTCGTCCCGGAGCTCGGCCCCGCCGAGCAGAGGAAGCGCTACGCCGGGATCTGCCGGGTGATCGCCGAGGAGATGGGCATCAAGACGTACCTCAAGCACATGGAGACGTACGGCCAGGTCGTCCGCGAGTTTGCGGAGGGCAGGATCGACGCGGCGTTCGTGGGGAGCCTCGTGTACGGGCGCCTCCACGCGCGCTTCGGCGTGACGCCGCTCGTCCGCCCCGAGTCCGCGGGCGTGTCGCGGTACCGCGGGCTCGTGGTCGTCCGGGCCGCCAGCGGCATCCGCGGTGTTCGGGAGCTGCGCGGCCGCTCCCTCGCCTGCGTTCCCGGAACGTCGGCAGGCGACCTGTACGTGCGCGCCCTCGCCGCCGCCGCGGGGTCGTCCCCCGACGGGTATTTCTCGCGCCTCGAGAATGTCTCGTCGCACGCGGAGGCCGTGCGCCTGCTGGACGCGGGAAAGGTCGACGCGGCAGCGGTCAAGGACCTCGTTCTCAACCGCATGTTCGCCGCGACGCCCGGCCTGAAGGGCCGCGTGCGGATCCTCGAGACGTCCCCCGACTTCCCCGAGAACGCGCTGGTGGTCCAGCCGGGAATCGACGCGAAGCGGAGGGGCGACCTGGTCCGGGTGCTCCTCGCGTGCGACCGGGCGCCGGCGGGCAAGGCCGCGCTGGCCGCGCTGGGGGCCGACCGCTTCGTGATCACGGCCCACGAGGACTACGCGAACATGTACGCGCTGGCGGAGTCCGTGGGCTACGATCTCCGGAAGTAGCGCGCTCCCCCGTTCGCATGGCGTTCACCTGGACAGACCGTCTCGAGGACGTCTCCCGCGCGGAGTGGGATTCCGTCCTGTTCGCCTCGGACCGGCCCTCCCCGTTCCTTTCGCGCCAGTTCCTCGTCCCGTGGGCGAGGGCGTTCGCGGCGGGGCGCCGCGTCCGCGTCGGCCGCTGGGAAGGCGGCGGGCGCGCCCGGGGATTCGTGTTCCTGTGCCGCCGCGCCGATTCCGCGGGGTGGGAGATGATGGGAGGGGAGGACGTGGCCGACTCCCTCGACGCCGCGGTCGTCAAGGGGGACGAAGGCGCGTTCTGGGACGCCTTCCTGCGATCGTCGCGGGAGCTCGTCGCCGAGGGGCCGATGTCGTTTCCGAACGTCGTCGCGGGAGCCCCGACCCTCGCCGTGCTTCCGCCGCTCTGCCGCGCGCTCGGGTACGCCCTCTCCGTCGAGGAGACGGACCGGTCGCCGTTCGTCCCGCTTCCGGACTCCTACGAATCGTACGTCGCGTCGCTCGGGAAGAAGGACCGGCACGAGCTGAGGCGGAAGGAGCGGCGCGCAGGCGAAGCGCTGCCCGGGATGTCGTACCGCGTCGTGGGGACGCGGGAGGAGCTCGCGCGCGACTTTCCCGCGTTCGTCTCCCTGCACCGCCGGAGCCACCCCGAGAAGAGGGACTTCATGGACGACGGGATGGCGGCGTTCTTTCGGGAGGTGGCGGAGGAGTTCCTCGGCGCGGGATGGCTCCGGCTGGCGTTCCTCTCGGCGGGAGCGGAGGACGTGGCCGCGGCGCTGCAGCTGTCGTGGCGCGGCGCCCTCCTTCTTTACAACTCGGGCTTCGACACGGAGAGGCGCGAGGCGAGCCCGGGCCTGATCCTGCTCGCGCGCTGCATCGAGGACGCGATCCGGCTGGGAATGCGGGAGTACGACTTCATGCGCGGACGGGAGCGGTACAAGTACGACCTCGGCGGGCGGGACCGGATCGTCTACCGGGCCACGGTCAGGCTGCCGTGAGGCACCTCCTCGTCTCGTACCACACCTGTCCCCTCGAGGAGCCGGGCGCGGGGCTCGCCGGGGGGATGAACGTCTTCCTGCGGGGACTTTTGCCGGGGCTCGCGCGCCACGGCATCCGGACGGACGTGGTGACGCGCGGAACGGGGAGGGCCGTCGAGACGACGGCTCCCTGGCCGGGCGTCCGCATCCTCCACGTGCCGTGCGGCTGGCAGTCGCCGCCGTCGCGGGAGGGAGCGCTCGCCGCGCTTCCCCGGTTCGTCGCTGCGGCCCGGAGTCTGGCGGCGTCCGGTCCGGACGCGTGGGACGTCGTGTCGGCGCACTACTGGATGTCGGGGCTGGCCGTCCTGAGCCTCTTCCCGCCGCCCCGGCCGCCCGTCGTCTTCGCCTACCATACCGTGGAGGCGCTGAAGGCGCGGCCGCGGGGGACGCGGCCGGACCGGCTCCTGCCTGCCCGCGCGGCCGCGGAGAAGACCCTGGCGCGGGAAGCCGACCGCGTGGTGTGCTTCTCGCGCCGCGACCTGGCGGCCACCCGGAACGTCTTTCCGCAACTGTCGGGGAAGGGCGCGGTCATCCCCCCCGGCGTCGACGACGCCTTCCGGCGTCACCCGCGGCGCGGGGAGGTGCGGTGGCTCCTCCGCCTCCCGCGCCGGGCGTTCGTGTTCCTCCTCGTCGCCCGGCCCGACCCCGGGAAGAACGTCGCCGAGGCCCTCGAGGCGTTTCGCGCCGCGCGGGGCGCGGGACGTCGCGGAGAGATCCTCCTCGTGGCCGGACAGGGGCGGCCGCCGGGAGCGGTCCCCGAAGGGGTCGTCTTCGCCGGGCCGGTCGCGCACGACCGCATGCCGTCCCTCTACGCGGCGGCGGATGCCGTCGTGTGCCCGTCGCTCTACGAGTCGTTCGGCCTCGTGCAGCTGGAGGCGATGGCGGCGGGCGTCCCCGTCATCGTCCCCGCCCGGGGGTTCTGGGCCGACACGGTGCGCCGGGAAGGCGGCGGGCTCGCCTACGACCCGCGGCAGGGACGGGCTCTCGCGGACGCGATGCGCGCACTGGCGCGGGACGCGGCGCTGCGGGCGCGCCTCGCCCGGGAGGCGGCGCGCGCCGCCGGGCCTTTCACGTGGGAGAGGTGTACGGCGTCCTGGGCGCGGCTCCTGGCGACGCTTTCCACGCGCGGTAGTCGGCGAGAAACTCCTCGAGCTCGCGGCGGGCCTCGTCGTCGGTGAGCTGGACGCCCGGGTGCTTCATGAAGTAGGCCGAGGGGGCCAGGAGCGGGCCGGAGAGCCCCATGTCCCGCCCGAGGCGGCAGAAGCGGATCGCGTCGATCCCGACGCCGGCGCTGTTCGGCGAGTCGGTCACCGACAGCCGGAGTTCGAGCTCGATCGGAAGCCCCCCGAATCCCTCCCCCTCCACGCGCAGGAAGCAGAGCTTGTTGTCCTTCTGCCAGGGGACGTAGTCGGACGGCCCGATGTGGATGTCGCCGTCGGCGACCGGGTGGGTCAGGACCGACGTCACGGCCTCGGTCTTCGAGATCTTCTTCGACTGGAGCCGCTTCCGGTTCAGCATGTTCAGGAAGTCCGTGTTTCCCCCGGTGTTCAGCTGGTACGTCCGGCGCACGCGGATCCCCCGCTCGGAAAAGAGGCGCGCCAGCGCCCGGTGGACGATGGTGGCGCCGAGCTGGGACTTGATGTCGTCCCCGACCAGGGGGATCCCCCGGGCGCGGAACCGCCCGGCCCACGCCGGGTCCGAGGCGATGAACGCCGGGATGCAGTTGACGAGGCTCACCCCCGACGAGAGGCATATCTCCGCGTAGAACCGCGTCGCCTCCTCCGATCCCACGGGCAGGTAGTTCACGAGGATCTCCGCCCCCGAGTCGCGCAGGACCGCCTCCACGTCGCAGGGCGCCTCGTCGGAGGGGACGAACGTCCGGTCTTCCGGATATTCGCGCATGTGCGCGGCCACGCCGTCGAGGACCGGGGCCATGTGCACGACCGGCCCGCCGCCGGGCATGCCGGGAACGAAGGTCACGGTGCAGTTTGGGGCGGCGAAGATCGCTTCCCTCAAGGGACGGCCGACCTTCCTGCGGTCGATGTCGAAGGCGGCGACGATCTCGATGTCGCCGGG
>JBLMWX010000110.1:0-2628 GCA_050257455.1 Gemmatimonadota bacterium | reverse complement strand
CGGCGATGGCGAAGCCGCGCGACCGGGCGTTCGACGTCGTGGGCGGGGTCGACGACCAGGTCTTCGAGGGAATGGACGGCAGCGGCGGCCCGTTCCGGGCGGCCGCGGAGGCGACGCGCGGCATGGCGCTGTTCTACGGGGGCTCCCTGGCGCAGGCCGTCTATCATTCCACGTGCGGCGGGAGCACCGAAAACGCGGCGGACGCGTGGGGACGGGACGTCCCGTACCTCCGGGCCGTCGCGTGCGACGACTGCCGGGACAGTCCGGCCCGCCGATGGGAGTACCGGATGGGCCGGGCGGAGGGGAGGAAGATCGCGCTGGCACTGGGGGTCAGGGCCGGCGACGACCTGTCCGTCGCAATCGTGGGCACGACGCGGACGGGGCGGGCAAGCCGGATCCGGCTGGCGTCCGCGGGCGTCTCCCGCGAGACGGCGGCCGCGTCGTTCCGCCGGGCGGCGGGGTACGGGAGGATCAGGAGCCTCAAGATGAGGATCGTTCCCGCCGCCGGCGGGTGGACGTTCTCGGGCGAGGGCTACGGGCACGGCGTCGGCATGTGCCAGTGGGGGGCGAACGGGATGGCGAAGCGGGGGAAGGGGTTCCGGGAGATTCTCGCACGGTATTATCCCGGCACGCGGGTCGCCGGGGGGGATCGCTGAAGGTCTCGCTCCTCGACTACGCGCTCCCGGAGCGCCTCGTCGCCCAGGTTCCCGCGCCGAGGCGGCGGGACGCGCGCCTCATGGCCGTCTGCCGGGCCACGGGCGAGATCGTGCACCTGTCGTTTGCGGACTTCCCGGGGCTCCTGCGGCCGTCCGACCTGCTCGTCGTGAACGACACGAAGGTGATCCGGGGGCGGCTGCGGGGCCGTAAGGAGACGGGCGCGGCCGTGGAAATCCTTCTCCTGGCGCCGCTCCCGGCGGACGACGCGCCGGGCGAGCCCTGGGAAGCGCTCGCCCGCCCCTCGAGACGGCTCCGGCCGGAGATGACGCTCTCCGTCGGCGCGGGCCTCCGGGTCGCGCTGTCGCGTCCCCTCGGCGCCGGCCGCTGGGCGGTACGCCTGTCGGCGCCCGGCACGGTGACGGAGGCGCTGGAGCGCGCGGGAGAGATGCCGCTGCCGCCGTACATCCGCCGCCGGCCCGGTTCCCCGGAAGCCGCGGCGGACGCGGAGCGGTACCAGACCGTGTACGCGGCCGACCCGGGTTCGGTGGCGGCCCCCACGGCGGGGCTTCACTTCGACGGCGAGATGCTCGACGAGATCGGCCGCGCCGGGACCGCGATCGCCGGCGTCACGCTGTCGGTGGGGTACGGGACCTTCTCGCCGATCCGGACGGACGACGTGGAGGCTCATGCCATCCACCCGGAGCCGTACCGGCTCGGGCCCGAGACGGCGGCGGCGTGCATGGCGGCGAAAAGCAGGGGCGGGCGGGTCGTCGCGGTCGGGACGACGAGCGTCCGCACGCTGGAGACTTGCGCGGACGCGTCGGGAGCCGTCGCGCCGGGGGAGGGGACGACGCGGCTGTTCATCGTGCCGGGCCACCGGTTCCGCGCCGTGGACGCTCTCCTCACCAACTTCCACCTCCCCCGGTCGAGCCTCCTCGCCCTCGTCATGGCCTTCGGCGGCGTCGATCTCATCCGGGAGGCGTATGCGCGCGCCGTGGCCGACGGATACCGGTTCTTCAGCTACGGAGACGCGATGTTCGTCCATTAGCGGGCCGGCGGCGCTCCTCCCGGGCGGGCGGGCGCGGCGGCGTGGAGACGCGATGGCGGTCGGCTTTCGAATCGAGGCGCGCGACCCGGGCACGGACGCGCGGACCGGGGTCGTGACGACGGAGCACGGCGAATTCCGGACGCCGGCATTCATGCCGGTGGGGACGGCCGCCTCGGTCAAGGGGATCTGGCCCGGCCAGCTGCGCGGGATGGATTACGGCTGCCTCCTGGCGAACACCTACCACCTGTACCTGCGGCCCGGGCACGAGCGGATCCGGCGGCTCGGGGGGCTGCACGCGTTCATGGGATGGGACCGTTCCCTCCTCACCGACAGCGGCGGGTACCAGGTCTTCTCCATGAGCTCCCTGAGAAAGGTGTCCGACGACGGGGTCTCGTTCCGGTCCCACGTCGACGGATCGCTCCACTTCCTGTCCCCCGAGCTGGCCGTCGCGATCCAGGAAGCCCTCGGGTCCGACATCCGGATGGTTCTCGACGAGTGCGTGGCCTACCCGTGCGCGCGGCCGGAGGCGGAAGAGGCCGTTCGCCGGACGACCGCCTGGGCGCGGCGCTGCCTGGCCGCCTCCCGGCGCGCCGAGGGGGGAATGTTCGGCATCGTCCAGGGCGGGATGTTCCCCGACCTGCGCCGCCGCAGCGCCGAGGAGATCGGCGCCCTCGGCTTTCCGGGCTACGCGATCGGGGGGGTGAGCGTCGGGGAGGGGACGGAGCTCCAGCGGGAAGCGGTGGCGGCGACGGCGCCTTTGCTGCCCGCGGACCGGCCGCGGTACCTGATGGGCGTCGGGACTCCGGGGGACATCCTCTTCGCGGTCTCGCGCGGGGTGGACCTGTTCGACTGCGTCCTGCCGACCCGGAACGCGCGCAACGGGATGCTGTTCACCTCGGCAGGTCCCCTGTCGATCAAGCAGG
>JBLMWX010000109.1:0-19084 GCA_050257455.1 Gemmatimonadota bacterium | reverse complement strand
GCCGCCTGTTGAATTTCCCCGAAGAGGATGCCTATTATATTTCCGCGGTCACCGGCGAGGGGATCACCGCCCTCCTGGACGGACTGGTGGCCCTCCGGAGAAGTCCATCGCATGACATCTGAACAGGCGGGCATCCGCAGGGAGATCCTCCTTTCGGGGAAGATCCGGCGGGTCGTGATCAAGCTCGGCAGCGGCACGGTGACCGACCCGTCCCTGGGTCTGCGCGAGGCGACGATCCGGGGATTGGCGGCCCAGGTGGCGGGGCTTCGGGAAGCCAGGGGCGTCGAGGTCGTGGTCGTGACCTCCGGCGCCATCGCGGCGGGACGCCGGAAGCTCGGGATGGCCGAGAGGCCGAGGACCGTGGCCCTGAAGCAGGCGGCGGCGGCCGTCGGCCAGACGACGCTCATGCGCGCCTACGAGCGCGCCTTCGAGAAGCGCGGGCGCAAGGTCGGACAGCTCCTGCTCACGCACGAGGATTTCGAGAGCCGGGAGCGGTACGTCAATGCCCGGAACACCATCGAGGCCCTCCTGTCGCGCGGGATCGTCCCGATCGTCAACGAGAACGACACCGTGGCGACCGAGGAGATCCGCCTCGGGGACAACGATCACCTCGCGTCCCTCGTCACCCAGCTCGTCGGGGCCGACCTGCTCCTCCTCCTGACGGACAGCGACGGGCTCTACACGAAGGATCCGCACCGCTTCCCGGAAGCCCGGCTGATTCCCGTGGTCGCCCGCGTCGACGACGACATCCTCCGGGCGGCAGGCGGCCGGAGCCACCGGTCCGTGGGCACGGGAGGGATGGCCTCCAAGCTCGCCGCGGCCCGTCTCGTCAGCGAGTGGGGGACCCCCGTCGTCATCGCCTCGGGCCTGTCGCGGCGCACGATCGCGGACGTGCTCGCGGGAAGGGAGGTCGGGACCATCGTCCTGCCGGCGGGCCCCGGGAAGGAGCGGAGCCGGAAGTTGTGGATCGCGTACGCGCGGCACCCCCATGGGACGATCGTCGTCGACGACGGGGCGCGGAAGGTCCTCGTCGAGAGGGGGAAGAGCCTCCTTCCCGCCGGGATCGTCGGCGTGACGGGCACGTTCGGGCGCGGCGACGCCGTGTCCATCGGCGACCGCAGGGGGCGGGTCTTCGCCCGCGGCATCGCCGCCTGGTCCCACGAGCAGGTGGAGCGCGGGAAAGGGAAGAAGAGCGCCGAGATCCGGGCGATCCTCGGCGAGGACGTCCCGCCGGAGGTCGTGCACCGGGACGACCTGGCGATCTTGCGCGGCGGGGGGCACTCCTCCAACGTGAGATCATCGATGCTGGC
This sequence comes from Gemmatimonadota bacterium, assembly GCA_050257455.1. Lineage (GTDB taxonomy): Bacteria > Desulfobacterota > Deferrimicrobia > Deferrimicrobiales > Deferrimicrobiaceae > JBLMWX01. The sequence continues at coordinate 17,774 of JBLMWX010000109.1, read as the reverse complement.
GGGGGACACTCCTCAACATGATACTTGAGGGCAACGAACGACCTTCCAAGATCAGGAGTGTCCCCCTGAAAGGTGGGGCATGACCACGAAGACGGCAGTGGAGAACGTCTGCCGGGCGGCCAAGGCCGCGGCGGCGGAGATGGGGCGGGCGGGCACGGCGGCCAAGAACGCCGCGCTCGCGGCGATGGCGAAGGGGCTCCTGTCCCGGGCGGACCACCTGAAGGACCGGAACCGGAAGGACACGGCCGCCGGAAAGGCGAAGGGCCTCTCCGCGGCCATGCTCGACCGGCTCGAGATCACCGACGCGCGGATCGCGCAGATGGCCGCCGGGATCGAGGAGGTGGCGGCGCTGCCCGACCCCGTGGGCGAGGTCGAGAAGATGGCGCGGCGCCCCAACGGGCTGTGGGTCGGGAGGATGCGCATCCCGCTTGGCGTCATCGGGATCATCTACGAGTCGCGTCCCAACGTGACCGCCGACGCCGCCGCCCTGTGCGTGAAGTCGGGGAACGCGGTCGTGCTGCGGGGCGGCTCCGAGGCGATCCATTCCAACGCTGCGATCGCGGAGGTCCTGCGCGAGGCGCTTTCCGCCGCCGGCCTCCCCGCGGACGCCGTCTCGTTCATCGCCCGGACGGACCGGTCGGCGATCGACGAGATGCTCAAGGCGGAAGAGCACATCGACCTCATCATCCCGCGGGGGGGAGAGGGACTGATCCGCAGCGTCGCCGAGAAGTCCCGCATCCCCGTCATCAAGCACTACAAGGGGGTCTGCCACATCTACGTGGACGAGGGCGCCGACGTCGGCCAGGCGATCCCCGTCTGCCTCAACGCCAAGGTCCAGCGGCCCGGCGTCTGCAACGCCATGGAGACGCTCCTCGTCCACGAGGCGGCGGCTCCCGGCTTCCTCCCGGCCGCGGCGGCGGCGCTCGCGGAGCACGGCGTGGAGATCCGCGGCTGTCCCCGGACGTGCGCGCTCGTCCCGTTCGCCAAGCCCGCCCGGGACGAGGATTGGGGAGCCGAATACCTCGACCTCGTCCTCGCCGTCCGCGTGGTCCCGTCGATGGACGCGGCCATGGACCACATCCGGCGCTACGGGTCGCTCCACACCGAGGCGATCCTCACGCGGGACCATGCCCGCGCCATGCGGTTCGTGCGCGAGGTGGACTCGTCCCTCGTCCTCGTCAACGCGTCGACCCGGTTCAACGACGGCTACCAGCTGGGGCTGGGCGCGGAGATCGGGATCAGCACGACGAAGATCCACGCGTTCGGGCCCATGGGCCTCTCCGAGCTCACGACGACGAAGTTCATCGCCTTCGGGGACGGGCAGACCAGGACCTGACGTGGGGGCCCCGGGACGCAGAGCGGCCGCGCTGTTCGGGGGAACCTTCGACCCGTTCCACAACGGGCATCTCCGGATGGCGATCGAACTCGCGGAGCGGCTCGACCTGACCCGGGTCGTGCTCCTCGTGGCGCGGCACCCGCCCCACAAGCCCGGGCGGCCACTTTCGGAGGCGCGTCACCGCCTCGCGATGGCCGCCGCGGCCGTGTCGGGGCTCGCCGGCGTCGAGGTCTCGGACGCCGAGATCCGCCGCGAGGGCCCGTCCTACTCGCTCGACACGGTGACGGCGTTCCGGACCGCCGAGCCGGGCGTGGAGTGGGTCTTCGCGCTCGGGGCGGACTCGTTCGCGGAGATCGCCACCTGGCACCGCCACGGGGAGCTTCTCGCCGCGTGCGATTTCGCGCTCCTTCCGCGCCCGGGCGCGCCGCGCGTCCCCGCGGCGCCGCCGGGCTTGCGCCTTGAAAAAGAGGAGCCGCATTGCTATAGTTGGGCGGGGGAAACCTACCGCCTCCCCGCGGGGCGCAGGCTCTTCTGCCCGTCGCTTCCGGTCCTGGACATCTCCTCCAGCGCCGTCAGGGAGAAAGTGCGCGGCGGGAGGTGCATTCGCGGCCTCGTGCCGCGGGAGGTGGAATCGTACATCGCGGAGCACGGGCTCTACCGGGGCCCCGGGGAGGACGAACGGCCATAGAGACGCGGGATCTGGTCGTCCGGTGCGCCCGCCTGGCGCAGGACAAGAAGGCGGCGGACGTGCGGGCCCTGGACGTGCGGGAAACCGCCACCTTCACGGATTATTTTCTCCTTTGCTCCGGGACGTCCGATCGGCAGGTCAGCGCCGTCGCCCTCCACATCGAGGAGACCCTCAAGACCAGCGGGGTGCGGCCGCTCGGGATCGAGGGGATCCGCGAGGGGCGCTGGGTCCTTCTCGACTACGGCGACTTCGTGGTGCACGTCTTCCTGGACAGCGTCCGGGAATTTTACAAGTTCGACCGGCTGTGGGGATCCGCGCCGGAGATCCCGATCCCCGAGGAGCGATAGAAACCCGGAGGGCACCCGCACATGGCGGTCCGTCTCCTGTTCCTTCTGTTCGTCGTGATCCTGGTCGGCTTCCTGCACATCTCGCTCCTCAACGGGCAGCACATCCAGTTCTTCTACCTGGACTCCCGCCAGGTCGAGGTCACCGTCGCGGAACTCGCGATCCTGTCGTTCTCCCTCGGGGCGGCGATGGTCATCCTCGGAACGCTCGTCAAGGACGTGACGGAGGCCTCCAGGACCTGGAAGGAACGCCGGGAGAAGCAGCGGCGCGAGGCGGCGCGCGCCCGGATCGCGAAGGCGTCCGGGCTGTTCCAGCGGGGCATCCTCGACGAGGCGGCGCAGGAACTCACGCGGAGCCTGTCGGTCAACGCCGACGACAAGGAGGCGCTCGACCTGCTCGCCGCCGTCGAGACGGAACGCGGGAACCACCTCGAGGCCGTGAAGGCGCTGACCCGCCTCAAGCAGATCGATCCCTCGGACGTGTCCGTCTACCTGCGGCTGGCGGCGCTCTACCGCGGGATGAACGACCACGACAACGCGCTCTCCGTGCTCCGGACGATCCAGGACTCCGAGGGAGAGAACCTCCGCGCATGGGAGGGAATCCGCGACATCCTGATCGCCCGGGGAGAGATGGTGGCCGCCTACGCGGAGCAGAAGAAGATCGTCCGTTTCAAGGGGAAGTCGGCGACGGCGGAGGACCAGTCCCTCTTCACGGCCCTCCGGTACGAGAAAGCGGTCCGGCGGATGGCGGACGGGAAGACGGACGACGCCGAGCGGCGCCTGAGGGACCTCGTCAAGGAGCAGCCCCGGTTCGCGCCGTCCTACGTCGCGCTCGCCGACCACGAGCGCGCCCGGGGAAAGATCGAAGAGGCGACCGAGATGCTCCACCAGGGATACCGGGCCACGCGCAACCCCGTGTTCCTGATCAAGCTCGAGGACCTGGGCGTGGAGACGGAGCGGCCGCAGGCGATGATCGGCGTTTACGCCGGCCTGGTCCGGGAGTTCCCGTCGGACTACGACGTCAACCTCTTCATGGGGAAATTCCTCCTGCGCCTCGAGATGAACGACGAGGCGGTGGAACAGTTGTTGAAGGCCGAGTCGCTCGACGCGGAGCGTGAATCGGTCCATATCCTCCTCGCGGAAGCGCTCCGGCGGAGGGGGCGTTACGAGTCGGCCTGCCAGCATTACCAGCGCGCCTACGGATACAAGCGGCGCTACCTCATCCCCTTCCGCTGCTCGGGGTGCGGCAAGCCCACGATCAAGTGGACGGCCCGGTGCCCCGCCTGCGGCGTCTGGAACGGTTACGTCATCGATCACGGACAGCGGGAGCACGCGATCGCCGCATCGGTCCGCTGAGCCCCCGCCGCACGAGGATCCCGACCGGCCCGGATCCGGGAGCGGCGTCCGCGATATCGCCCTGCGGTTCCGGGGACTTTTCGCGCGCGCCCTGGACGGGTTCGGCGCCCTGGCCGCGTTTCTCCCCTCCCCCCCCGTCGATCTGTCCGCGCGGGCCGTCGCCGGCTGGCTCTCCCGCGACGGCCCCGCCTGTCCCCGCTGCGGCGCATTCCTCGGGAACCTCCCCCCGCGCGCGGGGGGGTGCGCGGCGTGCGCCGCGCGTCCCCTACCCTTCGAGGCGGCGCGGTCCCTCTTCGCATACGAGGGAAGCGTCCGGGACGCGATCCGCGCGGCCAAGTACGGCGGGAGGCGGCTTCCGGCCGACGCGGTCGCCCGCCGCCTGCACGAAGCCGTCTGCGGCCGGTGGGCCGACCTGTTTCCGGACGGGTTCCGGCCGGCTGTCGTCCCCGTCCCGATCCGGCCGTGGAAATATTTCCGCCGGGGCTTCAACCTCCCCGGCCTGGTCGGCAGCGCCCTCGCACGCCGGACCGGGTGGCCCTTCCTCCCCCGCGTCCTTCAACGGGTCCGGGAGCCCCGCCCGCAGGCGGGGCTCCCCCTCGCCGCGCGCGCGAGGAACGTGCGCGGCGGATTCCGGGCGGCGCCGGGCGCGGCCGTCCCCGCCGCCGTTCTTCTCCTGGACGACGTCTACACGTCGGGAGCCACCGTCGCCGCCTGCGCCGGCGCCTTGAAAACGGCCGGGACCGGGACTATAGTGGTCGTGACGGTCGCGCGCGCCGTCCTTTGAACTCCCCCGCATCGGAGAACGGATGAACCGGACGTACCGGGCCGCCGTCCTGCAGTTCGTCGTCGATATGGGCGCCGTGGACGTGAACGTCACCCGGGCGCTCCGGCTCCTCCGGGAGGCGGCCGACCGGGGGGCGGCCCTGAGCGTGCTCCCCGAGATGTGGAGCACGGGGTTCCATTACGAGGGTCTTCCCGCGCTTTGCGGCTCCACGCCGGAGATCCTCGAGGAGCTCCGGCGATTCGCGGCCGACCGGGCGATGGTGATCGCCGGCTCGCTTCCCGAGGGCGTCGGGAAATCCGTCTGCAATACGCTGTACGTGATCGACGCGAGCGGGGCGGTGGCGGGCGCCTACCGGAAGGCCCACCTGTTCTCGCCCTCCGGGGAGAACCTTCACTTCCGGCGGGGAACGACGGCGGAGATCGCCCGCACCGCCGTCGGCGCCGTCGGGCCCCTGATCTGCTACGACCTGCGCTTCCCGGAGCTCTCGCGGAAATATTTCCTCGACGGGGCCGTGCTGTTCTGCGTCTCGGCCCAGTGGCCCTCGATCCGCCGGGCCCACTGGGAGCTTCTCACGGTCGCCCGGGCCGTCGAGAACCAGCTGTTCGTCGCGGCGGCGAACGCGACCGGCCGCTCAGGCGACTTCCACTACGTGGGCGGCTCCGCGATCGTCTCTCCGCTCGGGGAGCGGATCGCGGACGCCGGCGAGGGCGAAGGGATCGCCCTCGCCGAGATCGACCCTTCGATGGTCGCGGAATTCAGAAGGAGGATCCCGTGCGCCGACGACCGGAACGAGCGTGCCTACCGGAGGACCCGGCGAGGAAAGTGATCGCGAGGCGGGACGCCGCCGCGCTCTTCTCCCGGCTGCGCCGCGCCGGGAAGCGGATCGTCTTCACCAACGGGTGCTTCGACATCCTGCACGCGGGGCACGCCCGGTACCTGCGCCGCGCGTCCGCCATGGGCGACGTCCTCGTCGTGGGGCTCAACGGCGACGCGTCGGTCCGGCGTCTCAAAGGGGAGGGACGGCCCCTCCAGAAGGCGGGCGACCGGGCCTACCTGCTGGCGTCGCTCGCCTGCGTCTCGTACGTGGTCGTCTTCAACGAGGATACGCCGTCGGCGCTCGTCGAGGCCGTGGCCCCTCACGTGCTCGTCAAGGGAGGCGACTGGAAGGGCCGGACGATCGCGGGCGCCGACTTCGTCCGGGCCCGCGGGGGCGTCGTGAAGACCATCCGGTTCCTGCCCGGCCGATCCACGAGCTCGATCATCGCCCGCGCAGGCCTTGCCGGCGCGGCGGAGCGCTGATCGCCCGCACCGCCGACAGGAAGAGCGCGATCTCCTTCCCCGTCGTGAAGGGACCGGGGCTCACGCGGACCGTCCCCTCCGGAAAGGTCCCGACCGTGCGGTGGGTGTCCGGGGAGCAGTGGAGCCCGGCCCGGACGAGGATCCCCCAGCCCGCTTCCAGCCGGCGCGCGACCTCCGCGGGGTCGAGCCCCGCCACGCGGAACGAGACGACCGCGATGCGGCATGCCGGGTCGCGCGGACCATAGAGCGCCACGCCCCGGATCCGTTCCAGTCCCGCGACCATCCGGGCCACGAGGTCCATCTCCCTCCGCCGGATCGAATCCACGCCCTTGCGCAGGATCCAGGCGAGGGAGACGGCGAGCCCGGCCGCCCCCACGCTGTTCTGGGTCCCGGATTCGAGAGCGTCGGGATAGAAATCGGGCTGGCGGTCGTCCTCGGACCGGCTCCCCGTCCCCCCCTCGACGAGGGGGACGAGCGGGACTCCCTCCCTGACGTAGAGGAAGCCGGTTCCCTGGGGCCCGAGAAGCCCCTTGTGGCCGGACGCCGCGAGGAGGTCCACGGGCAGCTCGGACAGCGAGATCGGAACCGCCCCCGCCGTCTGGGCCGCGTCCAGGAGGGTGAAGGCGCCGCGCGCCCTGGCCTCGCGCACGATGCGCGCCACGGGCTGGATCGCCCCCGTGACGTTCGACGCGTGCACGACCGCGACGAGGCGGGTCGACGGCCGGATCGCCGCGGCCACCGCGCCGGCGTCGACGACGCCCTCGCGGTCCGCCGGCACGACCGTCACGGCGACGCCCTCCCCTTCCATGCGCCGCAGCGGCCGCATCACCGAGTTGTGTTCCACCGACGTCGTCACGGCGTGGTCGCCGGGGCGCAGGATCCCCTTGATCGCCTGGTTCAGCGCCGTGGTGGCATTCTCCGCGAAGACGAACCGGGAGCTGTCGCGCGCGTCGAAAAGGGCGGCCAGGCGCTCGCGCGCGTCGAAGAGGTCGCGGGCGGACCGGATCGAGAGAACGTGGCCCGAACGGCCGGGATTGCCGGCGCGGCGGATCGCCGACGCCACGGCCTCGGCCATGCGTGGCGGCTTGGGGAGCGACGTGGCGGCGTTGTCGAGATAGACGAGGGGACGGGGCCTGGGCAGGTTACGACTCCGCGACCGTCACCGGGCCGACTCCTTCATCGCGAGGGACCGCGAGGGCTTCGCTCCGTCGCCTCCCGAGGCGGACTGCCGCGGCGTCCTGACGGGGCGCGGCGCGACGGCGCGCGGAACCCGCAGGCGGGTTCCCGCCTTGAGAATGGCGTTCACCGACATCCCGTTCGCCCGGGCGAGCGCGCCGACCGACACCCCGACGTCGGCGGCGATCCGCGTGAGCGTGTCTCCCCTGTAGACCCGGACCGTGCGCCCCTTGGCCCTGCCGCGCCCGCGGCGGATCCCTTCCTCGACGCGCATGTGCGCCATGGTGAGCTGGGCGGGAGAGACCTCCTTGCCCGGGATCGCCTCCTCGTCCGTCAAGCCCGTGACCGGGACGACGAGCCGCGCGTTCCGCTTCACGCCGCGGCGCTTGAGCCCGTTCATCTCCCGCAGGACCGGCTCGGGCGTCCCGCATTTCTCCGCGATCGAGGCCAGCGTCTCGCCCTTCTTGACGGTGTGGAGCAGGAACGTCACCTTCGCCTCGGAGCGGATCTGGTCCATCCGGTCCGCGGCGATCGGGGCGAACCCCTTGGGAATGCGGATCTCGTATTCGGCCTGCGTGGGGGGCGTGCAGAAACGGCGGATCTCCGGGTTGTACTCCCTGAGCGTCTCCTCGGGAAGCTCGAGGATCCCTTCCATCGCGGCCAGGTCGGTCGCGCCGGGGACGATCACCCTGTCGAACGCGATCGGCTCCTCGTACATGACGTTGTCGAACCCGTATTTCTCCGGCTCCTTCGCGATGCTCAGGGCCGCGAGCATCTTGGGCACGTAATCCTTCGTCTCGTGCTTGAGGTACCGGTACCGGATGAGCTCGGCGAAGTCCTCCGTCTTGTACCGGGCCACCGCCCGCTGGATCTTCCCTTCCCCGGCATTGTACGCGGCGGCGGCGAGCGGCCACGAATCGAACATGCCGTAGAGATCCCGGAGGTACGACGCCGCGGCATGCGTCGACTTTTCGTAATCCCGCCGCTCGTCGATCCACCAGTCGACCCTGAGCCCGTAGCGGCGCGCGGTCCCCCGGATGAACTGCCAGGGTCCCGACGCCCGCGCCCGCGAGTACGCCTTCGGCGAGAAGCCGCTCTCGATCAGGGCGAGATAGATGAGGTCGCCGGGGAGGCCGTACTTCTCGAGGATCTCCCGCATCATGCCGGAATATTTCCCGGACCGGGAGAGCCACACCTCGAACCTCTCCCGGCCGCGTCCCTGGAAATAGGCGACGTTCTTGTCGATCCGGGCCGTGAGCCCCGCGTAGAGACCGTTCTCGCCCTTGCCGATCTCTTCCACCGCGTCGGCGAAGAACGGGTCGCCCGCGATGCCGTCCTCGGCTTCCGCCTCCCTGGCCTCGGAGACGCGGGAATCGAGGTCCCCGGGCGCGAGGACGAGGTCCTGCTCCTTCTCGGAAGCCGGGAGTGAAATCACGGGAGCGTTCGCGGCGGGGGCCGGTGCGACGGGCGCCGTCGCGGAGGGGGGAAGCGTGCCCGTTTCGGCCGCGAGGGCCTTGTCGAGCGGGGCGGTCTGGGCGGCGCTCGCCTCGGCGCCAAAACTTTGGGCGGAACACGCCACAATTCCGACAATTATCGTCACACAGCCGATGAGAACCGCTTCCGCGAACCTGCCCAAACCCCCTCCGCCGGATACGATATAAGTGCGCATTTTATTTGGAAAATGTTTTCCTGTCAAGATCGCATTCTCCTTCCGTCCGCTTCGGGGCGGCTAAAACGGCACCCGGTCGTACTCCCCTTCCTGACGCAATATGTGTACCGAGTCGGGCAGATATCCCGCCGCGGACAGGACCTCGCGGGCCCGGTCTCTCGCCGAAGGGGCGATGCGGACCGCGAGCCCGCAGTCGGACGTCAGGCGCCGGGGGACCGGGATGAGGCGCATCGGCACCCCCGCCTTCCTGAGGTGCTTCTCCGCCGACAGGACCTGGTGCGTTCCCCGGAAGATCAGGATGATCTCTCCCGGGTTCGAAGCTCCCATGTCGCGTCCTCCGAGAAGTGGGTGGCCAGTGACACGGTTGTCCATTATAATTGAATGAATTCGAGCCGGACGGTCGCGATATTCTCTCCCGGGAACAGCTGGTCATCATGGCGCTGATCGGCGCCGTCGCCCTGGCGGCGAACATTCCGCTCGGCTACCTGCGGGAGGGAACACGGAAATATTCCCTCGCGTGGTTCCTCTACGTCCACCTCTCAATCCCGCTCGTCGCGTTCCTGCGGATCAGCAGCCACCTGACGCCCTGGGCCATCCCGCTGTTCATCGTGTGCGCCGTCGGGGGACAGCTCGCGGGCGGCCGGATCCGGCAAGCCCGGGGAAAGAGCGCCTGATGACCATCGAGAAGGTCGACAGGACGGTCGGCAGGCTCCTCGACGCGCTGGGGCTCGCCACGGTCGCGGCGCAGGCGCGCCTCGCGACGTCCTGGGAAGAGGTCGTCGGCCCCCTCCTCGCGACCAGGACATGCCCCGCGAGGCTCAAGGCCGGGATCCTGACGATCTGCGCCGTCTCCCCGGCCTGGGCCCAGGAGCTGTCGCTTTCCCGGAGCACGGTCCTCGGGCGGATCGACGCCGTGCTGGGGCCCGGAAAGGTGCGCGAGGTCCGCGTCGTCGTCGGCCCCGTGCCGGAGGACGAACGCCCGGCGGCGGCGCGCGGAGAAGCGCCTCCGCAGCCGGCCGGCGCGACGCCGGGACCCGGCCCCGAAGGGATCGACTCGCTCGCGGACCCCGAGATGCGGCGGCTTCTCGCATCCCTTTCCCGGAAGGCCGCGGGACGTTCCTGAACGTTTCAGAAGATGTACTTCTCCGACTCGAGCGAGGCGCTCGCCAGGAGCCTCTTGGCCTGGAGCAGCCCCGAGGCGTCGTAGGCCGCGAGGCGCCCGATCCCCTCGAGGAGCCGGGAAAGCCGCTTCCCGTCCTCGACGAGGAAGGCCGCCTTGCGCGCCGCCGTCGCCACGCCTTCCGACGCGTTGAACGTGAACGTCCTGACCGCCGCCGCGACGAGGGCCCGCCGCGCCTCGCTCAGCGTCCCGCCGATCTTGCGGGCCCGGAGGACCGCGCTCTCGATCGCGAAGATGCCGATCGCGATGTCGGCGACCGCCATGAGGATCTCCTGCTCGTCCCGGATCCTGTCGGCATGCTTCTGGACCGCCGACCCGGCCACGACGAGGAAGACGGTCTTCAGATTCCGCAGGAGCGTCGCCTCCGCGGCGAACGGGTCGCCGGGGTCCGCCGCACCGGCCGCGGGCGACTTCATCGCCTCGACCGCCTTCATCACCTCGGGCAGCAGCGGGATGTCGCCCTTCATCGCCCGCTTGAGCAGGACGCCGGGGATGAGGATCCGGTTGATCTCGTTGGTCCCCTCGAAGATCCGGTTGATCCGCGAATCCCGGTACGCGCGCTCCGCGACGTACTCCTGGATGAACCCGTACCCGCCGTGGATCTGGACGACCTCGTCCACCACGCGGTCGAGCGTCTCGCTGCAGAACACCTTGGCGACGGCGCACTCCATCGCGTATTCCTCGATCCCCCGCTGGCACGCCTCGTAGTAATCCGGGCGCGCCCCGTCGACGGTCGCGAGACGGGCGTCGATCATCCCCGAGAGGCGGTACACGAGCGACTCCGCGGCGAAGATCCGGGCGACGGAATCGGCGATCTTCTCCCGGATCGCGCCGAACGTCCCGATGGGAACGCCGAACTGCCTGCGCACGTTGGCGTACTTCACCCCCTCGACGAGGGCGGCCTTCGCCCCGCCGACGACGTTGGCCCCGAGCTTGAGCCGGCCCAGGTTGAGGATGTTGAAGGCGATCTTGTGCCCCTTGCCGATCTCGCCGAGGACGTTCTCCACGGGGACCTTCGCGTCCTCGAGGATGAGCGGGGTCGTCGACGATCCCCTGATCCCGAGCTTCTTCTCCTCGGGCCCGGGCGACACGCCGGGAAACGTCCGCTCCACGAGGAAGGCGGTGAAGTGCTCGCGGTCCACCTTCGCGAAGACCGTGTAGAGGTCGGCGAACCCGCCGTTGGTGATGAACTGCTTCGTCCCGTTGAGGACGTAGTGCGTCCCGTCGGCGGAGAGGACGGCGGTCGCCTTCGCGCCGAGCGCGTCGCTGCCGGAGTTGGGCTCCGTCAGGCAGTAGGCGGCGATCCATTCCCCGGTGATGATCTTCCCGAGGTACTTCTCCTTCTGGGCCGGGGTCCCGTAATAGACGAGCGGCAGGGTCCCGATGCCCGTGTGCGCGCTGAACGCCGTCGCGAAGCCGCCGTAGAGGGCGACGGCCTCCGACGCGATCATGCTCGTCGCCTTGTCGAGCGCGAGTCCCCCGTACTCCTCGGGCGCCTCGATCATGAGAAGCCCCAGTTCGCCCGCCCGCTTGAGGAGCCGGACCATCAGCGCGAAGTCGTGGTCCTCGAGCTTCTCGACGTTGGGGAGGACCTCGTTCGCCATGAACTGCCGGGCCGTCTCGCCGAGCTGCCTCTGCTCGTCGGTGAACTCCTCCGGCGTGAAGACGTCGTTCGCGGACGCCTCGGAGATCAGGTATTCGCCGCCCTTCGGGATCGCATCCGCAACCGCCATGGTCCCACCTCCCCGCGTGACGTCGTCCAGATTTCCTTGTACTGCGATCCGGGGGCGATGTCAATGAATGAATGAATCGCCATTCAGTAAGCGCGCCGCGTCACCTCCGGAGCAGGCCGCGGAAGATGGCCAGCGCCTCCGGCGAATAGCGCCCCGGCGCCTCGTAGACGCATAAAGGCGGAAGGACCTCGGGGCCGCCCCCCCCGCGCCGGCTCCCGGAGAACAGGACGAGGTTGGCCGGACGGCCCGGCACGGGGTGAACGAACCGGAGCCTCTCCGCGAAGAGCCCCGAGGCGCCGGCGCGTTCGAGCAGCGCGGGGAGGCGGCGGGGCAGCCCGAGGAGCGCGACCCGGCCGCGCGGCGCGAGGAAGCGGGCCGCGGCGCCGAAGACATCGCCCATCGTGCACGCCACCTCGTGCCGGGCGATCTCCCTCCCGACGTCGGGGTTCCTCCGCCCCTCGCCGACGGGCCGGTACGGCGGGTTCGAGACGACGAGGTCGAAGGAGCCGGGAGCCGCTCCGGGGATGCGTTCCCGGAGGTCGCCCTGCACCGCGGAGAGCCGGCCGGACAGGCCGTTCTCCTCGATGTTCGCGCGGGCAAGCTCGAACAGCTCCGGCTGGAGCTCGACGCCCACGCCGCGCGACAGCCCCGGGCAGAGCCGCGCGAGCAGGAGGAGGATGACCCCGGAACCGGTCCCCAGGTCCAGGACCGACGTCCCGCACAGGGGAGCGGCGAAGTCGGCCAGAAGGACCGAGTCGATCGCGAAGCGGTACCCGCGCCGCGGCTGCCGGACGACGAGCGAAGCGAACGCGAGCCGGTCGGGCTCCCCGCCTGCGCCGTGCTCCGGCTCGCCCCGCGGGGACCCCGCCCTACGCCGGGACCCGGTCATCTCCCCGGACGGGGAGGATCAGCAGGCCCGTCAGGATCTTCGGGTAGAAGAACGTGGACTTCTGCGGCAGGACGTTCCCCGAGAGCGAGACGTCGCGGAACTCCCCGACCGTGACCGGGTTGAGGAAGAACCCGGCCTGGATGGCGCCGGACGCCAGGTCGGCCGCTGCCTTCGCGGGCTCCTTGTAATACTTGACGAACTTCCCCGCCGTGACCTCCTCGGGCGATATCCCGAGCAGCTGCTCCAGGAGGAAGCCGTGGAGGAGGACGACGTCGAGGGTCCGGAGCTCGGGGGGGAACTTCGAGAGGCGCTCCGCGGCGAAGCGCGCGACGTCGGGGAACGTGAGGAGGTGGAACCGGTTCGCGCCGGCGCTCCACGCGATCGCCTTGCCCTTCTGCCCCGCCGCCGCGACCGCCCTCATCGCGTCGTCCGGGGAGCCCTCCCGCGTCTCCATCGGGAGCAGCGGCCTGATCTTCCCGGCGAGACCCTCCTCGGAGAAATTCGCCAGGGAGTGGACCCCGCGGTGGGTGGGAAGGATCACGATCCCCTCGTCGTCCATGTTGCACAGGAACATGAGGACGTGCTCGTACGCCGCGTCGTCGCGCGTGCCGTGCTTCGCCCGCATCTCGTCCCGGAACGCCAGCGCGGTCTCGTACCGGTGATGCCCGTCCGCGATGAAGACCTTCTTGTCGGCGAACTTCTTCACGGACGCGGACAGCGCCGCGGGGTCGTCGACCCGGAAGACCCGATGCTTGACCCCGAGGTCGTCGACGGCGGAAAAGTCCGGCTGCTTCCCGATTCCCTTGCGGAGCGCCTTGGCCACCCCGTCGGAGGGGTCGGAATACAGGCCGAAGATCGGGCTCATGTTGGCCTCGGTGGTCCGCATGAGCGCGAGGCGGTCCGCCTTGGGCCGGGACAGGGTCCTCTCGTGGGGGTAGACCATCCCCTCCCCGAACGCCGAGAGCCGCAACGCGCCGAGGAATCCCTTGCGGACGAACGTCCCCCGGCCCGCGACGGCGAACTCCTGCTCGTAATAGTAGAGGGACGGGGCCTTGTCGCGGACGAGGACCCCCTCGGCGAGCCACTGGTTGTAGAGGCCGGCCCCGCGGGAGTACTTGTTCTCCGACGGGCCGTCGCCCTCCTTGTCCATCCCGAAGTCGATCCAGACGATGTTGCGGGGGTGGCGCCGGTGGAGCGCCTCCTTCTCCTCGGGGGAGATCACGTCGTAGGGCGGCGCGATGACCTTCGATAGCTCTCCAACGCGCGACACGTCGTAATGGATTCCGCGGAACGGCGAGACGATGGCCATGGAGCTACCCCCTCGAGAGATATTCGACGACCGTCCTGAACGGGATCGCGCCTTCCCGGAGAAGGACGGCGCGGCCCTCCGCGACGCGCACGACGGTGGACGCCGCGGGCGGCCCGCCGGCGGCCCCACCGGGCGAGGGGCCGTCCCACAGGACCCAATCCACCTCCCCGGTGAATTCCCTGACGATCTCCTCCGGCTCGCGCCAGATCCCCGGGTTCCCCGCCCGGTTGGCCGAGGTTCCCGTCACGGCCCCGCCGAGCGACCGGGCGATCGCCCGCGGCAGCGGGTGCGCCGGAACCCGCAGCCCGACCGTCCCGCCCCCCCCGGTGACGGCCGGCGGGACCGACGGGAGCGACGGGAGAACGATGGTCAGGGCGCCCGGCCAGAACCGTTCCATCAGGCGCGCCGCCGCGCCGCCGACGTCGGCCGCGTAGGACTCCGCGCACGCCGGCTCGGAAAGGAGCAGCGGGATCGGCTTGCCGCCCTCCCGCCCCTTTGCCGCGACCAGGCGGGCGAGGCCCGCCGGCGAGCGCGGATCCACGCCGAGCCCGTACAACGTGTCCGTCGGGAAGATCGCCATCCCGCCCGCGAGGAGCGATTCGGTCACGCCGGGCGGGAAGAACGAGACGCTTCCGCTGTCGAAGCGGACCAGCCGCGTCACGCGGCCGCCTCCCCGTCCAGGACAATCATCTCGCCCTCCTCCCGTCCGAGGGCCCGCGAGACAACAGGGCACTTGCAGCGCAGGAGGAAGAACGCGTGCCGCACCCGTCCGACGAGGGTCTCGAAGTTGGCCTGCCCCTTCGACAGGACGAGGTCGGACGACGCGATCCGGGACCGGAACCCCTCGGTGCAGAGGTCGAGGTCGGTCCCGACCCCCTGGTTTCCGTTGGACACGATCTCCCCGTAGACGCCGAGCCCGATCCCGCGCGCCTCCGCCTCGGTCAGGTCGTCGATCACCGGCCCGCCCTTCACCCCGATCCAGAGGGACTTCCCCGCCCGGGCGAGGCGCAACAGGAGGGGAACGTCGAAGGCGACCTCGCCGGCGTTGTCGAGCAGGACGCCGACCCGTTCCGCGCGGTCGATCCGCTCCCGCAGGGCGGCCGGCATCTCCCAGCCACCGTTCTCCTCCGGCAGCCGCGCCGCCGCGCTCTCCATCGACGCACGCTCGACGATCCCGGAATCCATGATGTTCCCGAAGACGGAGAGGCGGACGGCCGCCGACAGCGGGTCGGCGGACGCGTCGACCAGCTCCTGCGCCCGGCGCGCCGTCCGTTCGAAGCGGTCCAGCTCCCGCCGCTTGACCCGCAGGAACGGGTCCCCCGTGCCGAGGACCTCCCGCGCGATCGCGTGCAGCCGCGTCGCGATGCGGGCCGGGACTTCCCCGGGACCCTGGTCGGCGAGCATCCCGGAGATGCGGCCGGCAAGGATCTTCCGCCGGGCCGCGTCGGCGCCGTGCGCCCGGGCGGCGAGATCCGCCTGGCGCAGGAAACAGGGGAAGCACTCGGGGGACAGGACGATCATCGGACCTTTTCGGCCGCGGCCGCCACGGCGTCCGCCATCTCGCGCCGGCGGGCCTTGAGCTTTTCGGCGAGCCGGGGATCGGACAGGGCGAGGATCTGCGCCGCGAGGACGGCGGCGTTGTGCGCGCCCGCCTTGCCGACGGCCATCGTGGCCACCGGCACGCCTCCGGGCATCTGGACCGTGGAAAGGAGCGCGTCGAGGCCGAAGAGCGGGGAGCCCGCGAGGGGGACGCCGATGACGGGAAGCACCGTCTCGGCGGCGACGGTCCCCGCGAGGTGGGCGGCCGCCCCCGCGCCCGCCACGATGACCGAGTAGCCGTCCTTCGCCGCGTCCCGCGCGAGCTTCTGCGTGCGCGCCGGCGACCGGTGGGCGGACGCCACGGTCATCGTGCAGGGGACCCCGAGCTCCGAGAGGACGCGGGCGGTCTCGCCCATCACCTCGGCGTCGTTCTTGCTTCCCATGAGGACCAGGACCTTGCCGGCCATCGCGTTCACGCCCCGCTTCTCTGGAGGGCCTTCCTCCCGATGTCGGTCCGGTAGTACGCGCCCTCCCACTGGATCTTGTCGACCGCCCGGTATCCCCGCGCGATCGCCTTCCGGATGTCCTCGTCCATGGCCGTGACGCCCAGCACGCGCCCGCCGCTGTTCACGAGGCGCCCGTCCGAGACGGCCGTGCCGGCCTGGAACACCTGCACGAGGCCGTCCCTTTCCGCCTCCTCGATTCCCGCGATCGGGAACCCCTTCGCGTATGAGCCGGGGTACCCGCCCGAGGCCATGACGATGCAGACGGACGGGCGCGGGTCGATCTCCATCTCCGCGTCCGTCAGCTTCCCCTCGGCGCACTGCACGAGCAGCGGAACGAGGTCGCTCGAGAGGCGCACGAACAGGGGCTGCGCCTCGGGGTCGCCGAACCGGACGTTGAACTCGAGGACCTTGGGCTCCCCGCGGTCGATCATGAGGCCGCCGTAAAGGATGCCCCGGAACGGCATCCCCTCCGCGCGCATCCCCGCGAGAAGCGGCTCGAAGATCTCCGCGAGCACCCGCCGCTCGACCTCCGGCGTCACCACGGGCGCCGGCGAGTACGCGCCCATCCCCCCCGTGTTCGGGCCCGTGTCCCCGTCCCCGATCCTCTTGTGGTCCTGGGACGTGGGAAGCGGCACGATCTTCTCCCCGTCGGTGAACACGATGTACGACGCTTCCTCGCCGACGAGGCAATCCTCGACGACGACCCGGGCTCCCGCGTCCCCGAAGATGCGCTTCTCCATCACGTCCCGCAGGAAGGCGACGGCCTCCTCGTACGTCCCGGCGACGGCCACCCCCTTGCCCGCCGCCAGGCCGTCCGCCTTGACGACGAGGGGGAGCCGGCGCGTCAGCACGTGCTGCTCCGCCTCGTCGTAGCTGTCGAACACGCGGAACGCGGCGGTGGGGATCCCGTATTTCGCGAGGATGTTCTTCGTGAAGACCTTGGAGCCCTCGAGCTGCGCGGCGGCCTTGCTTGGCCCGCAGACGAGAAGCCCGCGCTTCGCGAGCCCGTCGGCGATGCCCGCCACCAGCGGGGCCTCGGGCCCCACCACGGTCAGGTCGATCCGCTTCGAGGCGGCCAGCTCGACGAGCTTCGGCACGTCGTCCGCCGACACCGGAACGCACTCGGCGTGGCGGGCGATCCCCGGGTTCCCCGGGGCCGCGTAGACCTTCGAGACGAGGGGGCTCTGCGCGATCTTCCAGGCGAGAGCGTGCTCCCGTCCCCCGCCGCCGACGACAAGGACCTTCAACCCCACGGATTCCCTCCTCTTCCGCGGCGACGCCGCCGGTGAATTTAATGGCGGAAGTGCCGGACCCCCGTGAAGACCATCGCCATCCCGTGCTCGTCGGCCGCGGCGATGACCTCGGCGTCGCGCACCGACCCCCCGGGCTGGATGGCCGCGGTCGCCCCGGCCGCCGCGGCGGCATCGAGGCCGTCGCGGAAGGGGAAGAAGGCGTCGGAGGCGATGACCGTCCCCTTCGTCGGAAGCTGCGCCTTCATGACCGCGATCTTCGCCGAGTCCACGCGGCTCATCTGCCCCGCCCCGACGCCGACCGTGCGGTCCTTGAGGGAGTACACGATCGCGTTGGATTTCACGTGCTTGCACACCTTCCAGGCGAACAGGAGCGCCTCGAGCTCCTCGGCCGTGGGAGCGCGCTTCGTGACGACCTTGAGGGCGGACGGGTCCAGGACGTGCCGGTCCCGGCCCTGGAGGAGGAGGCCCCCGCTCACCTTCTTCATCTCGTATCCGCCCTCGCGGCCCCAATGGAACTCGCCGCCCGTCTCGAGCACCCGGAGATTCGCCTTGGCCGCGAGGACCTTGCGGGCCGCCTTGTCGTACGCCGGCGCGATGATCGCTTCGAAGAAGGTCGCCGCGACCTCCTTCGCCGTCTCCTCGTTCACCGGCCGGTTGAAGCCGATGACGCCGCCGTACGCGGACACCGGGTCGCATTCCCGCGCCTTCCGGAA
>JBLMWX010000108.1:0-6303 GCA_050257455.1 Gemmatimonadota bacterium | reverse complement strand
CCCGGGGAGCCGCTCTTCTGGGGCGGCGGGATCCTCTTCGGGATCTCGCTCGTCCTGCACCTTCTCATGCCGCGCGCCCGGAGCGAGAGGCCATTGGATGCGCGGAGTCCCGCGGAGCGTGAGGCCGCTGGATGCGCGCAGTCCCGCGAAGCGCCGGGGAGCCGAGAGCGCGGAGTCCCGCCGGGGCGGGGCGGGAGCGGGGCGGAAGCGGGGCCGCGTGCGGCGGGGGCGGGATCCGTCGCGTTCGCGTCGGAGCACGGTGATATGGGGAGCGCGGAGTCCCGCGACGCGCCGGGCGGCCGGGAGCACGGGTTCCCGCCGAAGCGGGGCGAGGGCGGGGCGGAGCGCCGGCGGGGCGGAAGCGGGGCGGACAGCGCGGGACCGGCGCGGGCGGAACGGCCGCCCGCCGGGAGCGCGACGCTTGCGCTGCTGGCGGCCGCGGGCGTCGCGCTGGCCGCGGGGCCCGCACGGGCGGGATCGGGAACGGTGATCGCGGGCGATACGGTGTGGGAGGGCGAAGTGACCGTGTCGGGGCCCGTGACCGTCGAAAAGGGCGCGACGTTGCGTATCCGGCCGGGCACGCGCGTTCTGCTGTCCGGGGAGGACCTGGACGGCGACGGTTGCCGGGACGGCTATGTCCAGATCTTCGGCCGCCTGTTCGTGGAGGGCGAGAAGGGGCGGCCGGTCCGGTTTGCCGCCCTCGCACCCGGGAGTCCGTGGAAGGAGATATTCCTCAAGGACGCCGAAGGCGTGATCCGGCACGCGGAGTTCTCGGGCGCCCTGTGGGGCCTCCACGTCCACGACGGACACGTCAGGGTCGAGCATGCGGCCTTCCGCGGCAACGGGGGCGGGGCGCGGCTGAAGGGGACCGGGGCGTCGTTTTCGCGCTGCACGTTCCGGGACAACGGCGTCGCCCTCCGGTTCTGGGACGGCGGCCCGACCGTCGTGGACTCGGTCATCGAGGGGAACGGAGTCGGCCTGTTCTACCGCGAGGGGCGGGGAGGCGGCCGGTTCCGGGGCAACCGGCTCGGGAACCGCGAGTGGAACCTCAAGGTGGGCGACTGGGCGGTCGGGGATCTCGACGTTTCGGAAAACTACTGGACGCCTGCCGCAGGAGGCCAAGTGTCGCTCGTAAAGGATTACCGGGAGAAGAAGACGCCGGGCCGGGTCCGGCTCGCGCCGGCGCTCGCGGAGCCGCCGCCGGTCTGCGGCGCGGACGAAGGCCGGGAGGCGTCGCGATGAGCCGGTGCAAGCGGAGTGACGGTGTTTGCGGATCGCGACGTCCCGCGGAGCACGGGTCGGAGGACTGTTCCGTGCCGCGCGAGCGCGGAGCGGGATGGAGCCGGCGGGAGTTCCTGAGGACGATGGGTGGAGCCGCGGGCCTTGCGGCCGCGGGCGGCGCCGGGCTGCTGTCCGGCCTGCTTCCGGGGTCTGCGCGCGCGTCGGACGCCGGGAAGACCGCGACGGTCGCGATTTCAACGGGGGGGAGCGGGCCGGAGAACGTCCGGAAAGCGATCGCCGCGCTCGGCGGGATCGAGGCGTTCGTCTCCCGGGGCGACGTGGTTCTCCTCAAGCCGAACATCGGCTGGGACCGCACGCCCGCCCAGGCCGCCGACACGGATCCGGACGTCGTCGTGGCGGTCGGGGAGTTGTGTCTCGCCGCGGGGGCGAAGGAGGTCCGCGTGTTCGACCGCCCCTGCAACGAGCCGCGGCGCTGCTACGCCAACAGCGGGATCCAGGCGGCGATCGAGGCGTTCGGGAAGAAACACGGGGCGTCCGACGCGTTCCGGATTTACCACGCCGAGGACCGCAAGTTCGTCCGCACGGCGATCCCGGGCGCCTGGGTGCTCAAGGAGTGGGACCTGCACCGGGACGCGCTCGAAGCCGACAAGATCGTCAATGTCCCCGTCGCCAAGCACCACACCCTGGCCGTTGCGACACTCGGTCTCAAGAACATGATGGGGGTGATGGGGGGCAACCGGGGACAGGTCCACTTCCGGCTGTCCGAGTGCCTCGCGGATGTCCACCGGCGCCTGCCGACGCACCTGACGGTGATCGACGCCACCCGGGTCCTCCTGCGCAACGGGCCGTCGGGGGGCAACCTCGCCGACGTGAAGGCGTTCGGGGCGGTCCTCGCCTCGTCCGACGTGGTCGCGGCGGACGTGACGGCCGCGGAGGCGATCTTTGGCCTCTCGCCCTCGGCCGTGCCCCACATCCGCAAGGCGCTCGAGGCGGGGATCGGGGTCGCGTCCCCTTCGGGCATTCGAGTGGTCAAATCGTGAGCCTGCGGAGCTTCGGATCCCTCGCGCTTCTGGCGGCCGTCGCGCTGGCCGCTTCGTGCGCCCACGTCCCCCCGGAAGAGCGGGGCGCCGGGCAGGCGGGCCCGCGCGGCCTCGCGGCGACCGAAATGGCGCGCGACGCGACCTGGAGCGGCGACGTCCGCGTCGACGGCGTCGTCCACGTCCGCAAGGGGGCGACGCTGACGATCCTTCCCGGGACGCGCGTCGCGTTCGCTCCGGGCCTGCGCGCGGCCGCCGACGAGCACGAAGGATTCGCCGGCTCCGGCATCCGTGTGGAAGGACGCATCGTCGCCGAGGGCACGCAAGACGGGCCGATCGTCTTCACCGCCGCGGGGACTCCGCCCAACGGGCCGCCGGGGGCGTCCCCCGCGCCGGGAACCTGGGACAAGATCCTGTTCTCCTTCAGCGCGGGAAGCCGGTTCGACAACTGCGTCTTCGAGGGGGCGCGGTACGCGTTCCACGCCCACTTCTCCGAGATCTCCGTCCTCCGCTGCATCTTCCGCGACAACGAGGAGGGGGTGCGGCTGGGCCAGTCGCGCGTAACGATCGTCGATTCGGTCTTCACGCGCAACGAAGTCCGCGGGATCAACTTCCGGGAGTGCCGCAACGAGATCCGCGGGAACCTCGTCTACGGGAACGGCGACGGCATCTTCCTCCATTCGAAGGATTCGGCATCGGTCATCCGGGGGAACGCGATCTACGGGAACCGTGGATTCGACCTGCGGCTGGGCGACCTCCACGCCGACGACATCGACGCATCCGGCAACTGGTGGGGGACGCCGCGCGAGGACGAGGCGCGTCGAAAGGTCTTCGACGGGCGCAACCTCCCGGGGGTGGGGGCGGTGCGGCTCTCCCCGGTCCTGGCCCGTCCTCCCGTCGCCGGGGCGCAGATCCGGGGGGTCTTCGTCAGCCACATGACGCCGGTGGAAGGCGCGCAGGTCCGCGCCTTTACGTCCGTCGCCGCGGGGCTGTGGACCGATGCCGACGTTGCGCGGGCGACGACGGGTGCCGACGGACAGTTCGCGCTTTCCGTTCCGCCGGGCCGGTACTTCGTCGTCGGCCGGGCCGAATCGTCCGCCGGGAGCCTGTTCGCGTTTCCGGGAAAGAACCCGGTCACCGCGGCGCTTGGCGAGACGGCGGAGATCGGTCTCCCGTCGGTGCTCGCGCCGCCGAGGGCGGTCGCGACGGCCGCGGGCCGCTCCTCCATCGCCGTCAGGACGACCGTCGACGGCTCACCGGCGGCCGGCGTCACCGTCCAGGCGCAGCGCCCCGGCACCCCCGACTTCCGCGGCCCCGGGGAGGCGTCGGCGGTCACGAACGAGGCCGGAGCCGCGGCCCTGTTCCTCCCCCCGGGGAAATACCTTCTCGCCGCCAAGAAGCGGGCAACGGGGGCCGCGCTCGGCATGGTGGACGAGGGCGGGCTCTTCGGGGTCTACCCGTACTCTCCCGTGGAGCTGCCCACGGGGACGACCGTGACGGTGGAGATCCCCCTGTTCGAGAAGCGGGGGTGGCTGGGGACGGACGATGAGAGGACGGGCGCGGGTCCCGGTACCGAGGTCCCGGACGGCGCGGCCCGCGTCGGCGGCACGGCGACGCGAGCCGGCAGGCCCGCGGCAGGGTATATCGTCTTTTTCTACCGCAGTCCCGAGACGATCGGCAGGCCGGCGGCGCGATCCTCGGTCGTCAGCTCCTCCGGCGAGTTCGAAGCCGCTCTTCCCGGCCCGGGTGAGTATCTCGCGTATCTCAGGAGGTCGGTCCCGGGGGTTCCCGGCGGCGCGGAAGAGGAGCGGATCGGGCCGATCCCCGTTCGCGTCGAGGAAGGGCGATTCGCGCCCGCGGTCCTGGCGTTCGACGGGAAACGGGGCGGGGCGGCGCCCGAATAGTCGCCATTGACTTATGCCATAGAATAACTTATATAATTAATGCAAAATTATCATGGAGGATATTAATGGCAAGAACAACCATAACATTGCCTGCCGATCTCCTGGACGAGCTCGTCGCCGAGGTCAAGGCCAGGAGCAAGACGGAGGCGGTCATGACGGCGATCAGGGACGAGATCAAGCTGAGGAAGATGGCGAGGATCAAGGCCATGGCCGGCCAGATGGAATTCATCCGGACGGCGGACGATCTGCGCCACGGGGACGAGAGACTTGGCTAAGGTGCTTGTCGACACCTCGGCGTGGATCGGGTTCTTCAGGAAAAAGGAGCCGTACTACGGCACCGTCCTCCAGCTGATCGACGACGACCGGGTCTGCTGCGCCGGCCTCGTGATCGGCGAGCTGCTCCAGGGGGCGAAATCCGAAAAGGAACTGGACGTCCTCAAGAACTTTCTCCACGTGTTCGAGTTCCTCCCGGAAACGCCGCGCCTCTGGAAAGAGGCGGGAGAGCTTTCGTATTCGCTTCGCCGGAAAGGCGAGGCAGTCGGGTTGTCCGACTGTCTCCTCGCGGTGGCGGCCGCGGCGCACGGGGCGGAAATCCTGACATTGGACAGGCATTTCGATGTCCTCAGACAAGCAGCCGGGGTCAGCCTGACCCGGTTGAAGCCTTAGGGGCGCGCCCTGAATCGCAGGCGGGCTTCCATATCGCTCATCCTCGCTGCGGTCTTCCTCGCGGCCGTATCGGCGCCGGCGTCGTCCGCCCCTGCCGCCCCGGCGGAAACCGCCGTCGGCGGCCGGATCTCGGGCGAAGTCCGCCTCTCGGGACAGGTACGCGTGACCGGGGACCTGTTCGTTCCAGCCGGTGCGACGCTTGTGATCGCCCCGGGGACGGTCCTGTCGTTCGACAGGAGCGAGTCGTCGAAGGTGGACCCGGAGTTCCTCTTCGGCGGGACGGAGGTCGTGGTGCGCGGGACGCTGCGTGCGTCCCGGGCGCAGTTCCGGTTTTCCGATCGGTCGGGGGGCATCGTCGTCGCGGGGGGTGACGCGGTCCTCTCGGACGTTGCCGTCACGGGCGCCGAGGTCGGGATCTCGGTTCTCGACGGCGGCCGGGTGACCGCCAGCGGTCCCGTGCGCGTCTCGGACTGCCGCGTGGGCGTGGCTTTATTCCCTGCGCCCCTTCCACCCTGGGCGGGGGACGGGGAGGTGGCGCTCGCGAAGAACGGGATCGGCGCCGTCCGGTTCGCGGGAGCCGGCGCGCTGCCCCGCTCGTTCCGGCCCAGCGGGAGCGAGGAGACGGACGTGATGTCCTGGGCGGACGGGGACGGTGATTCGACGGCCGGGAAATCGCCGCCGTCCGGGGTATTGCCCGCTGCCGGGGCGCTGCGGCTCGGGGACACGTTCATCGACAGGGACCGGACCCTGGGAGGCGACGTCATCGTCGACGGCGTGATCCGGGTGGCGCCCGGCGTGACCCTCACCGTTTCCCCCGGCGCCCGGATCTTCTTCACGTTCCGCGACACTGACGGCGACGGCATCGGGGAGAACGGGATGTTCCTCCAGGGGAACCTGTCGGCGCGAGGCACCGCGGAGAAGCCGATCCTGTTCCGTCCGCTCGACGGCTCCGGGCGGGGCTTGTGGGATTCGATCAACTTCATGGCGAGCGACAGCGGGGAGAACGTCCTCGAACACGTCGCGATCGAGGGGGCGTACCGTGGCCTGCACGCCCATTTCAGCCGGCTCGGCGGCGCGGACGTGCGGATCTCGCGCTGCGTGCGCGGCGTCCAGTTCCAGGAGTCGGAGGTGCGCCTGGCCCGACTGTCGGTCGAGGAATCGCAGAGCGCCCTGCGGTGCCGGGATTCCGACGTGGTCCTCGAGCAGTTCCGGTCCCGCGGCACGGCGTCGGGGGCGAACTTCCTGAGGAGCCGCGTCGACCTCGTCTCGCCGGAGGTCGCGGACCCCGGCCTGTACGGGCTCCGGTTCCGGGAGAGCCGCGCGGACGTCATGGGGGGCGTCGTCCGGGGGGCGCTCTTGGGGGCCTCGGTCCAGGAAGGGACGGCGCGGTTCTCCCGGTACCGGGCCGTCGCCGCCGGCCTCGCCGGTTTTTCGGCGCTGGATGGCGATGTTAC
>JBLMWX010000107.1:0-2973 GCA_050257455.1 Gemmatimonadota bacterium | reverse complement strand
TGCGCTCCTGCTGGACCTCCCGGCTCGCCAGCTTGTACGGCTTGAGGATGGGGACGACCCGCTCGACCCCGGGGAGCGACTCGAGGGACTGGAGGACGAACTTCCCGCGCTCGTCGCCGATCGCGCCGACGACGTTTCGCGTCTTGCCGTGGATCGTGTGCGGCGTGTAGCCGAGCGCCTTGATCTTCGCGATCACGGCGCGGAGCTCCTTTGCCGGCGCGCCCGCGTTCATGACGATGATCATGAATAACTCCCTTCCCGGCGGCGTATCAGGGTGTCGGGACGACTCGAGGTGTCGGAAGCATCAATTATAGGCGGAACGCCCCCTTTATTTCCACCTGGAGCGGGCGTATCCTGATTCCGTTCCCGGGGGAGCCGGGGAAAGGGGGTTCTAGGGAATGAAGCGGATCCTGACGCTGCTCTTCGTCCTTCTCGTCGTCGCTGCGGCCGCCGGAACGGTCCTTGCGGCGGAATACGACAGGTACGAGCGGGGTTATCCCTCCTCTCCGCCGCCGCGCGCCGCGTACGCGCCGCCGCCCCGGCACGCGACGTACGGCCAGACCTACTTCTTCGCCCATCTCGGGCTGTTCGATCCGAACGACAGCTGGGACGGGCTCGCCGGGTACGATTCGGGCGGCGCGTTCGACGTCGGGATCGGCTCCCGGGTGTCGCCGATCCTGGCGGTCGAGGGGACGTTCGGGGCGTACGCGGCCGACCGGGGCGACGACGACGTCGCGGTGGCGCCGCTGACCTTCGGCGCGCGGCTGATCGTTCCCAACCCGATCATCGAGCCGTACGTCGGCGCGGGGGTCGGGCTCTACTTCGCGAGCCTCGACGAGCCGTCCACCGGCATCGACGACACCGACACGACCGTCGGCGGCTACGCGTCGCTCGGCATCGACGCCTGGCTCAACCCGAGGGTCGCGCTCAACCTGGAGGGGCGGTACCACTGGGCCGAGCCGCAGTTCAACGGGATCGACGTGGACGTGAGCGGCTGGACCGCGACCATGGGGGTCCGGGTATCGTTCTGAGGAAGGCGAGATCGACCGGCCTGCCCCGGACCCTCCTGCTCGGCGGGTCCGGGGCGTATTCGCTCCCGGCCGGAGCGCTGGGAGAGCGTCTCTCCCGGCGGCGGGTCCGCACCCCGTTCGGCCCCTCCAATCCCGTCCACCTGTGCGAGAAGGACGGCTTCCGCTTCCTCTTCCTGTCCCGGCACGGCGAGGCCGGGTATGACAGGACCGCCCCTTACGTCAATTACCGCGCGAACATCTACGCGGCCAAGTCTCTCGGCGTCGAGCGGATCCTCGCGTGGACCGGCCCCGGGATCATCGCGCGCGGGTACCGCCCGGGAGACCTTGCCCTCCCCGACGACCTCCTCGACTTCACGAGGAACCGGCCCTCCACCTTCTACGAGGGGAAGGGGATCGGGTTCATCCGCCAGTTCCCGGTCTTCTGCGACGCGGTCCGGTCGGCCCTGCGGGCAGCGTGGGACGGGACGCCGGGGCGGGGCGGCCGCGATCCCCGGGCCGTCCGGCTCCACGCCGGGGGAACCTACGCCTGCACCGAGGGACCGCGGCTGGAGACGCCGGCCGAGATCCGCTTCCTCGCGTCCGCCGGCGCCGACATGGTCGGCATGACGCTCTGCCCGGAGGCGTTTCTCGCCCGGGAGCTCGAGATCTGCTACGCCCCGGTCGCCTACCTGACGAACTACGCGGAAGGCGTGAGGCGGATGCCGTACCGGCGGGGGGCGCTCTTCGAGGGGATGCTTGGCCCCTCGGGCGAGGAACCCGTCCGGCGGGCCAGGAACGCGATCCCGCCCCTGGCGATCGCCGCGGCGCGGGCGCTCGAGGGCCGGGACAGGGATTGCCCCTGCGCGGTTTCCATGGAACGATACCGGCGCGGGAAGGCGATCGGGACGGATTTCCGGACCTGGGTGTCGCGGCCCGCGCGCGGAGGGAGGACCGGGTGAAGCTCAGGGAGGACCAGGTCGCGCGGATCTGCCGGGCCATCCTCGGCCGCTGGAAGGAGAAGGGGCTCATCCGTCCGAAGGCGGACGACGATCTCCTGGCCGCGAAGATGGCCGGGGAGGTGATGAAAGACCTCCGGCGCGAGGAGGAGCTCGACCGGGAGGTCGAGGCGCTGCTCGACAGGCACGCGCGGGAGATGGCCGACAGCCAGGCGAGCTCCCGCATCCTGTTCCAGAAGATCAAGGAGCGGCTCGCCCGCGAGCGGAAGATCGTCCTGTGAGGAGGGGGGCCGGATGCGCCTGACCGAGGACCGCATATCCCACCTGTCCCACCGGGTCATCGACCGGCTGGACCGGGACGACGTCGCGGATTTCCCCGACGAGCCGGGCGCGCTGCGCGAGGCCAAGGCGGTCTTCGCGGCGTACGCGCGGGCGGAGGAGGAGGCGGACGCCGCGGCCCGCCGGAAGATCGCGTCGCTCTCGCGCCGCGTTCCCGAGGGGGGGCGCGAGTGGGAGATCCTGTACCGGAAGTACCTCGAGGAGGAGATGTCCCGCCGCAAGCTGTAGCGCCGCCCCGTCTTCGAAAACCTTCCTTGCCTCTTGACACGGTTTCCGGCCGCCGCTATATTGGCTGTTAGCACTCGATAAAGATGAGTGCTAACAGCCGCAAGGCCACCACCCAAAAAGATAGAACACGGAAGGAGGAGGTGCCATGAAGGTGAAGCCGTTGCAGGACAGGATCCTGATCAAGCGCGTCGAGGAGGAGCACAAGACCAAGGGCGGGATCATCATCCCCGACACCGCGAAGGAGAAGCCGCAGGAGGGGATCGTCGTCGCCGTGGGCCCCGGCCGGGTCACCGACAACGGGACCCGCGTGACCCCGGGCGTCAAGGCGGGCGACCGGATCCTCTTCGGGAAATATTCCGGGACGGACATCAAGATCGAGGGCGAGGAGCACCTGATTCTCCGCGAGGACGACGTGCTCGCGGTCATCGAGAAGAAGTAGC
>JBLMWX010000106.1:0-5737 GCA_050257455.1 Gemmatimonadota bacterium | reverse complement strand
GCCGCGCAGAAGCTCGCGGGCGAGCATTTCATGCGGATCTTCTTCGAGGTCTACGGGCTCGAGACCGTGTCGCTCCGCTACTTCAACGTCTTCGGGCCGAGGCAGGACCCGGCGTCGACGTACGCGGCGGTCATCCCCCGGTTCATCACGTCGGTGCTCTCCGGCGAGAGCCCCGTCGTCTACGGGGACGGCGGGCAGACCCGCGACTTCACGTTCATCGACAACGTCGTCCAGGCGAACCTCGCGGCGTGCGCCGCCCCGCGGGACGCGTGCGGCAAGGTCGTCAACATCGCGTGCGGGGAGCGGGTCTCCCTGCTGGACATCCTCGAGATCGTGTACGGCCTGGCGGGAAAACGCGTCGCGCCGCGGTTCGAGCCGGCGCGGGCCGGGGATGTCCGGGACTCGCTGGCCGACATCTCCCGCGCCAGGGAACTTCTCGGGTACGATCCGAAGGTCGCGTTCGCGGAGGGGCTGTCTGCGACCTTCGCGTTCTTCAGCCGGAGGGGCTGACGGAAGGCCCGGGAGGCGGCGGACGGCGTGCGCCGCCCGCCACCTTTCCCGGAGACGTTGGCCGACCGCGATCCCGGGCCGGCGCCGCCGGCCCCCCGTCCCCCGGGACCGCCGGCCGGTTCCTTACAGGATGCCCCCGCCGTCGATGCTGATCGTTCCCGCGTCTCCCGGGGTCGTCCCCGTGCCGCCGTCGACGGTGATGGCGCCGTATTGCGACGGCGGAGTCGCGGACCAGAGCTCCACGTAGCCGCCGGAGCCGCCCGAATCGGCCGCGTTGCCGCCGTTCGCCGAGAGGCCCGCCTCCGCCAGGAGCCCGCCGCCCGGCTCGATCCCGGAATAGTCGTCGTAGAGGTAGATGCCGCCCCCCCCGCCGCCGTAGGCGACGCCGGAACCCCCGTCGGCGACCAGGGCGGCGTACCCGCGCAGGACGATGCCCCCGGTGCCGTTGGAGTCGTCGTAGTAGAGGTAGACGGCGCCCCCGTAGCCCCCGTTGGGGCCCGCGCCGCCGCGGGCGAGGATGGTCCCCGAGATCTCCATGTCGCCGGCCTGCGCCCCCCCGCCCGAGTAGTCCGCGTACGATTCGAAGTCCACGTACCCGCCCTGTCCGGCGTACGAGCCGGGGTTCCGGTTCGCGACGTCGCCGCCGCCGGCCTCGATGGAGCCCGAAGAGACGAGCCTGCCGCCGTAGGCGCCGGCGAACACCTGGCCCCCCTGTCCCCCGCTCCAGGG
This sequence comes from Gemmatimonadota bacterium, assembly GCA_050257455.1. Lineage (GTDB taxonomy): Bacteria > Desulfobacterota > Deferrimicrobia > Deferrimicrobiales > Deferrimicrobiaceae > JBLMWX01. The sequence goes on along the minus strand of JBLMWX010000106.1, from coordinate 4,498 downwards.
AGAGGAATCGTCGGTCCCGGTGCTGTCGCCGCCGCGCGCGTCGATCGTCCCGGAGTTGAGGACGTCGCCGAGGCTGGCGACGTACATCGCGAGCGAGCCCGCCGATCCGCCGTTCGCGGTTCCGTCCCCGCCCCGCGTCGTGATCGCCCCGGAATTGCGGACGGCGCCCGCGCCCGATTCGCCGGCCACCATCTCGAGGCTGCCGCCGATGCCCCCGTCCCCGTTCGTCCCGGTTCCGCCGGCCATCGAGATGGCCCCCGCGTTCTCGATGGTCCCGCTGCTGCCGATGTAGAACGCGTTGCCGTACGGTCCCCCGGCCTGCCCTCCGGTTCCGCCGGTCCCCGCGTCCGCGCGGATCGCGCCGGTGCCCGCGTACAGGGCCTCGCCGTAGAGCTCGATGCGGTAGCCCCAGCCGCCGTACGCGGCGGAGCTCCCGCCCTCGGCGTTCGGGTCGGCGGTGCTGCCCCCGGAGGCGTCGATGGTTCCCTCGTTGACGAGGATCCCGCCGTTGGCTGTCGCGCCCGAGGACAGGGAGATCCGGATCGCCCCGCCGTGGCCGCCCCGGCCGGTCGTCGCGCTGTGCCCCGCGGTGCTCACGATGCCCGACGGCCGGATGAACACGCCGCCGGACCCCTCGAGGGCGAGGCCGCCGCGGTCGTTCGGGTCGCCCGATTCCTGGGTCCCGGCATCCGCGAACGCGGCGGTGCGGAGCGTCCCCAGGACTTCGAGGTCGTTTTCCAGCGCGAGGGCCGCCGTCTCGTACCCGGGGTTGCCGTTGAAGTCGGAGTTGATGCCGAGCGTCAGCGTGACGCCCGCGTTGACGCGGATTCCCGTCACCGCGTCGATCGTGAAGTCGTCGACCTTGTGATAGAGAGTGGAGTCGTTGACCAGGAAGTAGTAGACGTTGTTGTCCGCGGGATCCGCGTCGTAGACCGGGACGGTCAGGTCCGCGGCCACCGTCAGCGGCTCGGCGCCGAAGTCGGGCGTCGCCGTCGGGATGTCGAGGGTGAACGACGCGTCCGCCGCGCCGGTGCCGTAGATCTTCAGGCCGAGCGGCCCGTAGCTGTCGGTCCAGATCCCCGTGTCCTGGTCGCCGTCCCCGCCGTTTCCGACGGTGCCCGCGCCCCCGGCGATGTCGATGGTGGAGCCGGACGGCGGGGCGGGCCCGGTATCGACCCGGTAGTCCCACTCGCCCTTGTCGAGGAAGTCGCATCCCGCGGCCAGCGCGGACAGCAGCAGGATGAAGGGCAGGTATCGGAGGATCCGTTTCTTGTCGGGCATGTCGGCGTCTCCTGCGGGCCGCCGGAGGCGACGGCCCGGCTGCATGGGTTTCCCCGGCGCATCCGGGGGAGGGCGATCCGATAACGACAACAGGAGACATTTCGGATCGAGGCGGCAAGACTTTAATATTGAACAGGATTCAGCGCGACGCTGCCGGGGTCGGCCCCTCTCACCAAAGTTCAGGGACGTTGTTGAACTTTGCGCGGCGGCAACAGCGTTCCTTGGCACGCTTGTCGCTGCCTCTCGCCGTATGCCGCGGACACCACGGAGAGATTTCCCCGGCGCCTTCCATCATGTCTACGCGAGGGGCATCGAGAAGACCCCCATCTTTTCGGACGATTGCGACCGGCAGGAACTCTGGCGGCGCATCCAATACAACCTTCTCCGTTTCGATGCGATGTGCCTGGCCTGGGCGTTCATGCCGAACCATTTCCATCTCCTTTTCCACAGCCTGACCGGAAGCCTTCGCGATTTCATGCGCTGCCTGATGTCCGGGTATGCCATGTATTTCAATCGAAGAACGGGCCGCGTCGGCCATTTGTTCCAGAATCGATACAAGTCCTCCGTCATCGGGTCCGAGCGTTACCTGTTCGAGTTGATTCGGTACATTCACCTCAATCCCGTCCGGTCGGGCGTCGTGAGATCGGTCGAGGACCTCGCGGGATACCGGTGGACCGGACATCGCGCCATCGTGCGGGGGAGGCAAATTCCTTGGGAGGGACTTCCCTTTGTGCGGGATTTTTTCGCGGCGGGCGAGCAAGACGGCGGAATCGCCCGATATGTCGACTTCGTCGCGGCCGGTTCGAAAAGCAGACCCATGGTTGATTTTTCGGACGGCGAGTTGGCAACAAAGGGCATCTCGACGGTTTCGGATCACGAGATGCCGGCCCCGGATCTTCCTGATGATCAACGCGCGGTGTTCGCGGCGGTGGTCGGCGACGCGTGCCGGCGCCGAGGGATTCCGGCTCACCGCCTTCCGGGAGCCCGCCGGAGCAGGATCGTCACGGAACTCCGCAGAGACATCCTGGAGGCGTGTGTTCTCGACCATGGACTGTCCAGGCGAGCGGTTTCTGCATGGCTCGGGATGACCGATGCGGGCGGCGCTTATCTCTTGAAGCGAGCCAGGTCCGAGACTGTCGGGCCGAAAGAGGGCCGTGGAGAAAAGTTCAAGAACGTCCCTGAACTTTAAGATCAGGCGATCTTGCGGGAGACGACCAGGAACGCCGAGTGGGAGAACATCCACTGGACGGGGCGGACCGACTGGCCTTTGACGTGCCAGGGGCGGTGGATGACCTCGAAGACCTCCGGCTCCGTGAACCCGCCCTGCTCCCCGATGCGGTCGACGGCCTGCTTGACCTGGACCGTCGACGGCAGGTAGGACAGGAGGATGCCGCCCGGAACGAGCGCGGAGGCGGCGTGGGGGACGACGTGCCACGGCTCGGGCAGGTCGAGCACGATCCGGTCCACGTCCCGTTCGTCGATCCCCTGGTAGATGTCGCGCAGCTTGACGACGTGGTTTTCGCGCGGACCCAGGAAGCGCGTCACGGTCTTCGCGCCGCTCGCGGCAAAGTCCTCGCGCACCTCGTACGAGATCACCTTCCCCGCCGGGCCGACCGCTTCCAGGAGCTTGATCGCGAGGGCGCCCCAGCCGATTCCCGCCTCGAGCACCGTCGCCCCGGGAAAGATGTCCGCCCAGAGCAGGATCGGCCCGATGTCCTTGGGATAGATGATCTGGGCATGGCGCTTGAGGTTCATGATGTACTGGTTGAACGTGGGCCGGAAGACGCGGTACTCCGCGCCCATCGCGGTCCAGACCCGGCTGCCGTCCTCCTTGCCGATGACGTCGTCGTGGAGGAGGTTCCCCTTGTGCGTGCCGTGGCTCTTTCCCGGGGCCAGCGCCAGGAGCCGCTCTTCCCCCTTCGGATCGACGAGGATCACGTCCTCTCCCGCGCGCAGGGGCCCCTTCGGGTGCCGCCCTTCCGTCATCGCCGCTCCATCGCTTTCCGGACCTTCGCCTTCAGCCGGCAGTAGCTGCACGTTTCCGTGTAGGACGGCGCGCCGCAGCCGGCGCACGTCCCCGCCGGCCGGTCGTCCCCGCCCCCTCCCGCAAAAAGTTCAGGGACGTTCTTCAACTTTGCGCAAAGTTCAGGAACGTCCCTGAACTTGTGCCGGGACTTCGCCCCGAGGAAGCCGGAGTAAAACTTGATGCGGGTCCCCGGCATCGCGTCCTCGATGAGCGAGAGGGCCTCCTTGTAGACGAGAGAGGTGGCGTCCGCGCTCATCGGGCACTCCTCGGTCACGTAATCGATCCCCTTGAGGAAGCCGTACGACGCCGTCTCCACCTCGCTCACCCGCCACAGCGGCTTGACCTTCCGGACGAGACCGCCCTCCGCCTCCGGCAGGAGCGGGTGCTGCCGGGAGAGGTGGCCGTCGTCCCAGTGGAGCACGTTGCCCAGGAGCCTGGCCGCCTCGTCGTCGAGGTTGTGCCCCGTGGCCACGGCCGTGAACCCTCCCTGCGCCGCGACCCGGTTGAAGAAGTACCGCTTGACCGTCCCGCAGACGGCGCACTCCTCCTTGCGGCCGATCCGGGCCGCCTCCGGGATCGGAACGCCCTCCGCGCGCAGGTCCACCACGATCGGCTCCTTGCCGCGCGCGGCGGCGTAGGCGAGCACCTTCTCCTTCGACCGCGCGGAATACCCCTCGATGCCGAGATCGATGTAGAGCCCCTCGGTCCGGTACCCCATCTCCATCAGGACGTCCCACAGGACGAGGCTGTCCTTCCCGCCCGAGACGCAGACGAGGACGCGGTCGTCGGGCGCGAGCAGGCCGAACCGCCGGATCCCCTCCTCGACCTGGCGCCGGAAGAAGACGAAGAAGCAGCCGGGACAGAAGGCGGCGTGGTGGCTCGGCAGATCGACCGACGCCGGCGTCTTCCCGCAACGCTTGCACTTCACGGCTATCCCCCGGACACCACGGAGAGGATGTCGATGGTCTCCCCGTCCTCGACGCGCTGGTCCCTGGTGAGGAGATCCTTCCCCCGCGTGACGATGACGGTCGTGGGGCGCATCCCGGCCTCGGCGAGGATGTCCATGACGCGCCGGGGGCCGCGGACCTCGATCTCCCTGTTCTTCTGGGGAATCCGGACGCGGATCATCCGTTCATTTAACAATCATTCCGGCCGGGAATACAAGACGGGTCCGCGGGCTCCCGGGGGAGA
>JBLMWX010000105.1:0-7961 GCA_050257455.1 Gemmatimonadota bacterium | reverse complement strand
GATGTATGTGCGGCTGGCGTTCGCCGTGGCTGCGCACCTGGAGCCGGAGATCCTCGTCGTGGACGAGGTGCTGGCCGTCGGGGACGCCGAGTTCCAGAAGAAGTGCCTGGGCAAGATGGAGCAGGCCGGGAAAGAAGGGCGGACGGTCCTGTTCGTCAGCCACAACCTGGCCGCCGTGAAGGCCCTTTGCGGCCGGGCGATCCTGCTGGCGGGCGGCCGCGTCCGGTACGACGGGGACGTCCTCGCCGCGGTGTCGCGCTACACGGGCCGGGAGGAGGCGGGCGTCGCCGTCGTGCGGTGGGCCGGCGAGGACGCCCCCGCGCTGCCGTCGTGCCGTCTCCGCGAGGCCGGGATCCTGAGCGCCGGCGAGCGCGCGGGGACCGAGCTGTCGACGGAGCGCCCGATCCAGGTCTACGTGCGCTTCCGGGTCGCGCGGCCGGCGGTCGTCGGGACCTCGGTCATCCTCTCCAACGGCGACGGGCAGTACCTGTTCTCCTCTATCAGCAACCACGAGCCGCGGTGGCACGGGCGGGAACGGCCCGCGGGCGACTACCGCAGCGAATGCGAGATCCCGCCGAACTATCTCGCGGGAGGGGACTACTCCGTGTCGATCGGCCTCTGGGAGGGTCCCTACAAGGCGGGCCTGGTCGAGAAGGACGCCCTGCGCTTCACGGCCCACGCCGGCGGCCTGGTGAAGGGAGACCTTCCCGACGAGATCCGGGGCGTGCTGACGCTCCCGCTCCTCGCGTGGCGGTCGGAGCGGGAAGGGGACGACGCCGGGGAGGACCGCGCGTGAGGGTTCTCTTCGTCAGCAACTCCCAGGGCACCTCCGCGGGACTCGAAGGGGAGCTGCGGTGGTCCAGCTACCCCCTCCTCGTCCAGGACGCGATGCCGGGGATCGAGTGCCGGTACTGGACGTTGTCGGAGCTCACGGTGGGCACGGTGGACAGCCAGTTCCGCGAGATCGTGATGCCCCACCGCCCGGACGCGGTGATCCTCCAGTGCGGCATCATCGAGAGCGCCCTGCGGATCCTGCCCCGCAACCTCCGCGACCTGTTCCGGATCGTCCCCGGCGGGCGGTTCGTCACGCGGGCGCTGCACGAGCGCCAGGCGGCGTGGCGCCGCTTCCTCGACCGGCGGGGGATCCGATTCCTCGACATGCGCCTCGACGCGTTCCTCGCGCACGTCCGGAGCATCAACGGGAAGTGCGGGTCGCTGGGGACGAAGCTCGCGGTCGTGCGGATCCCGCTCCTGTCCGAGCGGTGCGAGCGGGAGCTGCTTCCCGGCAACAACGCGATCATCCGGGAGTGGAACCGGGCGCTCGACGGCCTGTGCCGCGCCGAGGGGATCCCGTGCGTCGATCCGTTCGACGGCGCCGGGGACCCGTCCCGCGACACCCTGTTCCTGGCGGAGACGGTGCACTTCTCGGAGCGGGGGCACCGGGTGATCGCGGGGAACGTGGCGGACTTCATCCGGCGGACCTTCGGGAGCACCGGGGCCGGGCGGGAAGCCCCGCCCGCCGGAGCGTAAGCGATGCTGTCGATGTCGCTGTTCCGGCTCTGGCGGCGCATCGCGCCGCGGGAGCCGGAAGCGACCGGCGACGAAGCCGTCGATGCCCTGGTCTCCCGCGAGCGCTACGTGCCGGACCTTCAGCCGGACGTGCCCTACGGGGCGATGCACGTGGAGCGGTACAGGTTCGCGAGCGGCCTCCTGCTGCCCGGGGACTCCGTCCTCGACATCGCCTGCGGCTCCGGGTACGGGACGCACCTGATGGCCCGCTTCTGCCGGGAGGCGGTCGGAGTGGACCGTTCGCCGGCGGCGGTGGACTACGCGCGCGCCCGCTACGGGAACCGGTACCGCGTCGGCGACTTCTTCGACGACGAGGGGCGCGCCGACGTGGTCGTTTCGTTCGAGACGGTCGAGCATGTCGCCGCGCCGCTGGCGGCCGCCCTCCTGTCCCTGGCCGAGAGGGCGGGCCGGATGGTCGTCGGGAGCGTCCCGTATCTCGAGGCCCCGGGCAACCCGTTCCACCGGCACTTCGGGCTCACGGAGAAGAATCTCGGCTGCCTGCGACGGTGCGGGGACCTCGAGATCCATTACCAGGAGAAGGAGCCGGGGTTCGGAATCCGGCGGGAGCGCTACCCGGAGACGCAGAACCTCGTGTTCGTCCTCAGGCGCCGCGGGGCGAGGCCGCGACCGAGTTGAAGGTCCTCCTGTTCTGCAGCGCGAATCTGGAGACGGGAAGCGGCAGCGCCGTCCGCGCGCGCCTGATGGCGGAGGGCCTCGCCCGGCACGGCGCGCGCGTCCACGTGGTCGCGTCGGGGATTCCCGGCGGCTTCGAGTCGCTGGGCATCGGCGGCACCGTCATCGAGGCCGGGCGTTCCTGGGCGCCGCCGCTTGCCGCCGCCGCGGACGCCTTCCGGCCCGACATCCTGTACGGGATCACCGAAGCCGGCGCGGACGCGCTGATGCGGACGGCGCGCGCGGCGCGGCGCCCCGTCGTCTACGACCTGCACGGGATCGGCTTCATCGAGGTCATCGAGCTGGGGCGCGACCACGCCTTTCGCCTGAGAAGGATCGGGAACTCGCTGAAGTGGCTTTCGCGGGTGCCCCGCGCCGATGCCGTCACCGTCGCGAATCCCGAGCTGTACCCGGTCCTGAGGGTGCTGAACCGGAAGACGATCCCCGTCATCGGGATGACGGATGTCTCCCATTTCCGCCCGGACGGTCCTGCGGTCCGGCTCGGGAACGACCCCCGGAAGATCCAGGTGCTGTTCGCGGGCAACTTCTTCAAGTGGCAGGGCGTCGACATGCTGATGGAGGCGATCGGAATATTGACCCGGGACCGCGAGCCGTTCGAATTCCATCTCCTGGGCTCGATCGGCAAGAAGGCCGGCTCCGCACCGTTCTCCGCGGACGTCCGGGCGGGCGGCCCGGTCCACGCCCGGGAGTCGGTCGATTACGGGCTCGTGCCCGACTACTACCGGGGCGCCGACGTCCTCGTGATCCCCCGGCCTTTCATGCTGAGCACGCACCTCGCGTTTCCCCAGAAGCTCGTCGACTACATGGCTTCGGGGCGAGCCATCGTGGCCACGGACCTCGCTCCGCACCGTTTCGCGCTCGAATCGCCGCCGGCGGGGATCCTCTGCCGGCCCACCGCGCAGTCGCTGGCGGACGGCTTGCGGAAGGCGAAGGACGAGCGGTTCCGGGCGGAACTCGCGGCGAACGCGAGGAAGAAGGCGGTCGACCGGTTCTGCCACGAACGGCAGACGGAGAAGGTGCGCGACCTCTTCGAAGGGATATTGGCGGGACGATGAGCGCGACGGGGGCGGCGTGACGGAACTCGACAAGGTATTCGTGACCGGGGTCTACGGAAGCGGCAAGACGCGCTTCGCGCGGGCGTACGCCCGGCGGCGCGGCCTGCCCTGTTTCGAGTTCGACCTCCTCCACGACTACCGGAGCAGCGAGAACCAGAGCGGGCGGATTCTCGGGAATCTCCCCGGCGCCTTCGTCATCGATGCCATCCCGATCGACGAAAACCACGGGTGGGACGGCTTCGCGGCCTACGAGGCGCGAAACGACGTCCTCGTCGTCTGCGTCTACTGCCCCGACCGGGACCGGTGGCTGCGCCGGATCCAGGAGAAGGAGTACCGGAACGACCCGCGGCGCGGCGGCCGGGCCGCCCTGAGACTGAGGTACAGGATCGCCCGCCTGCGGCTGCGCCCCGGCTACCCGCTCTCCATCGACACGGCCCATCACCTGAAGGAGTACCGCCACTTCTTCACCAGCAACGTGGCGTGCCTCTCGCGGTTCCGGCACGTGCTCTACTACGACTCCTGCCGGGGGGAATACACGAGCCGCGAGGAAATGCTCCGGCGCGTCCGCTTCCGGAATTTCTTCCTGGAGGACCACCTGGCGGCCCTCGGCAAGGACCACGACTGGAAGTACCAGGACATCGAGATCCTCGACTTCGTCGGGTACAGCAAGTCCCGCGAGACGTGGAAGAGGATCCGGCGCCTCGTCGACTGGAAGGGGAAGCGCGTCGTGGACCTCGGCTGCTTCCACGGCTACTTCTGCTTCAAGGCCGAGGACGCGGGGGCGCGCGCGACGGGGCTCGACCGGAGCTCCTCCGTCCTGACGGTGGCCCGGATGATCAACGAGCTCCGGGGGGGGAGCGCGACGTTCGCGGAATGGGTGGGGGGCGACGAGGTCCCGGAGTGCGACCTGGTCCTGTGCCTCAATGCGCTCCACCACTTCGCGGACCCCGACAAGGCGGTTTCCCGGATGCGCTGCGGGCAGGCGATCTTCGAGATCAAGGAGGAGTCGCGGCCCGTCGTCGAGAGGTATTTCGACGTGGCGCGGCGCGTGCGCTCCCACCGGGCGGACCGGTGCATCCTGCTGTGCCGCCGCCGCGGGGGATGACGGTGGGACGGCCGGTCCGCGTCCTGTTCCTGGCCTGGGGATACTCCCTGCATGCCTGGAGGCGCATCGCGCTCTTCGCGGACGACCCGGATTTCGAGGTCGCGGTGGCGTCCCCGCACGACTACGGGTTCCCGAACGCCGTCAACGTGCGCCTGGCCGACGCGGCGGGCCGGGCGGAGATCGCGAAGGCCCTCTTCCGCCGGCAGGACTACGCGTCCAACGTCAGGGAGCTCGGGTTCGTCCGGGCGAACCTCCTGAGGGCGCGGAACAAGCTCCGCTGGAACTACGCAGCCGCCCGGGCCCTCCGGGGGATCGGGGCCGCCGACGGGGGCACCCGCAGGCTCGTCGTCGGCTCCTCGGACCTCCTCCTCGAGGTCGAGACGGGAATCGCGGACCTGCGGATCCTCGAGGAAGCGGCCGCCGCCTTCCGCCCCGACGTCGTCTTCCTCCAGACGCTGCTCTACCCGGCGTGCCTCGCCTACTATTTGCCGTCCAATCTGCCGATAATGATTACGTTCTGGAACGGCGACGTCACCTGGTGGGCCCAGTGGACCGGAACGGAGCGGCTGTTGAAGCGGCAGATGGTCGTGCACGGCGTCGGGCGCGCGGCGGCGATGACCGTCAATTCCCGGTCGGCCGCGGAGGCCTGTCTCGGGTACGGGGCGCGGGCGGACAAGGTCCACCTGATCCGGTACCCCGGCGTGGACCGGGCCCGGTTCCGTCCCGCCGACAAGGGGCGCGCCCGGGCGGCCCTCGGGCTGTCCGCGCGAAAGATCGTCCTGTGCCCGCGGGGGCTCGGCCAGTACCTGAACAGCGACGTCATCCTGGAGGCGGCGGCCGCGGCCGCGCGGGAGGTCCCGGACGTCCTCTTCCTCTTCCTCTCCGGCGCCGGCGGAGAGGAAGAGCTCGCGAAGCACCGGCAGCTCGCCCGGGACCGCGGCATCGCGGAGAAGTGCCGGTGGGACGGGCAGGTCCCGTGGGAGTCGATGCCGGCCTATTACGCGGCGTCCGACGCGATGGTCTCCGTCTCCTCGAACGATTCCCTCCCCAACTGCATGATGGAGGCGATGGCGTGCGGCGTCCCGGTCGTTCTCGGGGACATCCCGGCGTTGCGCGAGTGGGTCGCCGACGGGGTCAACGGCTGGCTCGCGCCGCCGCGGGACCCGGCCGCCCTGGCGGAGAGGATCCTCGCCGCGCTGCGCGACCCGGGCGACCTCGCCGCGGCGTTCGCCCGGCGCAACGACGACCTGGTGGCGCGGGAGTTCGACGGCGCCCGGAGCGCCCGCGCGGTCAAGGACCTCGTGCGCCGGGTCGCGGGACGGTCGTCGTGACGCTTCCGAAGACAGCCATCGTCTCCCACGTCCTGCCGCCCTCGCCGTCCGGCCAGGCGGTGGTGCTCCATCGCCTCCTCGACGGGATGTCCCCCGACCGGTACTGCCTGATCTCGCGGGAGCGGTACGGGGACGCGGCGGGCGCGGGCGACGCGTCCGCGCGTCTCCCCGGGCGCTACCATCATCTGAAGCCCCCGTCGCGGCCCGTCGCCGCCCGCCGCCCGGACCTTTTCTCGCTTCGTTTGACCGCCGACGCGCTCGCCGGGGTCGCCGCCAGGGCGCGGCAGATCTGCCGGATCGTCCGGGAGGAGCGGTGCGGGCTGATCGTCGGATGCACCGGGGACCTGCTGGACCTGCCGGCCGCCTGCCTCGCGGGACGGTGGGCGGGAATCCCGTTCGCGCCGTGGCTGTTCGACGACTACGTCCACCAGTGGACCGGCCCGATGCGGCGGGTGGCCCGCCGGATGGAGCCCGCGGTCCTCCGGCGGTCCCGGGGCGCGATCGCGCCGAACGAATTCCTGCAGGCGGAATATGCGCGGCGCCACGGCGCGGCCGCGGTGCTGGTCCGCAACCCGTGCCCGATGCCGGACCTCGACGCGCTCGACCGGGGCGGCGCCGTCTTCGGAAACGGGGGCGTCCACATCGTCTACGCGGGCGCGGTGTACCGGGCCCATTACGACGCGTTCCGCAACCTCGTCGCGGCCCTGCGCCTGATCGGCCGGGCCGATGCGAGGCTGCACATCTTCACCGCCCAGTCGGAGCCGCAGCTCGCCGACGCGGGGATCTGCGGGCCGGAGGTCGTCCGCCATCCCCACGTCCCCCAGGACGAGGTGCCGCGGGTGCTGCGGGGGGCCACCCTGCTGTTCCTGCCGCTGGCGTTCGACAGCCCGATCCCGGAGGTCGTGAGGACCTCGGCGCCGGGCAAGACCGGCGAATATCTCGCGGCCGGAAGGCCGATCCTGGTCCACGCGCCGGCGGATTCGTTTCTCAGCTGGTATTTCCGCGCGAACGGCTGCGGCGCGGTCGCCGACCGCGGCGAGCCGGCGCGGCTGGCGTCGGCGATCGCGGAGCTCTTGGCCGACGCGGAGCTCCGGACCCGCCTCTCCCGGGAAGCCCGGAGGGTCGCCGAGAGGGATTTCGACGTCGGGAAGATCCGGGTCGAGTTCGAGCGGGCGCTGGCATTTCTCGCCGCGCCGGGGCGGGAGGCGTCGTGCCGATGCGCCTCCTGATCGTGGCCATGGCGAACAGCATCCACACCGCCCGCTGGCTCTCCCAGGTCGCGGACCGCGGGTGGGACATCCACCTGTTCCCGAGCATCGACGACTGGATCGACGTCCACCCCGACATCCGCGGCGTCACGCTGCACCACTCCGGCTGCCGCCGGGTCGCTCCGAACGCCGCCGGCGTCCGGTTCCGGGGCGTCTCGGCGTTCCGGAGGGCGGCGGACGTCTACCGGCGGAGGGTGTCGCGGAGCGACGTCCCCGGCTACCGGGCGCGCCAGCTCGCCCGCCTGATCGACCGGATCCGGCCGGACGTCGTCCACTCCCTGGAGATCCAGCACGCGGGGTACCTGACCATCGAGGCGAGGCGCCTCTGCCGGAAGCCGTTCCCCGCGTGGATCGCGACCAACTGGGGAAGCGACATCTACCTCTTCGGGCGGCTGGCGGCGCACGAGCCGCGGATCCGGGAGGTGCTCGGGGCGTGCGACTACTACTCCTGCGAGTGCCGGCGGGACGTCTGCCTGGCGAAGGAGTACGGCCTCAAGGGCAAGGTCCTCCCGGTCTTTCCCAACACGGGCGGTTTCGACCTGGACGCGGTCGCGGCCCTGCGCCGGCCCGGCCCGGTTTCGGCGCGGCGCACGATCGTCCTCAAGGGGTACCAGCACTGGGCGGGGAGGGCGCTCGTGGGGCTGCGGGCGCTCGAGCGGTGCGCCGACGCCCTGTCCGGGTACGACGTCGCGGTCTACTCCGCGACGCCGGACGTGGCGATCGCCGCCGAGCTCATGGGGAAGGAGACCGGGATCCCGGTTCGCATCGTGCCGAAGGAGACCCCGCACCGCGAGATCCTGGCCCTCCACGGGCGGGCGCGGATCTCGGTCGGGCTGTCGATCAGCGACGCGATCAGCACCTCGCTCCTCGAGTCGATCGTGATGGGCTCCTTCCCGGTCCAGTCGTGGACGGCGTGCGCGGACGAGTGGATCGAGGACGG
>JBLMWX010000104.1:0-17619 GCA_050257455.1 Gemmatimonadota bacterium | reverse complement strand
ACCGGGTGGCACTCCCGGCAGAGTCCGACCGGGTCCTTGACCAGGAAGTCGATCGCCCCTCCCCGGGCGCCCGTCCCCTTCTCCGGAATCCGCGAATGGCACTCCGCGCACTTCATCTCCGCGTGCGGGTTCGCCTTCGCGCCCGCGCCGGCGGCGGGCGCCTCGGCCGCGAGCGGGACCCGGACCGGGGCGAACGCGACGACGGCGATCGCGGCCAGCGCGGCCGCGGCGCAGGCGATCGGGGCGCGGCGACCCGCCCGCCCCGGGGCGTGAATTGGATTCATACGGAAATTTATATAATATATCTCCGGAAAAGAATATGACGGACCGCGGCAGGACATACCGCCCCCGCGTCCCCCGCGCGGCGCTCGCCGGCGCGATCGCCGCGCTTGCGCCCGTCCTCTTCGCGGGCGCGGCCTGCGCGAGCGTCGAATCGAGCGACGCGCACTACGTCCGCGGCCGCGAGCTGATGCGGGCCGGGCATTACCGCGAGGCGGCCGACGCGTTCGAGAAGGCCGTCGCGGAATATCCCGGACACGCCGAGGCCCACTACCAGCTCGGGGTCGTCTATTCGCGCCGCATCGTCGACTACGGCAAGGCGGAGCGGGAGTTCGTCGCCCTGCCGGACCTCGCGATGAAGGGCGGCGTCCGCCCCCGCGACGACCTCATCTTCCGCGCGGGCGTCGGACTCGGGAAGCTCTACGTGAAGAGCGGCCGGAACGACCTGGCGATCCAGATCGTCCGCAGCGTCCTTTCGGCCGCCCCCCCGGCGGCGCCGCTCGACGAGGCCTTCAACACCCTCGGGCTCGCCTACTATTACGAGCGCCAGTACGAAGACGCCATCTTCGAGCTCCGGCGCGCGATCAAGCTCAACCCGGGCAACACGAACGCGCGCTTCAACCTCAAGACGATCCGGACGCGCCTCGAGCACTTCAATGCGGGCAAGGCCGCCTCCCGGGCCGGCGCCCGCAACGTGGCGATCGCCGAGTACCGGCTCGCGATCGCGCTCGACCCGCGTTTCATCGAGGCGCGGCACCGGCTCGGGGCGGAGCTTCACGCGGCCGGCGAGCACGCCGAGGCGCTCAAGGAACTCAGGCGCGCGGAATCCATCTCGCGGGCGTACCGCAAGGTCCACGAGATCCGGTTCACGGAGGGACAGGTGCTGGCCGCCCTCGGGCGGGACGACGAGGCGCTCCGGTCGTTCTCGCGCGTGGTCGAGGCGCGGCCCGGCTTCGCCGCCGCCCACAACGAGATCGGGTTGATCCACCTCCGGAGACGCGAGGCATCGCCCGCCATCAACGCGTTCGTCAGGGCGATCGGGATCGAGCCCAGGACCGAGTTCGTGAAGAACCTGCAGGCGGCGTTCAAGCTCCAGGGCGCCGGGGCGGCGGTCCCGGCGGACCGGTAACCGGGCCGGCGGGGGGGCGAAAACCTACTTCGTCCCGGGAAACGCGAGCCGGATCCCGGCCCGGATCGTCCCCTTCTCCCGGGACGGCCGCGCGGCGCGCACAATGAGCCGGGTCACGGGCCCCCGCGGGTCGCGGCCGTACGCGGCCCGGAAATCCGCGGCAAGGTCCCGCCGCACGGCGATCCTCTTCCCCTTGTCCTCGCTTCCGACGAGGATGAAGACGGTCTCCGCGTCCCGCGTCCGGAACATCGACCCGGCCGGCGCGACGTTGCCCGCCGCATAGGTGAGCCGGATCCCCCCCGGGGCGAAGCCGCACCGGAACGACTCGAAGAAATCGAGCAGCCTTCGCTTCAGGGGCCGGTCGAGGGAATCGCGCCCGAAGACCGCCGTCACCGAGACGGGAAAGGTCCCGCCGCACTTCCCGTAGTCGTTCGACGAGGCGTTCGAGCCCTCGGCATGGATCTCGATCTCCAGCACGGTTCCGGGGGTCCGGCCGTCCCGAAACCGCTTCTCCCAGGCCAGGGACGTTCCCGGGGCCAGGAGAAAATCGCCGGCGATCCCGGATTCCCGGATCTCGACCGTCCGTTGCGGCAGCGACGCGAACAGCCCCGGCGCGCTCTCCGACCATCCCGCCGCCTCGAGCGCCGAGAGCGTGTTGTCCGCCGCCACGGCCGGAAGGCAGGACGCCAGCGTCACCAGGGCGGCGAGCGCCAGGCGGGCACCTCCGCGCCGGGGTCTCGCCGACGCCGCCGCCCCCCGGCGGCGCGGATCCGGCAGGCCCGTCACGCCGGCTCACCCCCCTCCTCGATCCGGCGCGCGACGTCCATCCCGGCTTCCCGCAGCCGCGCCGTGAACGCATCGGCGCAGGCGCCCGCGCGGGCGGGATCGTCCGCCCGAAACACGATCCTCACCCGGTACTCGCCGTCGACGGTCGGGTACGACCCGATGCCCACGTCCGGGTACGCGGCCTGCACCTCCGCCATGATTCCCGCGTACGCCGCCTCGGGCGCGCCGCTCAGCAGCGTGATCCGGCGGCGCCGCTTCCCTGCCACGAGCGGCCGGATCCATTCGAACATCACCTGCAGCAGGCGGGGGATGCCCGGGAAGGCGGCCATCCGGCCGACGAAGAACCCGGGAGCCGCGCTCAACGGGTTCGGAATGAGCGTCGCCCCCTGGGGCACCTGGGCCATCAGAAGACGGCTCGCGCTGATCCGGTCCCCGTAATACGCCTCGAGCGCCGCCTTCGCGTCGGGATGGACGACCAGGGGGACCCCCGCCGCCTGCGCGACGGCATCGCGCGTGATGTCGTCGGGGGTCGGCCCGATCCCGCCCGTGAGAATGAGGAGGTCGGTCTCCTCGAGGTAGGCGCGCAGGTGGCGGACCACCGTGGGCACGTCGTCGGGCAGGATGGCGCACAGCGCGACGTCCGCGCCCCACTCGTTGAGAAGGGGGAGCATGTAGGCGATGTTCGCCTCCTTGATCTCCGCGTTGAGGACCTCGTCGCCGAGGATGACGATCCCCACCCTTTTCGCCATCGATCCCGCCTGGAGGTGTTCGTCGAGCCGGTCCATCTTACCACCGGAGAACCGGGAAAAGTCATTGACATGCCGAGGGCCGCATCAGTAACGTGAGGTTGCGGAGGCGCCCCCGCGGGCTTCTCCGCACCGGGGGAAGCAATCGTGAAACGTGCCGTGACCTATGCCTCGGCGGGGGTCGACATCGACGAGGGGGACCGGATGGTGTCCCTCATCCGCCCGCTCGTGCGCACGACGCACCGGAAGGAGGTCCTCGGGGAGATCGGCTCCTTCGCGGGCTTCTTCCGCTTTCCCGCCCGGCGGTACAGGGACCCCATCCTGGTGTCGGGAACCGACGGCGTGGGCACCAAGGTGAAGGTCGCCGCGATGGCGGGCCGACTCGGAACGGTCGGGATCGACCTGGTCGCGATGTGCGTCAACGACATTCTCGTCCACGGCGCCGAGCCGCTCTTCTTCCTCGATTACTACGCGACCGGCCGGCTGTCGGCGCGGGCCGGGGCCGAGGTGGTCTCCGGCGTCGTCGCGGGGTGCCGGCAGGCCGGCTGCGCGCTGCTCGGCGGGGAGACCGCGGAGATGCCGTCGGTCTACGCCCGGGGAGAATTCGATCTCGCGGGGTTCGCCGTGGGGGCGGTCGAGCGGCGGGACATCATCGACGGACGGAGCGTCAGGCCGGGGGACATCCTGCTGGGCCTCCTGTCGTCGGGGCTCCACAGCAACGGTTACTCCCTGGCCCGCAAGGTCGTCTTCGACGTCCTCAAGCTCAGGATCTCCACGCGGGTGCCCGAGTGGGGGGCCACCGTGTCCGAGGAGCTGCTCCGCCCGACGCGCATCTACGTGCGGCCCGTTCTCTCCCTCGCCCGCAAGGTCCGCATCCGCGCGATGGCGCACGTAACGGGCGGCGGGATCACCGGGAACGTCCCGCGGTCCCTGCCCGACGGGCTCCGGGCCACGGTCGACAAGGGAACGTGGACGGCGCCCCCGGTCTTCCGCACGCTGGTCGCCGCCGCGCGCCTGCCGGAGGACGAGGCGTACCGGACGTTCAACATGGGAATCGGGATGGTCCTGGTGCTGCGGCCGCGGGACGCGGACATCGCGCTGCGCCATTTCCGGCGCGCGGGCGTGCCCGCCGCGGTCATCGGAAGCGTCCGGAAGGGCCCGCGCGGGCCTTCGCGGGTCGAGCTTTCGGGGAGGGCACGATGAGCGGGAAGCCGGCGATCGCCGTGCTCGTGTCGGGCAGCGGCTCCAATCTCCAGGCGATCATCGACGCGTCCGAGCGGGGCGAGATCCCGTGCCGGGTCGGGATCGTGATCAGCAACAAGGCGGACGCCTACGGCCTCGAGCGGGCCAGGAAGCACGGCATCCCCACGGAGGTGGTGAGCCACAGGGATTTCGCGACGCGCGAGGAGTTCGACGCCCGGCTCGTCGAGATCATCCGCCGGAGCGGCGCGGAGCTCGTCTGCCTCGCCGGCTTCATGCGGGTGCTGACGCCGGTCTTCGTCCGCGCCTTTCCCGAGCGCATCCTCAACATCCACCCCGCCCTTCTCCCCTCGTTCCCGGGGACCCACGGCCCGCGGCAGGCGCTCGAGTACGGGGTGAAGTTCTCGGGATGCACCGTCCACTTCCTCGACGAGGGCGTCGACACGGGACCGATCGTCGTGCAGGCGGTGGTCCCCGTCTACGACGACGACACCGAGGATGTCCTGGCCGCGCGCATCCTCAAGCAGGAGCACCGGATCTACCCGATGGCGATCCGCCTCGTCTTCAAGGGCGGGCTCACGCGCCGGGGGCGCCGCGTGCTGGCCGGCGGCGAGCCGAAGATCCCCGAGTTCTTCCACCGCAACCCCGACGCCTGACCCCCCCGCTCCCGCCCGGAGGTCGCCGCCGGCGAGCGACGAGGGGTTAGCGATCCTCCCGTGCCGGAGGAGGCACCGTCGTCGCGACGCCGTTGCCGCCCCGCGGCGAAGCAGCCGCAGCGGAGGGGGTCCGAGCCGAGCTTTTCGGCCAACAGGCGGATACCTCCCGCGACGGTTGAGCGCAGGTTGCGTCTCTCCCGGGCGAGCGACGAGGCGAGCGACCCCCTTCGCGGAGGCGCTTCGCCGCGGGGCGTCGCGTCACTCCCACAGGAGGAAGAGGCGGTACCACCAGTATTTCCACCCCTCGACGACGTACACCCGCGCCATCCGCGCCGACGCCGGCCCCCACTTGCCCGTGGTCCTCACGGGCTGGACGGACACGGCGACATCCGCCGGGAGCACGGTCAGGAACGCGAGGAGCGCGCGCGGCACGTGGTAGTCGGAGGTCACCAGGACCGCGCTCCGGAACCCGTTCGCCGCCAGGAAGGATTTCGCCGAGACCGCGTTCTCGTACGTGTTCCGCGACCACCCCTCGAGCCGCACGCGCTCGCGGTCGGCCGCCGGAAGCGACGCCAGGGCCGGGAGAAGCTGCTCCAGCCTGGCATCCCGGCCCGCGCCGAGGATGAACAGGTTCCTCCCCTTCCCGTCCCGCCAGGCGCGGTACCCTTCCGCGATCCGGTTCTCCCCCCCGGTCAGGACGAAGATCGCGTCGGCGCCCCCGGCCGGCGGCGGCGACGCCCTCCCCGCGACGAGGTGCGGCAGCGCGCCTCCCGCCACGGCGACCGCCAGCACGATGGCCGCGATCCGCCCGAAGCCGCGGCGCCGCCGGTGCGGACCCAACTTTATGCCTTGTCTTCCCGCCATGCGATATGTTAAAAACTAAAGGTTAATTTCCAGGAGGATCCCATGGCCAAGTGCGCGATATGCGGCAAGGGGCCCAATTTCGGCCATAACGTGTCCCATGCCAACAACAGGACCCGGAAAGTCTGGAAGCCCAACATCCAGCGCGTGAAGACGATCACCGACGGGACCGTGCGCCACGTGCGGGTGTGCACCCAGTGCATCAAGTCGGGCCGCGTCGTCAAGGCGATCTGATTTCACCCCCGCTTCTCCCCGGGTGACCCGGTCGACGCGATCGCGTCGATCTCGACGAGTGCGCCCGCCGGGAGCTTGGCCACCTGAACGGTGGCCCGGGCCGGCGGGTCCGCGGGGAAGAATCTCCCGTACACGGCGTTCACCGCGGGGAAATCCGCGAGGTCCGCGAGGTAGACCGTCGTCTTGACGACGGAGGCGAGCGTCGCCCCCCCCGCGGCGAGCACGGCCTCGAGATTCCGCAGGACCCTCTCCGCCTGCGCTTCGATCCCCCCCGCGACCATCGTCCCGGTCGCCGGGTCCAGGGGGATCTGCCCGGAGCAGAACAGGAACCCGCCGCAGCGGATCCCCTGGGAGTAAGGCCCGATGGCCGCAGGCGCCCCGGCCGTCCCGACGGTCTTCCGCATCGCCGTCACCCCTTTCCCCGTTCCACGGAATAGACGTTCTTCACCTTCTCGATCGACTTGATGAGCGCGGCGAGGTGGGTCGCGTCGTTCACGGACACCTCGAACGAGCAGATGGCGCGCTTGTCCCGCGTCGTCATGACCACGGCGCGCCGGATGTCCACGTCGGTCGCCGTGATCGTCCGCGAGATGTCCGCGAGCAGCCCCGGCTTGTCCGCGCATACGACGCGGAGCTTCACCGGGTGGACCGCCTTGGTTCCGGCCTCCCACGCCACCTCGATCGCCCGCGCCGGGTCCGTCTCCAGCGCCTTCGGGCAGTCCCTCGCGTGGATCGTCACGCCCCTCCCGCGCGTGATGAAGCCCACGATCGGGTCCCCGGGCACCGGGTGGCAGCAGTTGGCCAGGCGGATGAAGATGTCGTCCACCCCCTTGACGACGACCGCGCTCGGCTTCTTCCCCGCCACGCGCCGGATCAGCGACACGAGGCCCGTTTCCTTCACCTTCTCCTGGAGCTGTTCGGGGGGAACCAGGCGCCGCAGCAGCGGAATGATCGACGCCTTCCCGTACCCGATCGCCACGCAGTAGTCGTCCGCGGTCTTGAACCGGTTCTCCTGCAGGATCTCCGCGAATTCCTTGGACTTGACGACCTTGCTCGCCGAGAGCCCGTACTTCCTGAGCTCGCGCTCCAGGATCTGCCGGCCCATCGCGAGGCTCTGCTCCTGCTGCTCCTGCCTGACGAACGCGCGGATCTTGTTCAGCGCCCGGCTCGTCTTGGCGATCTTCAGCCAGTCCTTGCTCGGCTTGTGGGAGGGGTGGGTGATGATCTCGACGACGTCCCCGTTCTTGAGCGGGACCTTGAGCGGGACCATCCGGCCGTTCACCTTGGCCCCCACGCACTTGTTGCCCACCTCCGTGTGGACCGCGTAGGCGAAGTCGATCGGGGTCGCCCCGCGGGGAAGCTCCTTGACGTCGCCGCGGGGCGTGAAGACGTAGACCTCCTCCGGGAAGAGCTCCACCTTGACGGTGTTCAGGAACTCCCGGGGGTCCTTCATCTCCTGCTGGAGCTCCAGGATCTGCCGGAGCCAGACGAACATCTGGTCGCCCTTGTCCGCGGTCTGCCGGCCCTCCTTGTACCGCCAGTGCGCGGCGACCCCGTACTCGGCGAGCGCGTGCATCTCCTCGGTCCGGATCTGGATCTCCATCATCTCGGCGTTGGGCCCGAAGACGGTCGTATGGAGGGACTGGTAGAGGTTGGCCTTCGGCATGGCGACGTAGTCCTTGAACCGCCCCGGGACCGGCCGCCAGAGGCTGTGAACGATCCCGAGCGCCTCGTAGCATTCGCGCACGCTCTTGGCCACGATGCGGAACGCGATGAAGTCGTAGACGTGGTCGAAGTCGACGCCCTGGCGGGCCATCTTCCGGAAGATCCCGGAGAGGTGCTTCGACCGGCCGGTGACGCTCGCCTCGATTCCCGCCTCGCGGAGCTTCCCCTCGAGAAGGCCGATCACGCTCCGGATGTGGCCCTCCCGGTCGCGCCGGCGCTCGTCGGCCAGGCGGGCGAGCTCGCGGTAGTCGTCCGGGTGGAGGACCTCGAAGCACAGGTCCTCGAGCTCCATCCGCACCCGCGACATGCCGAGGCGGTTCGCGATCGGCGCGTAGATCTCCTGCGTCTCCCGGGCCACCGCGGCCTGCTTGTCGGAGCCGAGGTGCCCGATCGTCCTCATGTTGTGGAGCCGGTCCGCGAGCTTGACGAGGATCACCCGGATGTCCTTGCCCATGGCGAGGACCATCTTCCGGAGGGACTCGGCCTTCTGGTCGGCCACGTCGGAGATCACCACGCGGCTGATCTTGGTGACGCCGTCGACCATCTGCGCCACCGCCGGCCCGAACAGCTCGCGGATCTCGTCGATCGTCGCCACCGTGTCCTCGACCGTGTCGTGGAGCAGCCCGGTCACCACGGTCTCCTCGTCGAGGTTCCACTCGGAGAGGAGATACGCGACGTTCAAGGGGTGGATGAGGTACGGCTCTCCCGACTGGCGCAGCTGCCCGTGATGCACCTTGGCCGTGAAGACGTACGCTTTGTGGATGAGCTCGATGTTCGCGGCAGGCCTCGACGCCTGCACGCGTTCGACGATGTCGTTCAGGCGGAGCATCGGACGCTCCGCCGCTTAACGGACGACCCGCACCTTCCCCTGGGCGATCTCGCGGAGCGCCACCACCGTCGGCTTGTCCCGTCGGTGCGACGTCTCGATCGACGCTCCCTGCCCTCCCAGGAGCTGCTTGGCCCTCTTCGCCGCCACCACGGTGAGCTCGAAGTGGCTCGACACCTGCCTGAGGCAATCCTCCACGGTCACTCTCGCCATGTCGCTTCCTTTCCCGTTTCCCCGATGATCTCTTCCGCCCGGGCGCGCACGCGCGCGCTCCGGCAACGGCAGGATTTCACGATGCACGCGATGCCGTCGACGGCCTGTTCCAGGTCGTCGTTGATGACGATGTAGTCGTACCCGAGGAGCACCCGCATCTCCCCGGCCGCCTCCGAGAGCCGCGCATCCATCTCGCGCCGGCTGTCGCGCCCGCGGGCGGACAGCCGCTGCTCGAGGACGCCCCGCCGGGGCGGGAACACGCCGACCAGCACGGCGTCCGGGAGCGCCTCCTTGACCTTGCGCCCCCCCTGGACGTCGATCTCGAGGAGGGCGTCCTTCCCGCGCCCGACGATCGACCCGACGGCCGCGCGGGAGGTGCCGTACCGGCTGCCGAACACCGTCGCGTGCTCGAGAAACTCCTCCAAATTTACCATTTTATCAAATTGCGCCTCGCCGATGAAATGATAATCCTTTCCGTCGGTCTCGCCCGGCTTCCGCGGCCTCGTCGTGTACGAGACCGACAGCTCGAGGCCGTCCACCCGCCGCAAAAGCTCCCGGCAGATCGTGGTCTTGCCGGAGCCCGACGGCGCCGAGATGACGAACACGTCCCCTTTTTCCATCGCTCACTCCACGTTCTGGATCTGCTCCCGGATCTTCTCGAGCTCCGTCTTGGCGGCGACCGCGAGCGTCGAGATCCCGGCGTGCGCCGACTTGTTCGACGCGGTGTTGAGTTCGCGGAACACCTCCTGGACCAGGAAGTCGAACCGCTTCCCGACCGCCTCGCCCGGCGCCTCGAGGAGCCCGGTGAGCCCGGCGAGGTGCGACCCGAGCCGGTCGCACTCCTCCGTGATGTCGAGCCGGTCGATCAGGAAGGCCGCCTCCTGGTGGAGGCGCGCCGGGTCGACCCCGGCCTCGCCCGCCATGGCCGCGATCCGCTCCCGGAAGCGCGCCGCCGCGAGGTCCTTGTTCTCGCGCGACAGCGCGCCGATCTCCGAGACGGTCCGCGCGAGGCCGTCGACGGCGTCCCGGATCACGCGCCGCAGCCGCTCTCCCTCCTCGCGCCGGGATGCCGACAGCATCGCCAGCGCCCCCCGGACGGCGCTCTCCGCGAGAGGCCGGTGTCTCGCCGCGGGGTCCGCACCCTCGTCCCCGAACACGAAAAGATCGGGGACGCCCAGGAGGTCGCGCACGGACAGCTCCAGCGACAGCCCGCTCTCGTCCCTGACGCGGGCCGCCTCGCCGAGAAACGACGACAGCAGCTCGCGGTTCACCCGGACGGTCGCCCCCGTGCTGCCCCACTCCCGCACCGCGACGAACAGGTCCACCTTTCCCCTCTTGACGGCCTCGCGCACCAGGCCGCGCACGGGCATCTCCCAGGAGATGAACCGCGAGGGACACCGCACGTGGATATCGAGGAACCGGTGGTTGACGGAACGGGCCTCGGCGACGACCGAGACGTCCTCGCCGTGCGCCTCCCCGCGTCCGAACCCCGTCATGCTCATCCAGGACATGGCCGCCCCTCCGCTCCGCGCCCCCGCGCCTCCCGGTGCGCGGCGCGGACGTCCGCCAGGAACGCCCGCACCGCGTCCGACGCGTAATCCGGGTATGTCCACGGCAGCGCCCGGTACCCCCCCTTCTCGTACACGAGGGCGAGATCGGCGAAGATCCCGTCCCGGAGGTAGACCCGGTGGCTGTAGTTCTTCCCGGTCGCCAGGATGAAGTTCTCGTCGGTCAGAAGACCGGGGTCGATGTTGACCGTCCGCCGCCCCCCGACGGCGAGCGCCGCCTCGATCGCCTCGGCCGCCTCCTTGGCGGCGGCCAGCGCGTCCCGCGCGACCGGCCCGGCCGCCACGACGAACCGCCTGGCGAGCGGCGCCCCCATCTCCCGAGCGTAGTAATCCGTGAAGTCGAACGGAAACCGGTCGCTCACGCGCTCCACGGCGCCGATGCGCTCGGTCAAGAGGCGGAGCGCCTCGGAGAAGCGCCCCTCGTCCCGGTAGATCACGGACGCCAGGAGCTTGGCGGGCGTGGGAACGGCCCGGCGGCTCATCCGATCTCGGTCTCCTTTTCCTGGAGACGCAGGGCCCGTGAGAGCTTCTCCACCGTGATCGGGGCCGTCCCCACCTCCCCGACGACCACGCCGGCGGCGACGTTGGCGAGGAGCGCGGCGTCGCGGAGCGGCGCACCGACCCCCATGCCGACCGCGAGCGTCCCGATGACCGTGTCGCCGGCCCCCGTGACGTCGAAGACCTGGCGCGCCCGCGCCGGGATGTGGAAGAACGACGTCCTCCCGCGCTCCACGAGGCTCATCCCCTCCTCGCCCCGGGTGATGAGGATGGCCCTGGCGCCGCTCCGCCTGATGAGCGCCTTTCCGCCCGCCCAGATCTCGAGGTCGCCCTCGAGCTCCTTCCCGCCGAGCGCAGCCTCCGCCTCCGCCTTGTTCGGCGTGATCAGCGTGCAGCCCCGGTAATACGCGAAGTCCTTCTGCTTGGGGTCCACGGCGACGAAGACGCCGTGCTTCCGGGCCGACGCCACCGTCTCCTCCACGAGCGCCGGCGAGAGCGCGCCCTTCCGGTAGTCCGACAGCACGATCCCGTCCACCTCGGCGACGGCCGCAAGAACCTTGCGGATCAGCGCGTTCCGGGTCGCCTCCGAGGGCTGCTCCTTCTTCTCGCGGTCGACGCGGACCACCTGCTGGTGCTGGGCGATCACGCGCGTCTTCACGATCGTCGGCCGGTCCGGGTCGGCGACGAGGGCGTCGGCGGCGATCCGGTGCTTCCGGAGCAGCCTGGCGACCTCGCGTCCCGCCGGATCCGCCCCGACGAGCCCCGCGAGCCGCACCCGGGCGCGCAGCGACGAGGCGTTGACCGCCACGTTCGCCGCGCCGCCGAGAGCGCGCGTGTCCCGCGTGACCGCGACGACGGGGACGGGGGCTTCCGGCGAGATGCGCCCCACCGTCCCCCACACGTACTCGTCGAGCATGACGTCGCCGATCACCAGGAGGCGGCACGACGGGAACCGCTCGATGTACCCCAGGGCGCGCGCGGTGAAGCCGCCGTCATTCATACGGAACCGCCTCGTCGATCAGGAGGATGGGAATCCCGTCGTCGATGCGGTAAGCCAGGCGGCAGCCCTCGCAGCGAAGCTCCGACTCTTCGGGGGTGAGCATCAGCGCTCCCTTGCATTTCGGGCACGCCAGGATCTCCAGCAGCTCCTCGTCCATGGTCTAACCCCCTTTCCGTTCGGGCATGAGTTCCCCGACCAGGGTCCAGGTCCTGATCTTCCTGAACTTCGCGTAGACGCGGACGGGAATCCTTCTCTCGTCCCGGGTCATCCACATCCGCAGGTCGCCCTTGTCCTCGAGCTTCCCGTTCCGCTTGATCACCGGCTGGATCACGACGGTGTCCACCTCGCCCCGTTCGGTGGTGATCCTTTCGAAGCCGAGGAACCTCGCGGAGATCTCCCAGACCTTGCGCCCGGCGTAAACGTTCCGCCCCTTCTCGTCGGCGTTCGACCCCAGGGAACGGATGTAGTACGCGAGCGTGACCGGGTCGTAGACGTTCGGCACCGCGTCCACCTGCTTGCGGACCTCGCCCGACTCCTTGTACCGGTAGACGATCCTGCCCGTTTCCTGGTCGTAGATCGCCACGTCGTCCTTCTCGCGCTTCCGGGACGTGTATTCCTGCCGCAGCGGCTCGAGCGTCCTCGTGTCCATGAAATAGTCGATCGTGTCGTCGATCGGGTAGATGATCGAGAGCACGTTGGATGTCCAGGCCCGCACGCTCAGGTGGTAGACTTCGCGCCCGTTCAGGAGCACCTTCCCGTTGAAGACGAACCGGGCGTACCCCATCGTGATCCCGAGGAATTCGACGCGGTAGACGAGCTCTTCCCGCCCCCGGGCCCAGTACGGGCCGCTGGAGTCGAACGCCAGGCTTTCCGGCAGCCTCGCGACGACGATGCCGCCCGGCCGTTTCGCGGGCGCGCCGGGCGTCCCCTCGCGGACCGGCTCCTTCGCGGCTTCCGCCTGCGGCGCCGGCATCCCGCTCTCGCCGCCCCGCGCTTCGGCCGGCGGAGTCTCCGGCGCCGGTGCGCCCGGCGGCTCGGCCGCCGCCTCCGCGGCGGCCCCCTCCGCGGGGGATGGCGGCCCCGCGCCCGTCCCGGGAGGCGCCTGCCCCGCCTCGGGCGGCGCGGCCGCGGCGCCCTCGCCCAGGTCGCCCCCGGGAGGCGCAACGGCGGCGCCGGGAGGAGCCTCCGCGGTCGCCGGGGCCGGCGGCGCCGGCGGGCTTTCCGGGCCGCTCGGCGGCTTCGCGCCGCGCCAGCACCCCGACGACAGCAGGAGCGGGACGGCGACGGCCAGCAAAAACCCCGCGGGCCGCAACCGGCATGTGCGCGTCGCTGGCCGGCTCACGTCACGTCCTCCCCCGACAGGATCCGGTCGACGGCTTCCCGGATGCTCGGAACGTAGAGATCGGCACGGAGGCCGTGGCGCTCCATTTCGACGCGCTCCCGCTCCCCGTATCCCGTCGCGACCAGGATCGTCGCGGCGCCAAGCCCCCTGCCCATGAGTACGTCGCTCATTTTATCACCGACCATCCACCGCCTGCACGACGCCGGAACGGACAGGCGCGCGAGGACCCTCTCGGCCATCCCCGTGGCCGGCTTCCGGCAGCCGCAAACGAGGCGGTACTCCTCCACGACCCCCTCGGGATGATGGGGGCAATACTCCACGCCGTCGAAGGCGACCCCGCGGTCCCGGAAATGCGCGACGAAGGCGCGATGGACCGCCTCCATCTCGCGGCGGCCGAACTTGCCCTTCGCCAGCCCCGCCTGGTTCGACACGACCGCGATCAGGTACCCGCCGCGCACGAGGCGCCCGAGCGATTCCGCCGCCCCGGGGATTTCCCTGAGCCGCGCCGGGTCCGACAGGTACCCTTCCTCCTCGATGAGCGTCCCGTCCCTGTCGAGAAACACGATCCCGTTCAATGCGCGCCCCCGTAAGGGTCCGGCTCGCCGGGCGGACGGGTCTTCCAGCGCCGGTGGAGCCAGAGCCACTGGGACGGGTCTTCCCGGATGACCTTCTCGAGCTCCTCGTTGCAGCGGCGCGTGAGACGGACGACCTCCGCGTCGCGCGGCGCATCGGGGTCCATCGCGATCGGGGGCCCGAACCGGAGGGTGTGGTGGAACTTCCGCCTGGGATCCCGGAAGATGAACGAGGGGTGGATGTTCGTCCGCAGCGCGAGCGCGAGCCGGGCGATGCCGTCGGTCGTGTACGCCGGCTTCGAGAAGAAGTCGACGAGGACCCCCTTGTGCCGGTCCACGTTCTGGTCGATCAGGATGCCGACGAGCATGTTCTTCCGGACCGCCCGCATCGCTTCCTTCGCGGAATCCGCCTTTCGGATCACCCGGTTCCCCGTCCACTCGCGGCGCTCGGTGACGATGCGGTCCAGGGCCGGGTCCTTCAAGGGGCGGACGATGAACGCGATGGGCGCGACCAGGGTCCCGTAGACGTGCGAGAGGAGCTCCCAGTTCCCGAAGTGTCCGGTCAGCGCGAGCGGGCCCAGCCCGAGTTCCTCCTGCGTGCGCCGGAGATGCTCCACCCCTTCGAACGCGAAATGGGTCGCGAGGTACCTCCCGTCCATCTTCGGGATCTCGAGGAACTCGGCGGCCGACGTCCCCAGCCGGACGTAGCCGAGGCGGATGATCCGGGACGCCTCCCGTTCCCCCATTCCGGGGAAGGCGATCCGCAGGTTGATCCTGGCGATCCGCCGGTGCTTCGCGTCCGCCGCCCAGACGGCCCACATGGCCCCCTCGAAGAGCGCCGCCCGGACGGAGACCGGAAGCGCTTCGAGGGCGCGCAGGACGGCGCGCAGGAACTTCCCCCTCATCCGGCCGGCCCCTTCCCGATCCGGTCCAGGACGAGGCGGGACAGCGCCTCCCACCCCGACAGGAACTCCACGTCGATCCGCACGGCGTTGACCCGGAACGGCAGCCCCCCGGGCAGGCGGACGAGGTCCTTCTCCGTCGTGAGGACCGGCATTCCCCCGGACGCCGCCGCGATGCGCCGCACGTCCCGGGGCCCGTACCGGTGATGGTCCCCGAAGGCGAGAAACCGCTTCGGCCGGAACCCGCACGCGCGCAGGGTCGCCTCGAACTGGGCGTTGTCCGCGAGCCCGGCGAACGCCGCGACCTCCCCGCCCGGCGGCGGCAGCGCCGTCTCGGTCCCGTCCCCGTCGACGAGACACCGGGGGACGAACCGGGTGGCGGCCACGGGCCGGCCGGCCGGGAACGCCAGGCGCGCCGCGATCCCCTCCCCCTGCGACGCGTCGCGGCACCGGGTGACGACGAGGGCGTCCGCGAACCGCGCGTGGTCCGGCGGCTCCCGCAGGGGGCCGAACGGGAGCGTCCGGCCGTTTCCGAGGCCCCGCGTCCCGTCGACCAGCAGGAGGTCGGCGTCCCGCCGCAGCGACAGGTGCTGGAACCCGTCGTCCAGCAGGAACGCGTCCACCTCCCGGCGCCTCAGGGCCTCCCGCCCGGCCTCGAGCCGCGATTCTCCCACGACGACGGGAACGCCCGGGAGCGTCCGCGCGAGCAGCGCCGGCTCGTCGCCCACGGAATCGGCCGGCGCCGGCGGCTCCCCCGACGCCCAGACGACGCCCCGGGTCCCGCGCCGGTAACCCCGGGACAGGATCGCCACCTTGACCCCCCGGGCGCAGAGCCACCGCGCGAGGAACTGGACGTGAGGCGTCTTTCCGGCGCCGCCGACGGTCAGGTTCCCGACGCTGACCACGGGCCGCGGGAGGGAACCCGGGCGCAGCAGCCCCGCGCGGTGCAGCGCGCGCCTCGCTCTCGCGAACGGTCCGATCACCCCGTCCCCCGGCGGCGCGACAGCTCGCGCTCGACGATCGCGACGTTTCGGGCCGTGGCGCCGCGGAATGCCGCCAGGAGCTCCGCCGCCTTCCGGCCGGTCTCGGCGTAGGGCCCCGGGTCGGACGCCCACCGCGACAGCTCCGCAGCGAGCTCCGCGCCGCTCCGCACCGTCCGGACGGCCTGCCCGCTCGTGAAGATCTCGGCGATCTCCCGGAAGTTCTCCATGTGGGGCCCGACGATCGTCGGAACCCCGTACAGGGCGGGTTCGAGGATGTTGTGCCCCCCCTTCGCCACGAGACTGCCCCCCACGAACGCGACGTCGGCCGCCGCGTACGCGGCCAGCAGCTCGCCGACGGAGTCGAGGAGGACGACGGGCGCCGGCGGCGCGCTCCCGTCGAGGTCGAGCCGGCTGCGCCTCGCGGCCGCAAGCCCTTCCCGCGCGCACAGGTCCGCCACCGCGTCGAACCGCTCGGGGTGCCGCGGCGCGATCAGCAGCCGGATCGACCCGCTGATCTCCCGGGCCGCGCGGAAGGCGCGCAGGACCTCCGCGTCCTCCCCCTCGTGCGTCGAGCCGGCGACGAACCAGGCCGCTCCCCGCGCCTTCTCCCCGAGGAGCCACGTCCGCAGCGGGGACGCTTCGTCGCGCGGCACGGCGACGTCGAACTTCATGTTTCCCGCGACCGCCACCGACGCCGGGTCGGCGCCGAGGGCGACGAGCCGGCGCGCGTCGTCCGCGGTCTGGGCCGAGAACGCCGAGACGCTCCGGAGGACCTTCGCGAACAGGAACCCGAACCGCCCGTAGCCGCGGAAGGACCGTTCCGAGATCCGGGCGTTCAGGACGACGACCGGGATCCCCCGGCGGGCGCACGCTGCGATGAAATTCGGCCAGAGCTCCGTCTCGAGGATGACGACGGCCCCCGGCCGGACCCGGTCGAGGAACCGCCCGCAGATCCAGGGCAGATCGAACGGAAAGTAGAAGCGCCCGTCCGACGCGCCCCCGAGCGTCTTCGCGGCCGTCTCCTGCCCCGTCAGTGTGACCGTGGACAGGAAGATCTCCGCCTCCGGGCGCCGGGCCCGCAGGAGCCGGACCAGGGGCGCGGCGGCCAGGGTCTCGCCGACCGAGACGGCGTGGACCCAGACCCGCTCGCGCCCGGCCGGAGGGGGAATGCGGGCCAGGCGCGCACCCATCCGGTCCGGGAAGTTCCTCCGGCGCCGGGTCGAGAGGAGCGCCCAGGGGACCCAGAACGGCGCGGCGAGCACGACGGCGGGAACGAGGAGCAGGTTGTAAAGGAAGTGGTCCCGGCTCCCGGCGACGAATCCCCCCGCGGCCGGATCAGGCCGGCCGTGCGCCGGGGTCCCCACCGGGCCTCCTCTCCTCGAACTGCTTGAGGTAGAACGACCGGTACCGCGACTCGCGCGCGAGGAGCTCGTCGTGCCGCCCCGTCTCCACGATCCGCCCCTCCTCGACCACGAAGATGACGTCCGCGTTCCGCACCGTGGACAGCCGGTGGGCGATGACGAACGTCGTTCGCCCCTTCATCAGGTACTCGAGCGCCTCCTGGACGACGCTCTCCGACTCGGTGTCCAGGGCCGACGTCGCCTCGTCGAGGATGAGGATGGGGGCGTCCTTGAGCAGCGCCCGCGCGATCGCGATCCGCTGGCGCTCCCCGCCGGACAGCTTGAGCCCCTGCTCCCCGACGACGGTGTCGTACCCGTCGGCGAGCCGGGCGATGAACCCGTGGGCGTTGGCGCGCCGGGCCGCTTCCTCGACCTTCTCCCCCGGCGCCTCCGGGGCCCCGTAGGCGATGTTGTTGCGGACCGAGTCGTTGAACAGGATCGTGTGCTGGCTGACGATCCCGATCCGGGACCGCAGCGACGTAAGCGACACGTCCCGGATGTCCGTCCCGTCGATGCGGATCGTCCCGGCCCGCGGATCGTAGAACCGGGGAATGAGGTCGACGAGGGTCGTCTTCCCGGCGCCGCTCGACCCCACGATCGCCACCATCGTCCCCATCGAAACCTCGAAGCTCACGTCCTTCAGGATGTTCTCGCCCTCCTCGCCGTACCGGAAGTCCACGTGCGAGAACTCGATGCCGC
>JBLMWX010000103.1:0-8528 GCA_050257455.1 Gemmatimonadota bacterium | reverse complement strand
GCGGCGGGCCGTCCCGGGGCGGGCCCCGAAAAGGTTCAGGAACGTCGCTGGGCTTTTCGGGGAATTACCCTTTGACAAACCCCGTCTCGCCCTATAGATTCTTCTCCTAAAAATTCCCGGCGGGAAAAATACCCTGAATCTTTTTCCCGTCTCGACCGTTCTACTCAGTAGAAGGATCGACCGCGGGAGACGCGACGTGGCGCATTTCTACGAAAGCAAGAAGGAGCAGACGCCGAGCTGGGAGGACGTGGGGGGGTTCAACGCCCACCTTCTCACGGAGATCCGCAACGCGATGCTCGACGTGAAATCGGAGGCCGCGCCGCACGCCAGCGTCCCGGTGGCCGTCTCGGAGTGGATCAAGCGTCATCCCATGTTCGAGTTCCCGGACGACGAGATCGGCTGATCGGGAATCCCCAGGGTCTTCAGGTAGGCCGCCCGGATCCTTTCCGTTTCCATCCTGTACCGATCGATCTCCTGCGGGGAGAGCGCCGACGGGTCGAACCGCTCGATCGATGCGTCGTGGGCCAGCCGCAGCCGCAGCTCGAGTCCCCTCAGGAACCGGTATCCCTCGTCCATCGTCCGGAATTCCTCCTCGCCGATCGCCCCGGCCCGCCGGAGCTCGAACAGGGCCTTGAGCGTGGAGCGCGCCCTCAAGGACGCGTCTCCCGGTCCGTGCAGCAGCTGCAGGTACTGGACGGCGAATTCCACGTCCACGATGCCGCCGCGCCCCACCTTGAGGTTCAGCCGGTCGGCCCGCTCCTTGCCGAGCTCCGTCTCCATGCGCATCCGGAGGCGGTGGATCTCGGCCGCCGCGTCCCGCGGCAGCGGCCGCCCGTAGATGAACCGCCCGATCGTCTCTTCCATCCGCTTTCCGAAGACCCGGTCCCCGGCCACGAACCGGCACTTGAGCAGCGCCTGGCGCTCCCACAGCTGGGCGCTCTGCTGGTGATACCGCTCGAACGCGGCCAGCGACGAGACGAGGGGCCCCGCGTTGCCCGAGGGCCGCAGGCGCGTGTCCAACCGGTAGACGTAGCCTTCCCGCGTCACGGTCGTGAGGATCGAGATGAGCCGCTGGGCGACGCGCGCGAAGTATTCGTGGTTCGACGACTTCCGGAACTCGGCGGCCTCGGCCTCCGGCGCGGGAACGCTCTCCCCCGCCCCCGAATAGACGAAGATGATGTCGAGGTCCGCATGGTAGGAAAGCTCCTCGGCGCCGAGCTTGCCGAGCCCGAGGACGCAGAACTCGGCCTCCCGGCCGTCCGGGAGGGTCGGCGCGCCGAACCGTTTCCGCACCTCGCGGCGCGCGATGTCGAGGGCCTGGCCCAGCAGAACCTCGGCCAGGGCGGAGAGCTGGAAGACCGACTCCTCGAGCGACAGGGCGCCGCCCAGGTCGTGCATGCCGATCCGCAGCGTCTCCAGGTTCTTGAACCGCCGCAGCTCGTCGAGCTCCTGCTCGAAATCGGTGCAGGCCGAAAGCGCCTCGCGGAGGTCGCGGCGCAGCTCCGACCGGGTCTTCATGACCGGCGCGGCGTCCCTCCGCAGGAACGTGTCGAGGAGCTGCGGGTTCCGCAGCAGGAACCCGGAGAGGAACCGGCTGCTCCCGAACAGCCGGACGAGGACCTCGATCACTTTCCGGTTCTCGTGGAGCAGGGCGTAGAACATCGTCCGGGCGCCGACGGCCGACAGGAACCGCTCGGTGTGGGCGAGCGCCATGTCGGGAGCCGGGGTCCGGACGACGCACTCCAGGACGAGCGGCGCGATCTTGTCCAGGTACCGCCGGGCGCGGGCCGAAAGGCGGGTGAACGGGGGGCCGTCCCGGAGCACCGCGAGGTTCCGCGCCGCGGCGGCCGGGTCGGAAAATCCCATGCGCGCCAGGCGGGACAGGACGTCCGGCCCGTCCCGCTCGCTCTCGAGCAGCTCCCGGACCTCCGTCGAGATCGCGGCGGCCGCTTCCCGCGGCCCGCCGCGGAAGAGCCGGTCGTACACCGCGCGGACGTTGGCCGTGTGCCGCTCCGTCTCCGCGGCCAGGGCGGGCGCGTCCGCGAGCCCCATCGTCCGGGCCAGCCGCAGGAGGTCGGACTCGCCGTGCGGCAGGACGTGGGTCTGGCGCTCCCGGAAGACCTGGATCCGGTGCTCGAGGGAGCGCAGGAACACGTACGCGTCGGCGAGCCCCGCGCGCTCCTGCGCCGTCACGACGCCCTGCCCCTCGAGCGCGTGGAGGGTCTCCTCCGTTCCCCGGAGCCGGAGGGCCGGGTTCTTCCCGCCGTAGATCAGCTGGTGCGCCTGGACGAAGAACTCGATCTCCCGGATCCCCCCCGTCCCGAGCTTGAGGTCCTTGGCGTCGCGGCGGCTGCGCGCCAGCGCCGCGTCGATCCGGTCCTTGAGCTCCTTGATCTCCTCGATGGCGGTGAAGTCGAGGTGCTTCCGGTAGACGAAGGGCGCGATGATGCGCAGGAACTCCTCGCCCACACCGATGTCTCCCGCGACCGGGCGCGCCTTGATCATCGCCGCCCGCTCCCAGGTCTGGCCCCACGACTCGTAATAGATCTCCGCCGACCGCAGCGAGTTCGCCAGGTCGCCGCGCGTCCCCTCGGGGCGCAGCCGCAGGTCCACGCGGAAGACGAAGCCGTCCTCGGTGACCTCGGAGACGATCCGCGCGGCCTGCTTGGAGAGGCGCACGAAGAACTCGTGGAGGGTGAGCGGCTTCCGCTCGGCGCCGCCCTCGGTCATCCCCCGGTCCGTCTCGTAGAGGAAGATCAGGTCGACGTCGGAGCTGAAGTTGAGCTCGAACGCGCCGAGCTTCCCCATTCCCATCACGACGAAGCCGCACTCGCGCCGCGCGCCCCCGTCCGCCTCGACCAGGGGAGCGCCGAAGCGCTCCGCGCACTGCCGCCGCGCGAACCGGACCGCGCCCTCGATCGCCGCGGACGCGAGCGCGGACAGGTCCCCCGTCACTTCCCGGAGGTCGGCGAGCCGGGAGAGGTCGCGCGCGGCGATGCGCGCGACCTCCCGCAGCTTCATGCGGCGCAGGGCCGCCTTGATCTCGTCCTCCGTCCCGCACCGGGCGGCCGCCTCGGACGCCTCGGCCATGAGGGCTTCCGGGGATCCCCGGCGCT
Organism: Gemmatimonadota bacterium; assembly: GCA_050257455.1. Taxonomy (GTDB): domain Bacteria; phylum Desulfobacterota; class Deferrimicrobia; order Deferrimicrobiales; family Deferrimicrobiaceae; genus JBLMWX01. Next base: position 5,412 of record JBLMWX010000103.1, on the reverse strand, counting down.
CGAATCCTCCCTCGAGGAACAGGCGCCGGAACGCCTCGGGCCGGCGCGCCATCCGGTCGGCGAGAAATTCCGATCCGCCGAGCAGGGCGGCGAGAACCGGCACCGCCCGCGGGCTCGCGAACGCCGCCCGCAGCTCCCGGGCGGCGAGGACGTCGCAGAGCTTGGAGAGGTTGAGGACGAAGAGCGACGGGTCGGGCGCGGCGCGGGCTGCCTCGAACACGGCGTCCCACACCGCGTCGTCCCAGCCGGTCCGCTTCCGCATCTCCTCGACCAGGGCCAGGGCGCGGGCCGTATCGACGACGCCCGCGTCCCGCAGGCGGTCGCACGGGGACCGGGGCTCCGGCGGGGGCGTGCGGGCGGAAGCGGTCACCGGAACAGCTTCCTGATCCCTTCGGCGAGAGGCGGGCGCACGACCCCGCGCTCCGTCACGATGGCCGACACGTACCGCGCCGGCGTCACGTCGAAGGCGGGGTTGTACACGGCGACGCCGCGCGGGGCCACCCGCGTCCCCATGAGGTGCGTGACCTCCGCGCCGTCCCGCTCCTCGATCGGGATCCCGCGCCCCGTGCGGACCGACGCGTCGACGGTGGAGCGGGGCGCCGCCACGTAGAACGGCACCTTGTGGGCGCGGCACAGGATCGCCACGCCGTACGTTCCGATCTTGTTCGCCACGTCGCCGTTCGCGGCGATCCGGTCCGCGCCGACGACGGCCGCCCGGATCTTCCCCGCGCCCAGGAGGGAGGCGGCCATCCCGTCGGTGATCAGGGTGCACGGGATGCCGTCCTTCATGAGCTCCCACGCCGTGAGCCGCGCGCCCTGAAGGAACGGGCGCGTCTCGTCCACGAACACGTGGATCCGCTTCCCCAAGGCGACGGCCGCCCGGATCACGCCGAGCGCGGTGCCGTAACCGGCGGTGGCCAGCGCCCCGGCGTTGCAGTGCGTGAGCACCGATCCTTCCTCGGGCAGCAGCGCCGCCCCGTGCGCCCCCATCCGCCGGTTGGCCGCGATGTCCTCGTCGTGGACGGCCACCGCCTCCGCCTCGAGCCGCGCCGCGGCGGCGGCGGGATCGTCCGGGGCCCGCGCCGCCGCCTCCCGCATCCGCGCGATCGCCCAGAAGAGGTTGACCGCCGTGGGCCGCGTGGCGGCGAGCGCCGCGGACGCCTCGCCGAACGCCGGCCGCCAGGGGCGCTTCTTCCGGGCGGCGGACTTGACCGACAGGACGAGACCGAAGGCGGCGGCGACGCCGATCGCGGGAGCGCCGCGGACGACCATGCTCCGGATCGCGGCGGCCACGCCGGCCGCGTCGGCCGCGCGCACGAAAGACTCCCGAAGCGGCAGGACGCGCTGGTCCAGAAGGAGGAGCGCGTCGCCCGTCCATTCCATCGTCCGGACGGAGAGGCCGTCGCCGCCCTGGGTCCCGCTCACCGTCCCTCCCCGCCCGACCGGAAGCGCGTCACCTGTTCGAGGACCCTCCGGCGCACCTCCCGCGGCGGCCGCGGCGGGGAGACGACCCGCCCGTTCTCGAGCGCGGGCACGAGGAGCGGCTCCATCGCCGCGCCGCACGCGCAACGCTCCGAGGCGGCGCGCTCCGCCGGCACGACCCGCCGCGTCCCCCGGGCGCACGCGGCGCACCGCACGACCTGCTTGGCGCCCGACATCTTGCCCCGCTTGGCGAACGGGCGCCCCTCCACGGCGACGATGTCGAGGGCGAAGTCGATGGTGGGCGCGTTGCTGATGCACGTGCCGACGCCGAACCCGTCGGCGACGTCGCGGAGCGCCGCGACGTCCTGCTCGCCGATGCCGCCCGAGGCCATGATCCGGACGTGCCCGAACCCGCGCAGGTCGAGCTCCCAGCGGACCTCCCGGATGAGCTTCGCGAAGTCGCCGCGGCGGGAGGCCGGCGTGTCGAGCCGGACGCCCGCGAGCCGCTCCCCGAGCGCCTCGGCGACGCGGATCGCCTCGAACTTCTCGTCCTGGAGCGTGTCGATGAGGGCGACCCGCGGCACCTCCGGCCCCACCGCCGCGTCGAACCCCCGGATCGCCTCCACCGTGTCCCCGAGGACCAGGATGAGCGCGTGGGGCATCGTCCCCAGCGCCGTCTCGCCGAGGAACGATGCGCTCCGCACGACGGAGACGCCGTCGGCGCCGCCGACGAACGCGTTGCGGTCGATGACGGTGGACAGCGCCGGGTGCATCCGCCGGGCACCGAACGAGAGCACCGTCCTGTCGCCCGCCAGGTGCTTGATCCGCGACGTCTTCGTGGCGATCCCGCATGCCTGGCAGATCGTCCCCAGCATCGCGGTCTCCATCTCGCAGAAGGCGCCGTACGGCCCCTCGATGGAGAAGACCGGCTCCTCGATGAAGAAGAGCGACCCCTCCTCCATCGCCCGGAGGTTCACCTCCCGGCCCGAAAGGAGGGCGACCATCTCGTCCATCCCCGAGAGGACCGCGTAGTCGTAGGCGTCCGGGAACCGCTTGACGAACGCCTCCGCCTCGACCCGGACGCCGTCCTTCCCTTGCGCCCGCAGGACCTCCATCGTCCTCGTGAAATAGACGTCCGTCGTGTCTCCCCGTCGGATCTCGTCCGGTCTGGGGATCAGCTCCATTCTCGCGACCTCCGGTTTTTCAGGAACGGCGGATGACGCGGACCCCGAACACCTTGTCCATCTGCTCGAGCGCGACCGCGTGCGACGCGTCGTCGAAACCCGCCACGAGCGACTCGTCGACGGTCACGTCGTACCCGCGGACCGCGGCCTCGGCGCCGATGAAGAGGATGCAGATGTTGGTGACGCACCCGGCCAGGTCGACCTCGCGGATGCCGTGCCGCCGCAGGACCGACTGGAGGGCCGTCCGGTGGAAGCCCGAATACGACTTCTTCTCGACGACGACGTCGCCGGGCTCCGGGGAGATCTCGGACACGACCGCGGCGCCCCGCGTTCCGGCCACCGCGTGCGCCGGCCACCCCATGCGCGAGAACTCCGGATCATCCTTCCTGTGGGCGTCGCACAGGTAGACGACGAGTTCGCCCGTCCGCCGGGCGCGGGCGATGCGGCGCCGCACCGCCGGCAGGATCGCGCGCGTCCGCGGCACCTCGAGCGGCGCGCCCGGCCGGACGAAATCCTCGAGCATGTCGATCACGACGAGCGCACGCCCCTGCGCCATGACGCACCTCCTACCGGCCGGGCAGGAATCTCCGGAGGAGATCCTCCACGCCCCGCGCCGGCCCGGCGCCCTCCCGCGCCCTCTCCTCCCCCGCGGGCGCCGCGTTGTCCGGGGCCGCGGCGGCGCCGGGGATCCTCTCCGTCAGGCCGCGCACCAGCCCTCCCGCGATCCCGCGGGCCAGCGCGTCCGTGTCGATGGCCACGGCGGGCGCGGAGACCGGGCCCGACATCACGAGCGGAATCTCCACCCGGCCGCCCGGACCCACGAGATACCGGCCCGCGCCGCCCCGGACCCGGTCCGACATCTCCTTCGAGAGGCGGAGGACCCCGCGGAAATCGAGCGTCTTGTCGAACCCGATCACCGCCGCCCCCGAAAGCCCGATCTTGTCCGAGACGAGCGCGACCGCGTCGCTCCGGATCTTCCCGCCCTTGATCCGGAAATCCGCGGACAGGTCGGAAAATGCCGTCTCGCCCGCTGCGCCGCCCGCGGTCCGGGGCGCCGCCGGAAGGACGCCCGAAAGCCCGGCCATCCCGGCCGCGGTCGACAAAAGATCCACTCCCCTGATTTTACCACCCGCCACCCGGATCGATCCCGCGCCCGAGGCGGTCCGGGCGAAATCCGCGAAGTCCGTCGCCCCGCCCCGGACGTCGGCGGCCAGGGAAACCGGCCCGGACAGGACGTCCCCGAGCGATGTCTTGCGGGAGAGGAGCTGCTCGGCGCGGATCTCCCTGAGCGCCACCTTGACCGCGAAATCGGGAGCGGGGCCCGACAGGACGATCCGCCCGGACAGCGTCGCCTCCCCCCCGTAAAGCGCGGCGCGCACCGAGTCGAGTTCAAGGACCCCCTTCTCGTACCGGACCGACCCCGCGAGATCGCGAAACTCGATCCCCCGCGCCTTCCCCGCGCCGATCTCCACGGTCGCGCGGGCCGAAAACTCCCGCCTCGTCCGGCCGGGCGCGGCCGGCTTCGCCCTGCCGGCCTCGGCGTCCCCCGCCCCGGGCTTCCCCGGCGGCAGAAGGGCGTCCAGGTCGAGGTAATCCATCCGGAGATCGGCCTGCCCCGTCGGCGACGCGCCGAGCGTCGCGTTCCCCCGCAGCGTGAACCGCTGCCCGTTGACGAGCCCGGTGAGGGGCGAGAACGACACGGCCTTCGGGGACAGCTCCACGTGGCCGTCCAGCGCGCGAAGGTCGAGCCGCTTCGCGGGGATCTGGAGCCCGACGTCGCCCAGGTCCACCGCGACGGCGTAGACGTCCGGCTCGGCGGCGGACGCCTTCCTCCCCCGGCCCGATGCCGTCAGCCGCCCCGTCGGGGCATAGCGCGCCAGGTCCGTCCCGCGGGACCTGGCGAACTCGGCCAGCGACGAGATCCGCGCCGAGGCCGCCCACTCGTGGACCCCGGTGGCCGGGGCGTACGTGGCGTTGGCGATGAGGAGGAGCGGCTGGTACCGGAACTCCGCGTTCGAGACGACCACGACGTCCGGGAACCGGTGTCCCTGGACGACGACCGTGCACGGCGCGTCGATGAACTTCCGGATGTCCGGGGTCACCGTCCACCCGGCGCGCGTCAGGTCCGCGTCGATCTCGAACCCCATCGTCTGCAGGTTCCCGGACACCTTCACGGCCATCGCGGCCACGCCTTCCGGCCGCGCGTCGCGGAGCGCGGCGGGCGGCTCCGCGAAGAGGTCCGGGATCCGGTCCATCCGGATCCTGGGCAGGTCGACCGCGAGGTCGATCTCGGCCGCCCCGCTCGGGGCCGACATCGTGCCCGCCGCGGTCACCGGCTGGCCGAAGAGACTCCCGGTTCCCTCGATGTCGAAGACGGTCGGGTCCGAGACGGCGCCCCGCGCCCGGGTCGCCGACCCGCGGAAGGAGATCTCGCCGCGGACGGCGCCGTCGACCCGCGTCGCGATCTCGAACGCGTTTCGCCGCGTCCCGATCCCGGCGAGGCGGAACGTGAAGGGGGAGATGTCCCACTTCGTCTCCCGGCCGTCCGGCTCCTCGAAGCGCAGCGACAGCGCCGCGTCCTCGATGGCGACCGACCGCACCGCGACGGCGACCTTGTCGGCCCTGCCGGCCGGGGCGGCCGGCGGCTCCGCGGCGGCGAGACGGTTCGCGATGTCGGTGGCCGAATGCGTGCCGTCCGCGTATTTCCGGAACAGGATGCGCGGCCGCGACAGGATCAGGGTCGAGAACACGGCGCGGCCCGAAAACAGCGGCGCGATGGCGAGCCGGATCTCGGCGTCCGGCACGG
>JBLMWX010000102.1:0-2659 GCA_050257455.1 Gemmatimonadota bacterium | reverse complement strand
CTGGCCGCGATCGACGCGCTCTTCGGGATGAAGGAGGTCGACGGCGACCGGATCGTCGTCCTCGGCCAGTCGCTGGGCGGGGCGGTGGCGGTCTACGCCGTGGCGCACTCGCCGCACAAGGCGAGGATCCGGGCGCTCGTCGTCGACAGCGCGTTCGCCGGCTACCGGGAGATCGCCCGCGAGAAGGTCGCGGAGATCCCGCTCCTCCGGCTGTTGCGGTCCCCGCTGTCGCGCCTCGTGACCGACCGGTATAGCCCGCGTCTCTGGATCGCGCGCGTCGCGCCCGTTCCCGTCCTGATCGTCCACGGGGACGCCGACCGCATCGTGCCCGTGGCGCACGCCGAGCGGCTGTTCGCACTTGCGGCCGAGCCGAAGGCGCTCTGGATCGTCCCCGGGGCCGGGCACATCGGGGCATTCGCGTTGCCGGACGTGCGCGCCCGCCTCCTGCGGTTCCTGTCGGGCGCTCCGGCGCCGGAACGGCTCCCGGCCGCCCCGCGTCCTTGAATCGCGCGGGGATTTGGTGTAAGAGTATCCGAGGACCATCCATTCCCCAAGGAGGCGCCTCATGAAGAGAGCTTTGCTTGCGTGCGCGATCATTGTCGTCTTCGCCGCTTCGGCGATGGCGGCCGGCTCGGGAGTCGCCCGCTCGAACGTCGGCTGCGGCCTCGGGACGATGCTGTTCCAGAGCAATGCCGACGACTCGAGCCTGCTCCAGGCGTTCCAGGCGACGACGAACGGCACGTTCGGCAACCAGACCTTCGGCGTCACCTCCGGCACCTCGGAGTGCAAGCAGCCGACGAAGTTCGTGAAGAACGACCGCGTCAGCGAGTTCGTCTTCGCCAACCTCGACGACCTGGCCAAGGATATCGCCAACGGCAAGGGGGAGACCCTCGACACGCTCGCGGAGCTCATGGGCGTTCCGGCGGCCGAGCGCGAAGGGTTCTCCCGGAACCTCAAGGCGCACTTCGCCGAGATCTTCCCGGGCGCCGGCGTCGAGTACGCCCAGGTGGTCGACGCGATCGTCCGCGTCTCCAACGAGGGCTGATCGGCGGACCGGGCATTCCCGGGCGTGGGACACGGGGGCATGCGGCGCCTGCTCGCATGCCCCCTTCTTTTTGCCCTGCTTCTGCCGCGGGCGGCCGCGGCCGGGGGCGATCCGTACGCCGCCGCGCTGAAGGAGGAGGCCTCGCGGCAGCGCCTCGCCGACGACCGCTACTGGGACATTCTTCTCCATTACAAGAAGGGCCTCTTCGGGCGGAAGAGCCTCGTCGACGATCCCCGGTTCTTCCTCGCCCCCCGGGGAAAGACCGACCCGGCCGCGGAGCTCGCGGCGACGATCGACGGCTTCTTCGAGAGCGGCCTCGACGAGGAGGACTCGCCCCGGTGCCGGTTCCCGGCGCGGTTCGCCTGGCTGTCCGGGCGGCTCGGGATCGACGCGTCGCGGCTTCCCGCGGCGTCGTGTCCGACGCTCGACAACAACCTGAGGCGCATCGACCCGCGCTCGGCCGCGCTCATCTTCGCCGCCGGGCACATGAACGCGCCGGCCTCGATGTTCGGCCACACCCTCCTGCGGATCGATTCCTCCTACGCGAGCCCGCTCCTGTCGTACGCGGTCAACTACGCGGCCACGATCGATCCCGCCGACAGCGGCATCTCGTACGCCTTCAAGGGGATCTTCGGGCTCTACCCCGGCTACTACTCCATCCTTCCGTATTACGAGAAGGTCAAGGAGTACCACGGGATGGACCAGCGGGACCTCTGGGAGTACCGGCTGAACCTCCCCGAGGAAGACGTGCGGCGGATGGTTCTCCACGTGATGGAGCTGCAGGGGATCTACTCGGACTACTTCTTCTTCGGGGAGAACTGCTCCTACAACCTCCTCTTCCTCCTCGAGGCCGGGGCGCCGTCCGCGCGCCTGACGGAGCGCTTCGGGGGGTGGACCGTCCCGGCGGACACGGTCAGGGCCGCACTGTCCGAAGGGCTCCTGTCGCCGCCCGTCTACAGGCCCTCCCAGGCGCGTCGGATACGCCACATCGCGGCGACTCTCGACGACGACGCGATTGCCCGGGCCGTCGCGGTCATCGACGGGACGGAGACCGCGGAGAAGGCGGCGGAGGGCATTCCGGAGGACGAGAGGGCGCGCCTCCTCGACCTCGCCTCGGAGACGATCCAGCTGCGGTACATGAAGCGTCAGATCGGGAAGGACGCGTTCCAGAAGCGGTTCCTCGAAGTGCTCTCGGCGAGGAGCCGGCTCGCGGACGCGGCCGGAGAGCTTCCGCCGATTCCCGCGCCGGTGCGGCCGGACGAGGGGCACGGCTCGTCGCGGGCGTCGCTCGCGGCCGGGGTCAGGAAGGACGCCTTCTTCGTGGAGGCGGGCGTCCGCCCGGCCTACCACGATCTCCTCGATGCCGACGGCGGGTACACGGCGGGATCCCAGATCGATTTTCTCAACGCCGTGGTGCGGTACTACCCGGAGGACGACCGGTTCCGCCTCCACCGGCTGGATCTAGTTCACATCGTCTCGCTCGCGGAACGGGATGCGTTTTTCCGCCCGGTGTCCTGGAAGGTTTACGGAGGGATCATGGACAAGCCGTTCCCCGGCACGCCGGGCGCCGCCGTCGCCGTCCTGTCGCCCGGGGGAGGTTTCGCCTGGGCGAGC
>JBLMWX010000101.1:0-11164 GCA_050257455.1 Gemmatimonadota bacterium | reverse complement strand
AGCACCTGGTTCGGGACCAGGGGGTCGCTGGTTCAAATCCAGTCATCCCGACCATGAAATCAAGGGGTTACGGGCTCCTGGTCCGTAGCCCTTTTCTTCATGCGGGACCGGGGGATCGCCGATCCCAGGAATCGGCTCCCGCGCCACGGATGCCCGCCCCGTCCCCGCCTTGCGGCCCGCTCATCCGGTGGCCCTTTGGAACTTTTTGCCGAGCGGGCGTCTAATAAGGTATATCGATGTCATTTCCCGAAGCCCGAAACGGGGGAGAGGCGAAGCCGATGAAGAAGGTCCTCGTCGTTCTCGGTGTCCTTGTCGGCCTGGTCGTGGTGGGCGTCGTCGCGCTGCTCCTTCTGGTCGATGTGAACGCCTACAAGCCCCGGATCGAGGCTGCCGCCACGGATGCCCTCGGGATGGAGCTCCGGATCGGGGGAAAGGCGTCCTTGCGCCTCGTCCCGTCGCTCGGGATCTCCGTCGCCGACGTCCACGTCAGGAACCGGGGGACGGAGCTCGCCAAGGTGGGATCGCTGCGGATCGGCGTGAAGCTCATCCCGCTGCTCAGCCGGGAGATCCAGGTCACCGAGTTCGTCCTCGACAAGCCGGACGTGCTCATCGAGAAGGGCAAGGACGGGAAGTTCAACTTCGAGACGCCCCCCAGGGCCCCCCGGCCGGCCCCCTCCGCGGCGAAGGAGACCGCCGCGCTCTTCGTGCGCGACAGCGCCGTCCGCGGAGGACGCCTTCTCTACCTGGACCGGACGAGCGGGCGCCGGATGGAGATCGACGGCGTGGATCTCACGGTCCGCGACCTGTCGCTCGGCGGGAAGCCCGGCGAAAGCGGCGTGAAGGCGCTGTCCTTCACCGGTGACCTGCGCGTCGCGGACCTCAAGGACGGTAACGTCTCCGCGTCGGAGATCCGGGCGGCGGTCAAGGCCGCGGGCGGGGTCTTCCGCGTCCGGCCCCTGGCGATGCGGATGTTCGGGGGCTCGGGAGACGGGGAGGTCGACGTGGACCTGTCCGGCCCCGCGACGGCCGTCAAGGTGCGCTACGCCCTGTCGGGCTTCCGGGCCGCGGAGGCGCTCGCCGCCGTCTCGAAGAAGGCCACGCTCAGCGGCCCCCTGTCGCTGACCGCGGACCTGTCTCTCCGGGGCAGGAACGCCGACGCGATGCTCCGGTCGCTGGGCGGGACCATCTCCCTGCGCGGCGAGGACCTTGCCGTCAAGGGGATGGACGTGGACGAGACGCTCGAGAAGGTCTCGCAGACGCAGAAGGTGGGGATCGCGGACGTCGGGGCGTTTCTCCTGGCCGGGCCCCTCGGAACTCTTGCGACCAAGGGATTCGACGTCGGCGGCGTCTACATGTCGACCCTCGGCGGCGAGACGCGGATCACCCGGCTCGTGTCGGACTGGTCGGTCTCCGGCGGGGTCGCGGAAGCGCGCGACGTGGCGTTCGCCACGAGAAAGAACCGGATCGCCCTCAAAGGAAAGCTCGACATCGCCGACAGCCGGTTCGTGGGCGTCACGGTCGCCGCGCTCGACGCGAAGGGGTGCGCGACGCTGCGCCAGGGGATCAGCGGCCCGTTCCGTCACCCGAAGCTGGACAAGGTCAGCACGCTGCAGTCCGCCGCGGCGCCGATCCTGGGTCTTTTCGCGGAGACGAAGAAGCTCCTGACGCTCGGGGAGTGCGAGCCGTTCTACACCGGCACGGTGGCCCACCCGGAGTAGCCCCGGCGACCGGAGCGACGATTTGCGGGTTCCGGCCGCAACCGCTTTTCGGTTCAAGGTTTTGCGCGCCGCAACGGCCCGAGGATTTTTGCTGTAACCGTCGGGCCGATTCCGACATCTCAAGCGGCGGCAGCCGGCGTGTCGTGACGGGCAGCCGGGGGAGAGGAAAAGACCTTGTCGCCGCGATCACCGGCTGCCCGGGCGCGCATCGCGCGCCGCGAGATCGGAGCCTCTTGGGGCCGGGGGGTGCCACGATGCTGTTCGAGTCCCGCTCCTGGTTTCGTCGCCACGCAGCCGTCGTCATGTCTTTCGCGCTCGGCGTCGCCTTCGGCGTCTTCATCGTCGCGCTCGCCTATTTCTCCGACAAGAGCGGCGTCGCGTCCCGGATGGTTCGCTTCGGGGCGCAGGCCACGGGGCATGCGGACATCGGGGAAGACCTGGTCTGGTTTTTCGGCGGGATCGCGGTCGGCGCCGCGGTCGCGTCCTACGCGTGGTGGCGCGACGGCCGGGCACGGGCGGCCGGGGTGGAAGAAGAGAACGTCCTGAATCGCATCGCCGCGACCCCGAGGTTGAGGGTCGTCGGCCGGCGCGAACGCACCGGGCGCGATCCCGGCAAATGACGCGCGATCGCGGGCCGTCGCGGACAGCGCGTCGGCACCATGACCGATTGCCGGGGGTTGCAGGCCCGTGCGGCCCGCCGCGCCTTGTTCCGGTCCCGCCGGACAAAACGCGACGTTGTGCCGGGCACGCGAATCGAATATTGTGGATCCAGCGGCTCGCTGGTCGCTTCCGGGACGCTGCCCGGGACCTCGCGGGGAAGGGAGACGACGCGATGAAGCTTGCCAAGGGCGCGGTGCTGCTGATCCTGCTGTCCGCGGTGATCGCCGGGTGCGGCTACGGGATCGAGACGGCCATGTTCCGGCCGCCCTATCCGCCGACCCAGAGCGTCGACGTGTACCGGGGTACGCGCCCGGACCGGCCGTACGTGGAGATCGCCCAGTTCCACGTGGCGGACCAGTTCAACGCGATGGCCAGGATCGTCGAGAAGGCGAAGGCCATCGGCGCGGACGCGATCATCATCCTTCCCAAGGAGTACGCGGGCACGGACATCTCGAGCCTCGACACGAGCCAGTGGATCAAGCCTGCCTACGACCTCGTGGTCGTGGCGATCAAGTACACCTGACCGGCGCCGGGGCGCCTGACCCGGGCGCCCTGCAACTTCTCCGGTGCCGCCGGCATCTCCCGGGCAGGGCCGGGCGAGGTCCGGGCGGGGATCCTGCTGCATGACCGGGGGCTCTTCCACACGCGGAACGAAAGGGACGAGGACATCAGCGTCGAAGTGCTGTTCCGCCCGCCGCGGGGGAAGCTGTTCGAGGCGCTCCGGTCGCCGCGCCCGCACGCCGGGGCGAGAGTCAACGACGAGGGGTACACCAGCCAGCTCTAAGGCGGGCTCACGTGGGAGTGGCGGCCCTCCCGCGGCGCGTTCGTCGACGGCAGCCTCGGCCTCTCGGTGCACGACGGCAAGCTGAAGACGGACGCTCCGCGCCGGTCGAGTCTCGGGACGCGCGTGCTGTTCCGGGAATCGCTCGACGCGGGTTACCGGTTCCACGGCCGTCACGGGTTTTCCTTCCTCGTGGAGCACGCCTCCAACGGTGGTCTCGCGCGCGACAACGACGGCCTCACCAGCATGGGCCTCCGGTACGGGTTCCGGTTCTGACACCGGCCGCCCGGCCGAATCTTCCCGTTTTCCCCCGAATCGAAGCAAAAAGCGGTGCGTCGATCCGTCAACTTTTCTGGAAATCGTTTCGGTTGCGAGGAAGGAGGGGACCATGGAGAAGTATTTCGTCGAGTCGAAGCACACGCCGGAGGAGTGCCTCCGCGCTTTGGACGAGATCCTGGCGAAGGGGCCCAAGGTACTCTCGAGCGTCGAATGGGGGTGCATGGCGGGGGACCACACCGGCTACTCCATCGTCGAGGCCCGCAGCGAGGCGGACGCGCTTGCGAACGTCCCGACGTTCCTGCGCGGCAAGGCGCGGGTCGTGAAGCTCAACAGGTTCACGCCGGAGCAGATCAAGTCGTTCCACCAGAAGTCGGCCTGAGCGACGCGGCGGCCGGCCACGAGACGGGGACGCGACCCTGTGGGCCGCGCCCCCGTTCCCGTGTTTTCCGGCAACCCCGGCCGGACCCGCTCCCGCCGGTCAGTCGAGGTAGCGCCGGATCTCGCGGGGGAGAACGTGGGCGCGGTAGACGACCGTCCCCGCGCGGCCGACGAGGATGTACGTCGGGATCCCGACGATCCCGTACCTTCGCGCCACGGCGCCGTCCCCGTCGAGGACGACACGGTACCTCACGCCCTTCGCGCCGATGAACGCGGCGACCGTGCGCGGGCTCTCCTTGTAGTCCACCGCGAGAATGCGGAGGTCGCCGCCGGCCCCGCCGGAGTGGAGCGCGTTGATCGCGGGGACCGCCGCGTTGCAGTACGGGCACCACGTGGCCCAGAAGACGAGAAGGACCGGCGCCCCGTCCGCGAACCGGCTCAGCGTGATCGGCCGGCCCGCCGTGTCGGGAAGGGTGAAGTCCGCCATCGTCCCGGCGCCGCCGGAGGCGGCGGGGGCGGCGGCCGGCGGGGAGGCCGTCCGCGCGCCGGGCCGGAATCCCGCCGCGGCGGCGGACAGCAGGAAGTAGCATCCCGCGGCGACCAGGACGGCCCCGAAACCTTTCTTGACCCGATCGAGCCAAGGTCCCGACCGGGGCAGCGCGGCCAGGAAGCCCGCGAACGTTCCCGCGAGAACCGGCAGGAGCGACATCCCGAGGGCGTGGACGAACAGGAGCGACGCGCCGAACGGCACGTTCCTGCGGCTTGCCACGTATGCGAGGAGAGCGCCGAGCACCGGCGCCGTGCACGGACCGACGACGAGCCCCGACGCCGCGCCGAAGGCGAACGCGCCGCCGTGTCCGCCGCGAACCGCCCCGGGGCCCGGCGGATGCGAGGGGAGCGGCAGGCGGACGACGTCGAGCATCGACAGTCCCATCAGGACGCAGACCGCCCCCACGACGATGTTGGCCGCGGGCGACGCCGCGGCCGCGCCGAAAACGGTGCCCGAGAGCGCGGCGGCCGCTCCGAGCGCCGCGTAGACGACGGCGATCCCGAGCGCGCAGGAGAGACTCAGGGAGAGCGCGCGGGACCGCGACCCGCGGCTCATTCCTCCCACGTAGCCGGCGGTGACCGGCACGAGCGGGTAGATGCACGGCGTGAACGAGACGAGCGCGCCGCCGGCGAACGCGGCGGCGTAGGCGAGCGCGGACCCGGCCGCAAGATACGAGTCGATGAGGTTCAGGAAGCCGCCCACGATCCACCCGGGGACCGGTCCGGGCCGCCATCCCCGCGAGGGATCCCGGCGAGGCGCGATCCGGCGGGTCCGGTACGGCCCGTGCTCCGGACTATTGCGCGGCGCCCCCCGCGCCCTTCTTTCCCGCCTCGAGGAGCGTGAGGATGGCGTTCGCGTCGCGGTACCCGCGCACGACGCGCCCGTCGGGAAGGATCATCGTGGGGGTCCCCCGGATGCCCAGGGTCCCGGCGAGGCGGAACGTCTCCGCGACGACCGGCGTCTCGCACGTCGGGTCGGGGAGCGCCTTTCCGGCGTAGGCGTCGTCGAGCAACTTTTCCGACCCGCTGCAGATCACGGAGAGCGCCTTCCGGGTCGTCGTCGCGTTGTTGACCCGCGAATAGAGCTTGACGAGGAAGACGATGTCGTGGCGCTCGGATACGATCTTCTTGATTTCCTTGTGCAGCATCCCGCAGAAGTGGCAGTCGGGGTCGGAGAAGACGATGATCCGCGTCGCGGCCCCGGGGTTGCCGACCACGATGGCGTTGTCCACCGGGATGGCCGAGACGTCCACGCGCGACATCTCCGTCGCCTGGGTGTCCGTCACGTTCTCCTTGGTGGAAAGCCGGATGACCTGGCCGTTGATCAGGAACTTCTTCGAGAAATCGACGTACACGGGCCACCGGTTGCCGTCCTTCTCGATCCCGACGGTCCACAGTCCCCCGACCGGGCTCATCTCGACCGAGAGCACCTTGTCGACCATGCCGCCGAGCACCTTGGCCGCCTCCTCCTTGGTGAACTTGTGGCAGTCGGCGCAGGCGCCGCCGCCGCACCCGCCTTTCTCGAACGCGTTCGCCCCGCTCAAGGGGGCGAGAAGCAGGATCCCGGCAACCAGCGGAACAGCCAAGCGTGTCATGGGCGCACCTCGTCGAGGTAATCCACAAAAGTATAACATCCCCCGGCCGGGTCTCGACGGAGGGTCGCGGCCCCCAAAAAAAGACCGCACGCCGGCGAGAATAATCCCCGTTCCCGCCGCGGAAACCTGAGATAATTTCTCAACACGGAAATCCGGCAGGGGGGTGCGATGGGACCGCAGAGATCCTTGTTTCCCCGAAGGTGGGCGGCGCTCGCGTGCGCCGTCGTCCCGCTTCTCGCGCTGCCGGCGCCGTCCCGGGGCGCCGAGGTGTCGCTCTCCTCGAGGACGTACGCGCTCTACTACGAGCGGGACGTCCCCGGCGGGGAGACGCAGCATTTCGCGCCCCTGTATGAGTACCTCTCCGGGGACGCGCGCGGCCTGGGCGGGCGGCCGTTCTCCTTCCACTTCTACGGGTGGGGGCGGCAGGACCTCGCCGACGACTCGGGGACCGGCCCCCGCTCGGGAGACGTCGGCAGCGCCTACCTCCAGTACCTCCACCCGCAGGGGAACGCGGAGATGCGCCTCGGGCGCTTCTTCCTGGCCGAGGGGACGGCGGCGGAGATCCTGGACGGCGTGTTCGTCAAGATGCGGACGCCCGTGGGGCTCGGGGTCTCCCTCTTCGGCGGGCTCCCCGTCGAGCGGACCATCACCGGGACGCAGACGGGCGACTCCCTCTACGGCGGCCGGGTCTTCTTCGCGGCGGCCGGATACGCCGAGATCGGGGCCACCTACCTCAAGGAGAAAGGGCCGTTCCAGGGGGACGACCGGGAGATGGCCGGCGGCGACCTCTGGCTCCGCCCAGGGATCCCGGTCGAGCTGTCCGGCCGTGCGACCTACAACATCGCGACGAGCGCGCTCGCGTCCCAGCGGTACGTTCTCCGGGTTCTTCCGATCGCCGCGGTCGACCTGGCCGTCGGCTACGAGGCGTACCAGTACAAGGATCTCTTTCAGACGGCGCTCAACCCCGCCTTCCTCGCGCCCGCGCTCGACAACGGCGACGAGGTGCGCACGATGTTCGCCACGATCGGCATCGACGTCGGCAAGGGATTGACCGTGGAGGGCGGGGTGAAGAGCATCCGGCACGACCGGAACGATCCGGGAGACGCCCGCCGAGGCGAGGCGGGGATCCGGTACGCGTTCAACGACAGAAAGGACGTCCTCGGGCTGTCCGCGGCCACCGTCTCGGCCGACAGGGACGAGAACGAGTACCAGGAGTACAGGGCGTTCGCGAGCTACTCGCCCGCCGCGTGGCGCTTCGCCCTGGACGCGCTGACGCAGCGGTACAAGGCGGCGATCGACGGGATCAAGAACGCCTACCAGGTCGTCGCGTCGGCCGGGTGGCAGGCGGCTGCGCATCTCAAGATTTCCGGGGATCTGACGTATACCAAGAGCCCGAGGTTCGACAAGGACTACGCGGGGATGATCCGGCTCGCGCTCGACTTCGGGACCTCCACGGGAGGGACGAAATGATGCGCCGCGCCGCCTTGGGGCTTGTCGTGGGAATCTTCGCCGTCGCCCTGGGCCTGGGCTGCTCGGCGCTCTCGCAGACCGCGTCGGTGCCCCCGAAGCACCCGGAGGAGCTCCCGGCCGGGCGCGCCGACTGCGCCGAGTGCCACTCGGACCTCTCGACGGGAGCGCTCAAGCCGTATGCCTCGTTCCGGCATTCGCTCGTGTTCATCCGGGAGCACGCGATGTATGCGGCGCAGGGACAGAACCTCTGCCAGTCGTGCCACGGCCCGTCGTTCTGCCAGGGGTGCCACGCGCGGACCGAGGAGCTCAAGCCGAACACGCGGATGGGCGACCGCCCCGACATGACGCTGCCGCACCGGGGCGACTACATCGTGCTGCACCGGATCGACGGGCGGCTCGATCCCGGGTCGTGCTTCCGGTGCCACGGCAACAAGAACGACGTCAAGTGCCGGGCGTGCCACCGGTAGGGGGGCGCCCGGGGACCCGCGGAAACTTCCCGTGCGGAGGAGCGAGGCAATGCCGATGACCGAGAGATTCCGGGCCGCGCGGCCCGCCGCGATCGCGATGCTCCTGGCGTTCGCCCTGGCCGGCTGCTCGACGGCGGTCGAGAACTCGGGGCTCGCGCTCGTCGACGCCTCGGGAAACCACCCGGCGGGATTCCTGGCGGCTCATGGAGCGCGCGCGCTCCCGGACGGGGGACCCTGCACCCCCTGCCATGGCGAGGACCTGAGGGGTGGGATCTCCGGCGTTTCCTGTTTCACGGCTTCCGTCGACGGGCGGGGATGCCACGCCGCGGGCCCGACGCCGGCCGGCCACCAGCCGATCGCGACCTGGGTGAACGCGCACCAGGGAACCGCGGCCGCGTCTCGCCCGACGTTTTCGACGTGCAACGCGGCGATCTGCCACGGACCGGCGTTGCAGGGAGCGGTCGGTCCCTCGTGCTTCTCGGCCTCGTTTGCCGGGTTCCTCTGCCACGTCGGGGGCCCTCCCCCGGATTTCCATGCCGCCGGCTGGTACACCGATCACCGGGCGTTCGCCCTCGCGAACGGAACCGGCTCCTGCGCCGACGCGGCGTGCCACGGAGCGACGCTCCATGCCGATCCGCCGTCGGCCGCGGGGCCGTCCTGCTTCTCGGCGTCGTGGGGTTCTCTCTCGTGCCACGCGGGCGGGCCTCTCCTTCCGCCGCCGGGGACCCATGAGACGGGGTGGCTCAACCAGGACAACACGACCGGGTTCCACGGCGTCTTCGTCGCGTCGATCAACTGCAGCGCGTGCCACCCGGTCGCGGGCCACCCGACGTGCACCACGTGCCACTTCGACGCGAACGGCAGCCGCGCGACGGCCGGGTTCACGCACGCCTTCGACGCGTCGGCGACTCCGCGGGTGGCGCACGGGGACGCCCAGAAGCCGCTCGGGACCACGTGCGAGAACTGCCACCAGACCGGCAGGACCTTCCGGGCAGGGTCTCCGCCGTCTTGCGCATCGGGGCCCGGCGGGTTGGCCCATCCCGGCAACGAGGGGTGCCACTACGACGCCGCGCTGCTCGACCCCGTGCTGACCAATCCCAGGTACTGACCCGGGATCCGGCAGCGGCCGATGGAGAAGGAGGACGGCGCCGGGCGCGCCCGCGTTCACCTGGGGCTCGTCCTCACGATGGTCTTCTGGGGGAGCGCGTTCGCGACCTCCAAGATCATCGTCCTGCACGTCCCCCCGGAGGTGGGGGCCGTGCTCCGGTTCGGGCTGGGCGCCCTCCTGATGACGGGGATCCTGTTCCGCCGGTCGGCGCGGCCCGTGCCCGACCGGGCGGCATGGGGCCGGATCGCCGTCGTGGGGCTCGTCGGCGTGACCGCGTTCAACACCGCGTTCTTCCGGGGGCTCTCGCTCGCCCCCGCCTCCGACGCGGCGGTCATCATCCCGACGCTGTCGCCGGTCCTGACCGCCGCCGCGGGGATGCTCTTCCTGGGCGAGCGCGCGAGCGTCCGGCGCCTCTCGGGCCTGGCGATCTCGCTCGCGGGATCGGTCCTCTTCTTCTGGGGCGTCGTCACGCATGCGCAGGGGCAGGGGACGCGGGTGCACGGAGACCTGCTGCTCCTGGCCGCGGCCGCCTCGTGGGCGGCCTACTCCATCGTCTCCAGGCCGCTTCTCGTGAAGATCGGGGCGCTGCCGGCCACGGCGTGGTCGATGCTGCTCGGGAGCGCGCTCCTCCTCCTGATCTCCGCGCCCCGCCTGGCGGCCGTGCCGTGGACCGGGCTGCCGCCGCTCTTCTGGCTCGTCCTCGCCTACCTCGCCGTCTTCCCCACGGTCATCGCCTACCTGCTGTGGATGGAGGGGATCCGCGTCATCGGGTCCGGCCCGGCGACCTCATTCATGTTCCTCGCGCCGGTCAGCGGGCTGCTGCTCGCCGCGCTCCTCCTGGGCGACCGGCCGACGCCGGCGCAGGGGCTGGGCGGCGCGCTGATGCTCCTCGGGGTCTGGTGGATCAACCGTCCCTGAGATGAATGCAGTTCGCCGGGTTGACATTTGCCCCCGGTTCGCTAAAGTTGTCTCAGCGCGCAAGCCGGTCCACGGAGGCTTCCCGCCGGTGACGGTCCTGACGCTGAAATACCCGGTCCACACGCCCGACGGCCGCGAGCTGCTCCCGGCGGGCGTCGGCCTGACCGGCGCGGTCCTCGCCGAGATGGCTGCCGAGGGCCGCAAGACGACGTTCCCCGACGTGTCCCTCCTCGAATACGGGACGACCCGCCGCGACCTCGCCGTCTTCATGCGGGAGGGGCCGTACCGGACGATCTTCAGCCACGAGGCGGACTACGCCGCGTTGCTCGCCCTGATGGAGAAGACCCGGCTTCCCGTTGCCGTCCTCGAGTCCCTCGACTACTTCAAGCGGATCGACCCGTACACGTACCGCCACGTCCTGATGGTCTTCGCCCTGTCGAGCACCATCGCGAGGAAGATGATGCGGAGCGTGAGCGAAGTCCTCCAGGAGGCGTCGGCGGGACCGCTCCACGACTTCGGCAAGATCTGCGTCCCGGTGGGGATCCTCAGGAAGACGACGTTCCTCAGGCGGTCCGAGAGGGCGCTGCTCGAGCACCACACCATGGCCGGCTACGTCCTTCTCGCGTACTACCTGGGAAACTTCGGGGGGGTCGCCCCCGCCGTCGCGCTCGCCCATCACGAGCGCGGGGACGGGTCCGGCTACCCGCGCGGGACGGAGCTGCGGGGCCGCCTCGTGGAGATCGTCGCCGCGTGCGACGTGTACGACGCCCTCATCTCCCCCCGGCCGTACCGCAGCCGCTCGTTCGACAACCGCACGGCCCTCGAGGAGGTCACCCGGATGGCCGAGGAGGGGAAGCTCTCGTGGGAGGTCGTCCGGGTCCTGGTGGCGCTCAACCGGAAGGACAAGCCTCCGCCCGACGACTGCCAGGTCTCGCTGGAGAAGCGGGGACAGGCGCCGGAGGGGAACCTTTACGGCATCATCCTGGACGACGAGCCCGCAGGATCGACGCCAGGCCGTTGACGAGGCGGTCGATCCCCTCGGCCGCCGTCTGCCCGCTCAGGCTCCCGTAACCGACCCGCAGGAAGCATCCCGCCCCGGCGCCGAACGTCTCGCCCGGGATCACGGCCACCTTGTGCTCGCGGACGAGCCGTTCCGCCACCCGGAGGGCGGGAATCTCCGTGCGGACCCTGGCGAAGAAATAGAAGGCGCCGCGCGACGGCGGCACGGCCAGGAGGTCCGG
>JBLMWX010000100.1:0-31296 GCA_050257455.1 Gemmatimonadota bacterium | reverse complement strand
CCTCGCGGCGGCCTACCGGCGGCTCCCCTCGATCTCCGTGGACTACGGAATCCTCGAGAAGGAGGAGGGCATCCTCGTCATCCCCGCCGACTTCGGGTGGAGCGACCTGGGAACCTGGCGCTCCCTCCACGAGTTCATCGGGAAACCGGGGGACAACGTCACCTTCGGAAAGGTCATCCTGTCGGACTGCCGGGGTTCCCTGGTCCGGTCGGACCGCGGCCTCGTGGCGGTCTTCGGGATGCAGGACGTGGTCGTCGTCCGCAGCGGCGACGCCGTCCTCGTCTGTCCCAGGAGCCGGTCGGAAGAGGTGAAGCGGATCGCGGAGGAGGTGCGCCGCGGCTTCCCGGCGCTCGCCTGACGCCCGGCCGCGCGGTCAGAGTTCGTCGCCGAACGTCGTGACGATCTTCCTGACCTCGAACTCGTACGTTCCCTTGGGGATCTGGACGGTCACGGCGTCGCCGACCCTCCGGTTGAGGAGGGCCCGGCCCACCGGCGCCGCCACTGAGACGAAGTTCTTCTTCCCGTCGGCGACCTCCGGGATGACGAGCGTGTAGCGGACCTCCTCCCCCGTCTCGACGTTCTCGACCGTGACCTCGCTCCCGAGCCCGGCCCTGTCCCTCGGGATCCCCGCCACGTCGATGCGCGAGAGGTCCGCGAGCCTCTTCTGGATCTGGACGAGCCGGCCGTTGACGGTCGTCTGCCTCTCCTTGGCGGCCTCGTATTCCCCGTTCTCGGAGAGGTCGCCGTGCGCCAGCGCCACGTTGATCTCCTTGGGAAGGACGACCCGGAGCTCGTACTCGAGCTCCCGGGCCTCCTTCGTCAGCCTCTGCATCGCTTCCTCTAGAAAATTCAATGCGCCCCGGACCTCCTACTGCTCCATGGTGAATTCCTGCATGTCGAACCAGAATCCGTTCTGGCCGATCGAGTCGATCTCGGCCTGCAGGATCCTGGCGTGCATGTCCTCCTCCTTCGCCAGCGACAGAAACATCTCCCGGACCTCGTCGGTCCTCGACTGCTGCGCCATGTCCAGGTAGAACTTGTTCGCCGCGATCTCCTTGTCGATGGCGATCTCCAGGAACCGGATCTCGTCCGCCTTGGCGAGCTTCCCCTCGTCGATCTCCTCCAGTTTCGCGCTGGGGGTGAGCAGCGCGGCCACCTCGGCCTCGTCGGCCTTGGGAAGGACCCACGACTTTCCCTGGAGGACCGCGGCGAGGTGCGCCTCGAGCTTGTTCATGTGCCCCACCTCGTCCGAGGCCAGGTTGATGAGGACGTTCTTGGCGTTCATGTCCCGCGAGATCCGGGCCAGGCGCAGGTACCCTGCGATGGCTTCCTTCTCCCGGTCGATGGCGCGGTGCAGGATGACGATGTTTTCCGGGACCTGCATTGGGACGTTCCCCCTTTTCGGTGAGATGGCTGCCTGAAATGCTTCCGGCTCAGTGGAACACGAGCTTGCCGCCGTAATGCCCCAGGACCACGCAGGTCGCGGCGCAGGCGACCAGCAGCCCCGCATACGCGTACCCCGCCCCCGAGAGAGGAAGCGCGGCGACCCCGGGGACATAGGCCCGCAGGAGCACCGCCGCGACCGACAGCGCGATCAGCACGAACGCTCCGACGATCTTGATCCGGAACACGGACGTCATGTACCCCTTGTACCGGATCTTCCAGTCGAGCAGCCCCGTGATCGCCGTGAACGGCGCGGCCAGCGCGCCGAACGCGGCGGCGACGTACGCCCCCGTCTCCAGCGGCTCCGCTCCCGTCGCCACGTACACGGCGAACGACGCGAGCGCGACGGGGAACAGGCCCTGCGGGAAATGGACGAACATCGGGTGAAAGTACCAGCCTTCCGGTATTTTCATCCGGTTCCTCCCCGTCCCGTGTTCCGGAGCGAAGTGCCCTCGGTGACCCGCGTGCGACCCGTTTCTTCCGATGCCGGAAGGACGCCGGGCGGTTCAGACGATCCTTCTCACCCGGCGCCCGGCACATCGCCACCCAGGAGGCGGAAGAATTCCCGCGCGGCGCCGCAGACCGGGCACACGTCCGGCGGCTCGTCCCCTTCGTGGATATAGCCGCAGATGACGCACTCCCAGCGCTTCATGCCACTCGCGAATTGTACCAGTTTCCCGGTCGCCTGTTGAGCGTTTCGACAGGGGAGGACGCCCCCTCCCGGGCGGAAGGGCGCCCCCCGGGGACCCCTCTCGCCGCGCAGACGACGAGCGAGGGGAACGGGGCGATGCCGAGCTTTCCGGCCAGCTGGCGGATGACTCCCGGGGGTGTCGAGCGCAGGTTGCATTTCCGCCAGGCGAGCGACGAGGCGAGCTTGCGGGTTTCCGGCGCGGGAGGAGGCGCGCACGCCGCGACAGCGTTGCCGCCCCGCGGCGAAGCGCCGCAGCGGAGGGGGTCCGAGCCGAGCTTGTCCGGGAAGTGTTGTGCGCAGGTTGCATTTCCGCCAGGCGAGCGACGAGGCGAGCGGCCCCCTTCGCGGAGGCGCTTCGCCGCGGGGCGTCGAGGACGGGAGGCGTCAGCGCCGGACGATCCGCTCCATGCCGCCCATGTACGGGCGCAGCGCCGCCGGCACGTCGACCGTGCCGTCCTCCCGCTGGAAGTTCTCCAGGATCGCGACGACCGTCCGCCCCACCGCCAGCCCCGACCCGTTCAGGGTGTGGGCGAGGCGCGTCTTCCCGGAGCTCCCGTCGCGGAACCGGATCTTCGCCCGGCGCGCCTGGAAGTCCGTGAAGTTGCTGCACGACGAGATCTCGCGGTACCGGTCCTGCGAGGGGACCCAGACCTCGATGTCGTACGTCTTGGCGGCGGAAAAACCGAGGTCGCCGGCGCACAGGCACACGACGCGGTACGGAAGGCCGAGCCGCCTGAGGATCTCCTCGGCGTTCGCGGTGAGCGACTCGAGCTCGGCCTCGGATTCCTCCGGGCGGCAGATCTTCACGAGCTCCACCTTGTTGAACTGGTGCTGGCGGATCATCCCCCGCACGTCCTTCCCGTGGGACCCGGCCTCGGCACGGAAGCACGGCGTGTACGCCGTCATCTTGAGCGGAAGCGACTCCCCGGCGAGGATCTCGTCGCGGACGATGTTCGTCACGGGCACCTCGGCCGTGGGCACGAGATACCAGTCGGTCCCGGCCACGCGGAACAGGTCCTCCTCGAACTTCGGCAGCTGCCCCGTGCCGACGAACGAGGCGCTGTTCGCCATGAAGGGGGGCAGCGTCTCCAGGTACCCGTGCTCCCGCGTGTGGACGTCGAGCATGAAGTTGATGAGCGCGCGCTCGAGGAGGGCCCCGGCGCCCTTCATCAGCACGAAGCGCGCCCCCGCGATCTTCGCGGCGCGGTCGAAGTCGAGGATGTCGAGCGCCGTCCCGATCTCCACGTGGTCGCGGGCGGGGAACGGGAACGACGGGGGCGTCCCCCACGTCCGGAGCGTCGGGTTGTCCGCTTCGCCCGCCCCGTCCGGCACCGAGGCCGCCGGAACGTTCGGGATGCTCAGGAGCATCTCCTCCATGCGGCGCTCCACCTCGGGCAGTCCCGCTTCCGTCTCCCTGATCGCCGCCGCGACCTGCTTCATCCGCTCCATGAGCGCCGAGGCGTCCCTCTTCTCCCGGCGGAGGCGGCCGATCTCCTCCGAGGCGGCGTTGCGCTCGGCCCGCAGCTTCTCGACCGTCGCGAGCATCCCGCGGCGCGTCAGGTCCAGCTCGGCGAAGCCGTCGAGGGAGAGCGAGGACCCCCGGCGGCGGAGCGCCTCCTCGACCAGGGCGATGTTGTCGCGCACGAACTTCACGTCGAGCATGGGACGTCCTCCCGTCGGGCGGGCGAAAAGCCCGCGTCCTTGATCGTCGCGACGATCTCCTCCTCCGACATGCGGAAGGCGACCCCCGCCGATGCCACCACGTTCTCCTCCATCATCGTGCTCCCGAAATCGTTCCCGCCGAAGAAGAGCCCGAGCTGGGCGACCTTGGCCCCCATGGTCACCCACGACACCTGGACGGTGCGCACGTTCGGGAGGAGAAGCCGCGCGACGGCGAGCACGCGCAGGTACCCGGTCGCGTGTCCCAGGCCCGCCGCCGACCGCTCCCCGAACCGGGGATCGCGCGCCAGCGCGGTGTTCCCGGACTGGAACGTCCACGGGATGAACGACGTGAACCCCCCCGTCTCGGACTGGAGTTCCCGGACCCGGACGAGATGGGCCCCGATGCTCTCGGGCGTCTCGACGCTGCCGAACATCATCGTCGCCGAGGTGCGCAGCCCCTGCCGGTGCGCCTCCCGCATCACGGCGGCCCACCGCTCCCAACCGATTTTTTTCGGGCTGATGGCCCCGCGGACCGCGTCGTCGAGGATCTCGGCGCCGCCGCCGGGAATCGAGTCGAGGCCGGCGCCTTTGAGGCGCCCGATGACCTCGCCGATCCCGATCCCCGACCGGTCGGCGAAGTGCCAGATCTCGGGCGGCGAGAACCCGTGGAGGCGGATCGGGTGGCGCTTCACCGCGCGGACGAGCCGTTCCGCCTCGGCCACCCCCCAGTCCGGGTGCAGGCCGCCCTGGAGGAGGATCTGGGTCCCCCCGGCATCGAGGGTCTCCCCGATCTTCCGCGACAGCTCCTCCTCGGACAGCACGTAGGCGTCGGGGGCCCCCTTCTCGCGGAAGAAGGCGCAGAACGAGCAGCCGCAGGAGCAGATGTTCGTGTAGTTGATATTCCGGTCCACGATGTACGTGACGACGCCGCCCGGATGGAGCCGGCGGCGCACGGCGTCGGCGGCCCTGCCGAGGTCGAACAGCGGCGCCGCGCGCAGCAGCACCGCCGCGTCTCCCGGGGACGCCGTCCCTGCCGCGGCCCGCTCGAGCGCCTCCCGCCAGCGGGCGGCGCCGGGCGGAGAGAGCGCGGAATCCCGCGGCTGCGGGACGGATCCTTCCCCCCGCCTCATGCGACGTGCGCCCCGGCGGGGAATTCGCGGACCACGTTGTAGAGGGTGTCCCGCTCCACGGGGATCTTCCCGGCCTGCCGGATCATCGTCACCAGCTCGGGGACGGACATCTCCATTCCCCCCTGGGCCCCCGCGGCGTGGGTGATCCTCTCCTCGACCACCGTCCCGTCGATGTCGTTCACGCCGAAGTGGAGGGAGAGCTGCGCGATCTTGGCGCCCACCATGATCCAGAACGACTTCACGTGGGCGAAGTTGTCGAGATAGAGCCGCCCGACCGCCAGCGCGAGGAGGTCCTCGATCCCCGTCGTGTACCCCTTGGCCAGCCGGCCGACGGCCCTGGCGATCTCCGTGTTCTTCGGGTGGAAGGCCAGGGGAATGAACGACTGGAACCCGCCGGTCCGGTCCTGGAGCTCCCGGAGCCGCCGCATGTGGTCGACCCGGGACTCGAGGGTCTCGACGTGGCCGTAGAGCATCGTGGCGTTGCTCTTGAGCCCCGCGGCGTGCACCGCCTCCATCACCTCCAGCCACCGGTCGCCCGGGATCTTCTCGGGGCAGATCCGGTCGCGCACCTCGGGCGCGAAGATCTCGGCGCCGCCGCCCGGCAGGCTCCCCAGCCCCGCGTCCCTGAGCTGCGCGATGGTCTCGGCGAGGGAGAGCCCGGCGATCCGCGCGAAGTAGTCGATCTCCACCGCCGTGAACGCCTGGACGTGCATTTCGGGAAACCGCTCCCTCAGCGTCCGCAGCATGCGGAGGTAGAAGTCGAAGGGAAGGTCGGGGTGCAGGCCGCCCACGATGTGCAGCTCCGTCGCATTCTGGGCGCGCGCCTCTTCGGCGCGCGCCAGGATCTCGTCCATCGTCATCGTGTAGGCGAGCGGCTCGTCCTTGCCCCGGCTGAACGCGCAGAACTTGCAGCGGTTCACGCAGATGTTCGTCGGGTTGATGTGCCGGTTCACGTTGAAGAAGACGCGGTCGCCGTTCTTCCGCCGGTTGGCGAGGTCGGCCATCTCCCCCACCGACAGGATGTCCCGGGTCCTGAAGAGCGCGAGCGCGTCCTCCTCGGCGAGGCGCCGCCCGCCCTCCACCTTATCGCGTATCGATCTTAGCCGCGGTTCCATTGGATTCGCCCTTCCGCATCTGCTCGAGGATCCGCCCCCCGGCCCCGGCCTCCTTCGGAACCCGGGGAAGAAAGACCGAGAACGTCACCCCCTCCTCCTCGCGGTTGTCGAGCTGGATCGTCCCGCCGTGCTTCTGCACGATCGCGTGCACGATCGGGAGCCCGAGCCCCGTTCCCTTCGCCTTCGTCGTGAAGAAGGGGTTGAAGATGTTGTGGACCGCATCGTGGGCGATCCCGCCGCCCGTGTCGCCCACCTGGATGACGACGCCGTCCCCCTCGCCCTCCCCCGCGGGACGGGACGCGAGCGTCAGCGTCCCGCCTCCCTCCATCGCCTGGATGGCGTTGGCAACGAGGTTCCACAGAACCTGCCGGAACTGGTCCGGGTCCACGCTGATCACCGGGACCTGCGCCGACAGGTCGAGAACCGCGGTCACCCGGGCCTCTTCGAGCTCGTCCCGGAACATGCCGAGGACCTCGCGGATCTCGTCGTTCACGTCCACGAGCCGGAACGCCGGCACCACTTCCCGCGAGAAGTAGAGGGTCTGCTGGATGGTGCGCTCGAGGCGCTGGACCTCCTTCCGGATGATCTCCGCGTAGCGCGCGAAGGTCTGGGGATCGCGCTCCCCGACCTTCTCCTTCCGCGCGATGCGGGCGGCGAAGCCCCCGATGACGGTCAGGGGGTTCTTGATCTCGTGCGCGATCTTGGCCGCCATCTCGCCGAGGGCCGCGAGCTTCTCGCTCTGCACGAGCCGGTCCTGCGTCGCGCGGACCTTGTCGAGCGCGTCCTCGAGGCTCTCGTAGAGGGATGCGCTCTCCATCGCGAGGCACGCCTCGGACGCGAACATCGTGAGGATCTGGATGTCCTCGTCGGAGACCTCCCGCCCGCTGTACTTGTTGTCCGCGTAGATCGCCCCCCGGGCCTCGCCCGCGATGACGAGGGGGACGGTCACGAACGACCGCGGGTGGAAGGCGCAGAACCGCTCGCCGGGTTCCGCCGGCGACGCCGGCACGACCCCGGCGGGCAGGCAGCCCGTCTCCGTCCGGATGGCCCGCTTCTCCCGCACCGCCCGCGCCACGAGGCACGTGTCGCTCTCGAGGGAGATCGAGAACCGCCCGACCCCGGACAGGGCACCCTTGCGGGCCGCGTCCTCGCCCCGCGCGGGGGCGGCGCCGGCACCCTCCTCTCCGGCGGGCCGCCGCGCCGCGGCCGCGGCGCTCGGCCCCATCCCGATCCGCGCCGTGAGCGTCTTCCCGTCCTCGTTCAGGAGGAACAGGATCGCACGGCTGAAGTTGAGGCCGGCGGGCGAGGTCAGCGCCTCGAGCATGACCTGGAGGAGCCGCTCCGTCTTGACCGTGGACATGAGCGCCCGGGCCACGTTGTAGAGCGTGGCGAATCGCTGCGCCTTGGCCTGGTTCTCCCCCGCGAGCTTCTGGGCCTCCAGGAACATGGAGGCGTGCTCGATCATGTTCGCGAGCTGGCTGCACACCGTCTGCATCAGGTGCATCACTTCCATGTCGAAGATCGCGTTGGGCGAGCGCGAGTAGTGGTTGATGACGCCGAGCGCCTTCCCCTTCGAGACGATGGGCAGGCCCAGGAAGGAGACGATCCCGTGCCGCGCGAGGTCGAGGTACAGCGGGGAATCCTCGGGCCCGTTGAGCAGGAGCGGGCGCATCTCCCGGACGATCTGGTCCGCGAGGACCTTGCCGAGCGCGCGGATCTCCCGCGGGAAGCCCGGCAGCGAGTATCCTTCGTCCACGACGACGGACAGCCCGCGCTTTCCCTTCCGGGTCAGGCGGATGGTGCACCCGTCCGACTGGAGGAGGCGCGACGAGGTCTTCGCCACGTACCCGAGGATGTCCTTCACCTCGAAGGTCGAGGTGATCGCCCGCCCGATCTCGTTCAGCGTGATGAGCTCCGAGACGCGCTTGCGGGCGTCGTGATAGAGGCGGCTGTTGCGGATCGCTCCCGCCACCTCGGTGGCCACCACCCGCAGCAGCGCGATCGCGTCGTCGGAAAAATCCGCCCGCGTGCGGGTCGAGAAGTTCATGACCCCGTACAGGTAGACGTCGTCCATCACGGGAATCGACAGGATCGACCGGAAGTCGCGCAGCTCGCCGGGCACCTGCGGATGCGGGGGCTTCGCCCGGACGTCGGGGAAGAAGACCGGCGCCCGCTTCTGGGCCGCCTTCCCCGCCACGCCCTCCCCGGGCCGGATCCGGAATTCGAAGTGCGAGCACTCCTCGATCTCCACGCACGAGGAGACCCACGGCGTGAGGTCCTCCCCGCGGCGCTCGCGCCGGTACACGCAGACGCACTCGGCCGCCTCCTCCCGGACCAGGTAGTCGCAGATGTACTTGAGGCGGTTCTCGACCTGGATGTTCGAGTTGGTGATCTCGATCACCCGCGAGAGGAGGGCGATGCCCCTGTCGGCGAATCCGTTCATCGGGCGCCTGCTTTCGGGCCGGGCGGCGCGTCCCGCAACACGGCGCTACCCGCCTCTCTTCCTCAGCGCCTTCTCGTAGAGCGACGCGTACTCCCGCGCCGACGCCTCCCACGAGAAGTCCTTCTCCATCCCGCGGCGGACGATCCCCTCCCACCGCGCCCGGTCGGCGAACGCGGCCAGCGCCCGCGAGACCGCGCCCTGGAGCTCCTCCGCGTCGTAGCCGGCGAACTTGAACCCGGTGCCGGCCCCGGGATCGGCGTCCTCGTCCACGACCGTGTCCGCGAGCCCTCCCGTGTCCCGCACGATGGGCACGGTGCCGTACCTCAGGCTGTAGATCTGGTTCAGCCCGCACGGCTCGTAGCGCGACGGCATCAGGTACATGTCGGCTCCCGCCTCGATCCGGTGGGCCAGCCGGTTGTCGAACGCGAGCCGGACGGAGATCCGCTCGGGATGCCGCCTGGCCAGCCCCGCCATCTCCTCCTCGAACTTCCGCTCCCCCGTCCCCAGGATCACGACCCGCACGTTCCGCCCGGCGAGCCAGTCCCCGATCTGCTCGATGAGATCGAAACCCTTCTGGGCGGTGAGCCGGCCGATGAGCCCGATGACCGCCTCCGGCGCCTCCCGGCTCCACCCGAACTCCGCGAGGAGATCGGCCCGGCAGGCCGCCTTCCCGGAGAGGTTCTCCTTCGAGTACGGGGCGGCGATCAGCCGGTCGGCGGCGGGATCCCAGTCGTCGTAATCCACGCCGTTCAGGATCCCGTAGAGGTCGTCCCGCCGCTCGTAGAGGACCCCTTCCAGCCCGTGGCCGTATTCGGCGGTCTGGATCTCGCGGCTGTAGGTGGCGCTGACGGTGGAGAGGACGTCCGCGAAGACGAGCCCTGCCTTCATCAGGTTGAGCTTCCCGTAGAACTCGACTCCCCGGGGGGTGAACAGCTCCCAGCCGAGGCCGGTGATCGGCAGATCGTGGTTCCAGAAGAGCCCCTGGTAGCCCAGGTTGTGCACCGTGAAAACGGTCCCCGTGGCGCGGAACGCCTCCTCGCCGGAGTAGAGGGTCTTGACGTACGCCGGGATGAGCGCGGTCTGCCAGTCGTTGCAGTGGACGATGTCGTAGCGCCGGCCGGATCGGGCGATCCACTCCATCACGGCGCGGCAGAAGAAGGTGAACCGCTCGCAGTTGTCGACGTAGTCGCCGTCGCGGGTCCCGTAGTAGAACTCCCGGTCGAAGTACCGGTCGCCGCGGACGAGAAAGGCCCGGACGCCGCCGCCGGCATCGACCTCCTCGAGGGTCGCGTTCTCCTCGCGGTGGCCGAGCGGGACGCGCAACGCGGGCCCGGACTGGGCCGCGGGATATTTCTGCCGGTCGATCCCGCGGTAGCGGGGAAGGACGCAGTCCGCCTCGATGCCGATCTTCCGGAGCGCCTTGGGAAGCGCGCCGGTCACGTCCGCCAGTCCCCCCGTCTTGGCGAACGGAACGATCTCGGACGATGCCACCAGGACCCTCATGGGAAACGTCGCCCTCTCCCTACTCCGGCAGCTCGCGAAGGAATTTGGCCGCCTCCTCGGGCGGCGTCGGGTTGATGTAGAAGCCGGATCCCCACTCGAACCCCGCCACCTTCGTCAGCTTGGGCATGATCTCGATGTGCCAGTGGAAGTATTCGGCGGCCCCCATCTGGAACGCGGCGCTGTGGACGATGTAGTTGAACGGAGGATTCTCCAGCGCCAGGTTGAGCCTCCGGAGGGTTCGCCGGAAGATGGCCGCCAGCGTGCGGATCTGGGCGTCCTCGATCATCTCGAAGGCGCACTGGTGCGTCTTCGGGACGATCCACGTCTCGAACGGGAAACGGGGGGCATAAGGGCTGTAGGCGACGAAGTCCCCGCTCTCCTCGACGATCCGCACCTTCTGCTCCATCTCCTGGACGATGATGTCGCAGAAGATGCACCGGTCCCGGAAACGGAAGTAGTCCCGCCCCCCGCTCATCTCCTCGATCACCCTCTTGGGGACGACCGGAAGGGCGATGAGCTGGGAGTGGCTGTGAACCAGCGACGCCCCCGCGGCCGCCCCGTGGTTCTTGAAGATGATGACGGACTTGAAGCGCCTGTCGTTCTTCAGGTCGAGGACGCGGGCCCGGTACGCCCGGAAGATGTCCTCGATCTGCCGCTCGGGCAGGTCGAAGACGTCGATGTCATGGCGGTTCGTCTCGATCACCACCTCGTGGGCGCCGATCCCGTTCATCCTGTCGTAGACCCCGTCGCCCGCCTTCCCGAGGTCCCCCTCGATGCGCAGCGCCGGGAACTTGTTCGGAACCACCCGGAGCGACCAGTTGGAGTCGTTCGGCGCGCCGTCGGGCCGGAACGCGAGGATCTCGGGCGGCGTCATCCGCTCGCTGCCCGGGCACAGGGGGCAGATCCCCTCCTTGCGCTCCGTCTTCTCCGTCGGAAACTCGTGGGGGCGCTTGGCGCGCTCGGTGGAAATGATGACCCACCGGCCCACGATGGGGTCTTTGCGAAGCTCGGTCATGCGTCCTCCGGAAATGGGCGGAAGGAATGGGGAGGGAGAAGGAGCTGGCCGAAGACCGTTACCTGACCTCTTCCTCCTCGGCCACGGTCTTGCAGTCGATGCACATCGCGGTCACCGGCCTCGCGATGAGCCTCTTCTCCTCGATCTCGCCCCCGCATCCCTCGCAGATGCCGAACTTGCCGTCGTCGATCCGTTTCATCGCCGCCTTGATCTTCCCCAGGAGCTTGCGCTCCCGGTCGCGGATGCGGAGCGTGAAGTTCCTGTTCGACTCCAGGAGCGCCCGGTCGGTGGGGTCGGGAAAGTTCTCCTCGGGCACGGCGGTCATGTCCGAGACCGTCTTCCCGGCGCCCGCCAGGAGCTCGTCCATCTGCCGCTGGAGCTCCTCCCGGCATTTTTCGAGGACCCTGCGGTCCATCCGTCCCCCTCGTTCGCGGCCAGGATAACGAACCATTATAGATTAATAATTCCCGCGGAGCGAGTAAAGGTCGTGGGGCGCCCCGCGGGCCGCGCCGCCGGGCCGGACGCGCGCCGGGACTACCGCAGGCGGAAGCGGACCGGGACCTCGACCCAGCCCGGAGACGACGGGAGCGGGGCGGCGCGCACCACGCCCCGGCGGGCGGCCTCGTCGAGGAGGCGGGCGCCGCTGCTCCGCGCGATGCGGACCTCGTTCGGGACGCCCCCCCTCCCGATGCGGATGCGCAGGACGACTTCGCCTTCGATCTCCCGGCGGACCGCCTCCTCGGGGTACACGATGCGGGACTGGATCCGGTCCCGGAGCAGCCCGGGGTCGCCGTCCCGGTCCCCGCCGCCGCCTTTGCCGCCCCGACCCGCTCCAGGCGCCCCGCCCGCCCCGGACGAGTCGATCGCGGCTCCCGTCTCCGCGCCTCCTCCGGGGGAGGCGGCCGCGTCGCCGGGCAGCCCGTCCCGCGCAGCGGCCGCGGCGACGGCACCGCCCGGCTCCACCGCCGGCCCCGGGATCGCCGGCCCCTCCGGGTTCCCCGCGGCCGGGAGGGAGCCGGTCCGCTCCGGCGCGCGGGGAGCCGCGACGGCGCGCCCCGGCCCGACGGCCGCCCGGCCGGCGGCTTCCGGAGCCGGAGGCGCCGCGGCCGGCGTCTCCGCTTCGGCCGGGGGCGACGCGCGCTCCGCGTCTCCGGCTTGCCGCCGCAGGCCGGAGACGCGGCGAGCCTGCCGCATCGGGGCCTTCGCGGACCCGAGCGCACCGTCGCCACCGGCCGTTCCCGCGACGAGGAGGACCTCGACGACCGGCACGCGTCGCGCTCCGGGCCCCGCCCCGAGCGCGAGGCAGGCGCTCAACGCCAGCACGTGTCCCGCCATCGACCACAGCAGCGGCCGCGTCATCGCCCGCTCCGGCCCCCGCGCCGCGACGCCGCGCCCGCTCCGGTTCATCGGCGGGTCCTTTCCCCGAAGCATCGGCGGCCCCGCTTCACAGGCGCACCTCGGCGCCGACGAGGACGTTGACCCCCGGCGCCGGGAATCCCCGCCGCTCCTCGTAGGCGCGGTCGAGAAGATTCTGGATCTTCCCCGTCAACGCGATCTCGCGGACCGCCGCCTCCGCGGGCGCCCAGGCATACCGCGCGTAGGCGTCCACCACCGCGAACCCGGGGCGGCGCTGCTCCCCGAAGAGGTACGGATGGGAATCGACCTGATCGCTCTCGATCCGCCACTCGATCCGTCCCTGGAAGCCGGGGACGGGCAGGAGAACGAGCGAGGCAACTCCCCGGTGCCTCGGGATCGCGATGATGGGCCGCCGGTGCTGCGCGTCCCACGAATCCGTGAAGGTGTATGTCAGGATCGCGGCCGCCTCCGGGACGGGGCGCCAGGTCGCCTCGGCCTCCGCGCCCCGCGAGAACGCCCGCGCCACGTTGGCCAGCTGGCCGTTGGGCGGGTTCACGGCCGGGTCGAAGACGATCAGGTCCTTGAAATCCTGGTAGAAGTACGTCACGGAGGCCGTCGCGACATGCTTGCGGATCGTCACGTCCGCTCCGGCCTCGTACGACACCGCAACCTCGGGGGAAAGCCCGGGTTTGCCCACGAACGGATCGAATCGCTCCAGCGGCGTGGCCACACGGAACCCCCGGCCCACCGCGCCGCGGACCCGGGTCCCGATCGGCGCGACGTCGTAGTACGCCGCCGCCTTGGGGTTGAACTCGGTGCCGCCCGCGGACGAGTTGCGGTCCCACCGCGCCCCGAGGCTTATGCCCGCGCGCGTGCCGGCGCGGAGCTCCTCCTGGACGAAAAGGGAACGATCGTAGATGCTGGCGGCGAGGTCGGTGTCGGAAAAGCTGGAGCGGAACGCATCGACGGCGCGGTCCCTCCCGTACTCCAGCCCGAGCAGGGTCGTCGCCTGCGGGACCGGGGAATAGCGGCCCTGGAGCCGGACCACGTCCTTCCTGGTCCTGGTGACATCGTCGGAGACGTAGCCGAACAGGTCCCCTCCGGGGTCGGCCGGGTCCGTCTCGTGGAAGAATTCCTGGAACGTGCTCCACGAGGCCGTCACGCCGGCCCTCCTCGAGACGTCCTTTTCCCACCGGGCGCCGCCCATGAAGCCGCGCCGCGTCCTCCGGTGATTGGCGTCCCGGGGCGTGTTGAAGTCTATGGGGATTCCCTTGTCCTCGTCCGTGGCCAGGAGGATCCCGTGGATCCGCCCCGCCGCGCCGGCCCCGATCTCGGCCGACCCCAGGAACGAGACGAGGTCGACGTCGTCGTTGCGCAGGATCCCGTCGCTTTGCCAGCCGCCGCCCCCGAGGAATACGCTCGTCCCGTTCGTCCCCGCCTGCGCGGTCCCCGTCCACCTGAGGGAGTCGAAGCTTCCCCCGGCCACGCCGGCCCCGAGCCCGCGGCCGGCCTCTCCCTTGCGGGGGATGAAGTTCACGACGCCGCCGATCGCGCTGGATCCGTACAGCGCGCTCTGCGCGCCGCGCACGACCTCGACGCGCTCGAAGCCGTCCAGCGGGAGCGAGCCGACGTCGAAGGAGCCCAGGGTCGGGCTGTTCACCGGGAACCCGTCGATCATCACGAGGGTGTGGGAGCTCAACGCCCCGCGGATCCGGATGTTCTCGAGGTTCCCGGCGCTGCCGTTCCGCTGGACCGTGACGCCCGGGAGGTCCCGCAACACGTCGCCCGCCACCGCCGGGCTTCGAAGGTCGATGTCGTCCCGCGTCACGACGCTCACGTCGGAGGCCTGCTCCGACACCTTCTCCTCCATCCGCGTGGCCGTGACCACGATCGTCTCCAGCCGCTTCGCCTGGTTGTCCGTCCCCGGCTCCTGGGCCGGCGACGGCGACGCGATCCCCGCGAGCGCCGCCGCCATCGCGACGCCCGCGAGCGCCCTTCCCGCCTTCGATCCCTTCATCGATCCTCCTTTCCCTCGAAAGGGAGTCCCGTGACGAGGCGGGCCGGGTCTTCTGGCTTCCGGCATCCTACTCCCCGCGCCTTCCCGCCCGCGATTCCCGCCGGGCCGTGGCATCGTGCGGGTTTCGTTCCGGTGACAGATGCGGGGCAGCGACGGATTTTCACCGTCTTCCCCGGCTGCCGCCTCCGAACGACCGCTTCCCCGGAGAACCACAACGTCTTCCGGGACGCCGCCGGCCCGTCAGGCCGGCTTCGCGTTCTCCTTCCTGACCGCGGTGACCCGCACCGCGCCCGTCGCCGGGTTCCGGTCGCACGCCACTTCCACGCCGAAGGCGTCCCGGATGTTGCCCGGGGTGAGAACGTCCTCGGGCCGCCCGTCCGCCCGCACCGTCCCGCCGGCAAGCAGCACGATCCGCCTCCCGTACTCCGCGCAGAGCGACAGGTCATGGGAGGCCACCAGGGCGCCCACGCCGTGCGACTCGGCCAGGCGCGTCACGATCTCGTAGAACGCGACGCGGTGGTAGATGTCGAGGAACGCCGTGGGCTCGTCCAGCAGCATGACCCGGGCCCCCTGGGCGATGGCGCGCGCCACCGTCGCCCGCTGGCGTTCGCCCGCCGAAAGTTCCGAGAGCCCCCGGCGCCGAAGGTCCGACAGCGCGGTCGTCTCGAGGGCCCGGTCGACCTCACGCCGGTCCCCCCCGGTGGCCGCGCCGAAGAAGCCGTGATGCGGAAAGCGGCCGAGCATGACGTACTCCTCCACCGACATCGGGAAATCGACGGGCGGGTCCTGCCCGGCCACGGCCAGGAGGCGCGCCATCTCCCGTCGCCCGTACGAAGCCGGCGGGCGTCCGAGCAGGGTCACCTCGCCGGCGCGCGGGGCGAGAAGCCCGGACAGGATCCTGAGGAGCGTGCTTTTGCCGGCGCCGTTGGGTCCAAGCAGGACCGTCACCTCCCCCGCGGCCACGCGGAGGTCCACCCCCGCGAGGACCTCGCGGTCCCCGTAGCTGAAACGCACGCCGGTCCCGGCAACGAGGGGGACGGTCATGGCCTTCCCCCGTCGCGGCGCAACAGGTACAGGAAGAACGGCGCTCCCGCGAGGGCGGTCACCGCCCCGACGGGGAGCTCCCCGTACGAGGACACGATCCGCGCCAGGACGTCCGCCGCGACGAGGAACGTCCCGCCGAGAAGGAACGCGGCCGGCAAAAGCCGCCGGTGCCCGGAGCCGACCAGGACCCGGGCGCCGTGCGGCACGATGAGGCCCACGAAGCTGATGAGTCCCGAGACGGCCACCACCGAGCCTGCCAGCAGCGACGCGGTGAGGTAGATCGCCGTCTTCACGCGCTCGACGGGAAGGCCGGTCTGGAAGGCGGCCTCGTCGCCCAGAAGGAGGACGTCCATCCCCCGCGACAGGAGGAAGAGGATTCCCGTCCCCGCCGCCACGTAGGGGACGAGCAGGCCGACCCGGCGCAGCGTGCCTTGCCCCAGGTCCCCCATCAGCCAGTACACCGCCCCGGGGATCTTCCCGGGGGGGGACAGCGCGACCATCATCATGATGAGGGCGTTGAGGAACGCCCCGACGACCACCCCCATCAGGATCAGCCGTTCCCGCGAGACGCCGCTCCGGCGACGGGCCAGGAGGAAGACTCCCGCGGCGGCGAGCGCGGCGCCGAGGAACGCGCACAGCGGCAGGGGGAGGGAGGCGCCGGCGGGCAGGACGAGCGCCGCGGCGAGGGCCCCCACGGCGGCCCCGCCCGAAACCCCGAGAATGTACGGATCCGCCAGCGGATTGCGCAGCAGCGCCTGGAAGGCGACGCCGGACGACGACAGCGCGCCGCCGACGAGGGCGCCGAGGAGGGCCCGCGGAAGGCGCAGGTCGATCACCACGCGCGCGGCCGGGGACCGCGATGATTCCGCGGCGAGGGCGTGGCGGAACGCTTCGGCGACCTCCCCGAACGAGAGCGGGACCGGACCCGTCATGACCGACCACGCGACGGCCCCCGCGAAGGCGCCGCCCAGCGCGAGGGTGACGGACCACGCGCCCCGGGCGCGGATCGATTCCGCCAGCGCTCGCCGGGTCATGGACGCCGCCCCTTGCCCGCGGCCGCGTCGCCCCCCCCCGGGGCTCCCGCGCTCCGGCGGGCGCGCCACGCGGCCAGCGCCCGGGAGACCTCCTCCAGCGCCGCGACCATCCGGGGCCCCGGGCGGGTGACGAGGTCGCCGTCGAGCGTCACGACCGCCCCGTCCCGGAACGCCGGGACCTCCGTCCACCGGGTCACCCGGGGCGGAAACCTCTCGACCCCGGCCATCGACGCGACGAAGATGACGTCCGGCGCCGCGGCCACGAGATCTTCGACCGAGAGCCGGGGATAACGGCCGGCATGCGACGCGGCCGCGTTTTTCCCTCCCGCCGTCCGGACGAGCTCGTCCAGGAACGTCCCGCTCCCGGCCGCGATGACCGGCGAGGTGGAGACCGCGAAGAGGACCCTCGGGACCGGACCCGCCCCCGCCTGCCGGGCGACCCGGGCGGCGCGCGCGGCGAGGGACGCGGCCTCCCGGCGCCCCCTCCCGGGGACGCCGAGAAGTGTCCCGATCCGCTCGACCGTCCGGAAGACGCCCGCGAGGTCTTGCGGCGCCGCGGCGAAGCACGGGATCCCCAGCTCCTCGAGCGCCGTCACGCGGTCCTTCGGGTTGCCGTCGGTGGTGCAGAGCACGAGGTCGGGACGCGCCGCGACGATCCGCTCGACGTCCGGATCGACGATCCCGCCCACCTTCGGCAGCCGGGACGCCCCGTCCGGGTAGTTGCAGAACCGGGTCACCCCCACGAGCCGGTCCTGCCGGCCGAGGAGAAAGACGATCTCCGTGAGATTCGGGGCCAGCGAGACGATCCTCGCGGGAGGGTGCGCCAGGCGGACGACCACCCCGCGGTCGTCCCTGGCCGAAACGGCGGACGCGCCGGACGCGCCCTCACCGAGAAGGGAGAGCGCGAGGCAACAGACCACAATGCGAAGGACCCGTAAAATGACAACCCCCCCGCCCTTCCGGTCGATCGAAAGGAGGGGGGGACCGTTTCGGCGCCGCGTTCGTTCCCGACCCTTCTCCCGCGAAAGGCGTTCCGGGAAAACTCCCGTCGGGCCGGTCTCCTGGCTTCCGGTTACGAACCTACTCTCCGCGCCTTCCCGCCCCGGATCCGTTCATGGGGCAGTGGCCTCGTGCGGATTTCGTCGCCGGTTACAGTTGCGGGGCAGCGATGGACTTGCACCATCTTCCCGAAGCCCGGGGGGGTATCGGCCTGTCGGCCGGTTTTCTCCCCGGGCGCCCGGCGGGAACTTCCTGCCTGTGCGTTCATTGTGACGGGCGCCGGGGCGGCTCGTCAAGCCGCTTCGCGGCCGGGGTCAGCGGGTGCGCGAGACGATGTAGTCGGACAGGGAGCCAAGGGCCGCCCGTGCGGTGGTGTCGGGCAGCCCGGCCAGGAGCCGCTTTCCGCGCGCCACGAACGCCTTCGCCCGGCGGGCGGCATACCCGATCCCGCCGTGATTCTCCACGAGGCGCGCCAGGAACGCGACGTCGCGGTCGGAGGGCCCCTTGCGGGAGAGGATCGTCGCCGCCTTCGCCCGGTCCGCCCGCCCGGCGGCCCTGAGGGCATGGATGAGGGGCAGCGTGATCTTCCCTTCCCGCAGGTCCTGGTGCGGGCGCTTCCCGAGCTCCCTTTCCGAGCCCACGTAGTCGAGGATGTCGTCGACGAGCTGGAACGCAATGCCCACCGCCTTGCCGTACTCGAACATCCGCCGGCGCAGCGGGGCCCGGGCCCCGGCCAGGACGGCGCCGGTCTCGCTCGCCGCAGCGATCAGCGACGCCGTCTTGTGGAAGACGACCCTGACGTAGTCGGCCTCCGAGATCGTCGGGTCGGCGGACTTCATGAGCTGGAGGACCTCCCCCTCGGAGAGTGACACGAGGGTGCGCGCGTAGATCCCCAGGACATCGATGTCGCCGTCGTCGGTCATGAGCTGCGAGGCGCGCGCGAAGAGGAAGTCCCCGACCAGGATGCTCACCGGGTTGCCGAAGACGACGTTGGCGGCCGGCCGGCCGCGGCGCACGACCCCGCCGTCGACCACGTCGTCGTGCAGGAGCGTCGCGGTGTGCATGTACTCGGTCACCACGGCCATCACGATCCGGCGGGGCCCGGTGTAGCCGCACGCCTCCGCCGACAGCAGGAGCACCGCCGGGCGGAAGCGCTTGCCGCCCGAGAGGGTGATGTGCCGCCCCACGACGGGGATCAGGGGAACCGGGGATTTCAGGTTGGCGACGAGCGCCTTCTCCACCCGGCGCAGGTCGTCCTTGAGATGCCGGAAGACGCCGTCGATATCGGTACCGTCTCGCGCCATGGGCAGATTGAATCTATCGTGGGGGTTCCCCACTGTCAACCGCGGCACGGTTTTGAGGTACCATCGGGGCATGTACGAGCGGAAGGACGCCTGGTACCGCAAGGCGAAAAGGGAAGGCTACCGGTCCCGCGCGGCCTACAAGCTGGCGGAGATCGCCGCGGCGGAGAACGTCGCGCGCCCGGGGGCGTACGTCATCGACGCCGGCGCGGCACCCGGCGGGTGGAGCCAGGTCCTGCTCGAACTCGTCGGGAAAAGGGGGAAGGTCGCGGCCGTGGACATCCTGCCCATGGACCCGCTCCCCGCGGCGAACTTCCGCTTCTTCCGCGACGACGTCACCCTCCCCTCGCTGCCGCCGCGGCTGCTCGCCTATTTCGGGCGGGAGGCCGACGCGGTCGTGTCCGACGCCGCGCCGAACACCACCGGGGTTTCGTTCGCGGACCAGGCCCGGTCCGCCGACCTCGTCCGGGCGGTCCACGCCCTCGCCGGACGGACGCTCCGGAAGGGAGGGACGTTCCTCGCCAAGATCTTCGACGGCGCCGAGGCCGACGCGGTGATGCAGGAACTGAAGGGGTCGTTCTCGCGCGTCCGCCGGGTTCGCCCCGGGGCGACGCGCAGGGAGTCGTTCGAGATCTACCTGCTCGCGACCGGCTTCAAGGGATAGCGCCCGGCGCCGCGGTGCCCGGCCTCGCCTCGCGGACGGGATCGGGCATGCGGCGGGTCGGCCGCGCGGCCACGCGTCACTTCTTCCAGGCGAGCGACAGGGCTTCCCGGACGTTGCGGACCGGGACGAGGGCGAGCGGGGACTTCGCGGAGAGGCGCTCGGCGTTGGACGCCGGGAGCAGGACGCGGGAGAACCCCATCTTGGACGCCTCGTTGAGGCGCATCTCCGCCATCGGGACCGCGCGCACCTCGCCTCCGAGCCCCACCTCCCCGAAGGCCGCGGTTCCCGGGGGAACGGGCACGTCCTTGGCCGACCCGGCCACGGCGCACAAGAGCGGCAGGTCCGCCGCCGTCTCGTCGATGCGGATCCCGCCGGCCACGTTCACGAAGACGTCCTGGTTGTAAAGGGTGAGCCCCGCCTTCTTCTCCAGGATCGCGCACAGAAGGATCACCCGGTTGGCATCCGCCCCGAGAACGGTGCGGCGCGGCATGGCGAGGTAAGACTGGCTCGAGAGGGCCTGGATCTCCACGAGCAGCGGCCGCGTCCCCTCGACGGCCGGGAAGACGACCGTCCCGGACGTCTCCCCCGCCCGCTCCGACAGGAAGAGCCCCGAGGGGTCGGCCACCTCGGCGAGCCCCGTGGCCCGCATCTCGAAGACGCCGATCTCGTTGGTCGACCCGAACCGGTTCTTGACCGCCTTGAGGATTCTGTAGGGGTGCCCCTTCTCCCCCTCGAAGTACAGGACGGTGTCGACGAGGTGCTCGAGCACCCGGGGTCCCGCGATGGCCCCCTCCTTGGTGACGTGCCCCACGAGGAAGACGGCGATTCCCGCCTTCTTTCCGTAGAAGACGAGGCGTCCCGCGCACTCCCGGACCTGGCCCACGGATCCCGGCGCCCCCGGGAGATCGGACGTGAACATCGTCTGGATCGAGTCGACGACGAGGACCGACGGCGACAGCTCCGCGGCCGCGGCGATCACCCGCTCCGCCGACGTCTCCGCGAGAAGGTAGATCTCCTGCGCCTCCACGCCGAGCCGCCGGGCCCGCATCTTGACCTGCGCCTCCGACTCTTCGCCGGAGACGTAGAGGACCGGGCGCCCGTCCCGGCCCAGCCCGCGGGCCGCCTGGAGCAGGAGCGTGGATTTCCCGATCCCGGGGTCGCCCCCGATGAGGGTCGCCGACGCCGGGACGACCCCGCCGCCCATGACCCGGTCGAGCTCCGCGATCCCGGTGGAGGCGCGGCTGGAGGCCGACTCCGCGACCTCGGACAGGCGCACCGGCTTTCCGGCGGGCAGCTCGACGGATGCCACCCGGTACTTCGGCTCCGCCGCCACCGTCTCCTCGACGAGGGTGCCCCACTTGCCGCAGTCGGGGCACCGTCCCAGCCACTTCGGCGAAGCGAAGCCGCACGAGGTGCACGCGTACTCGACCTTCACCTTCGCCATGTCCGCGCCACCTCCTTCGCCACCTCCTCGAACGTCGCCTTCCCGGAGCGGACGATCCTGCGGACGTCCTCGTACTCCGGCACCGGGCGGACGGAGCCGTCCGGCAGCGTCGCCTCCTTGACCCGCACGCGGCCGAACCGGGTAACCGCCGCGCCGACGTCGCGGGCCAGGACGATCCGCTCGCAGGCATGGAACCGCAGCCCGATCGTGGTCGAGAGCGAGAAGACCGCCGCCGAGACCAACTCGAGCCGCTCCTCGGGGCAGAGAATCCGCAGGACCCACCCCGGCCGGTTCTTCTTCATCGTCGCGGGAACGATGGCCACGTCGAGGGCGCCGGCGGAAAACGACCGCTCCATCAGGAGATCGAACCGCTGGGGGCTCATGTCGTCGATGTTCGCCTCCACCTCCAGCACCCGGTCGTGCCCCGCGCGCGGCGGAACCGCCTCGCCCGCCACGAGGCGCAGGATGTTGGCGCGCCCCGGGACCTCCCGGTGCCCGATGCCGATCCCGACGCCGCGCACGACCATTTCGGGCGGGGGCTCGAAGGACGCGTCGAAGGCGCGCAGGAGGGCCGCCCCGGTCGGCGTGACGAGTTCCCCGTCCCCGGTCCCGAGGCTCCAGCGGGCGCCCGTCAGGAGCTCGAGCGTCGCCGGGCCGGGAACCGGGATCTTCCCGTGGGACGAGAACGCCGTTCCCGAGCCGCCGGGAAGGGCCGAGCACCAGGCGCGGGATGCGCCGGACAGGTCGAAGAGAAAGCAGGCCGACGCGATGTCGACGATCGCGTCGACGGCCCCGACCTCGTGGAAGTGGACCCTTCCCTTCGTCGTCCCGTGGACGCGCGCCTCGGCGCCGGCCAGGCGGTCGAAGCAGGCGACGGCGAGATCCCGCGCCGTCTCCGGCAGGGACGACCGCCGCAGCAGACCGACGATCTCCGGAAGGTGCCGCGGCCCGCCCTTCCGGGACCGGAGGCGGACGTCGACCCTCACCCCCGCCACTCCGGCGGACGTCGCCCGCTCGACCGCGAGGACGTACCCGCGCACGGGAAGGCCGCGCAGCGCGCGCCGCAGCTCCTTTTCCGCCCCGGTCAGCGACAGCAGCGCGGCGACGGTCATGTCCCCCGCGATGCCGGAAAAGCAGTCGAAATAGAGAATCTTCACCTTGAACCCCTTGCCGGAGATTGAGGAGGCCGGATCCCCGTCCCGCCCCCGGCGCGCGCTCTCCAACGCGGGCTGCGGCGGGCGCCTACATCCTGTGTACCACGCTTTCGCCGCAAAGGGCAGGCCGCTCCCGCCGGTCCCCGCGCGATTTGCCCGCGCGCCCGGAGTTGAATTACCATGGAACTGCCGTCCATCCCAGGAGCAGGCGGGTCGGGATCATGGAAGATCGAAGCCCGCATCGCGATTCGAGGCGTGCCGACATCCGGATGGAAGACGGGAAGACGCTTGCCGCTTCGGGCGCGTGGACGCTCGAGCGGCTCGCCGACCTCGAGAGGCGCATACCGGCCGCTCTCCGGCCGGGGGCGGCGGATCTCGTGCTGGAGGCCGGCGCCATCGAGTCGATGGACTCGGCGGGAGCCTGGCTGCTGCTGCGCACGGTGAGAACGCTGGAGCGGGGCGGGGCCAGGGTCGCGCTCGTGGGACTGCGGCCCGAGTTCGCCGAGCTCGCGAAGATGGTCTCCGCAGGCGCGGCGCCCGCCGGTCCGGCGGTCCACCGGCCGGCTCCCGGCCGCCTGGAGCGGATCGGCCGGGGGGCGTCGCGGGCCGCCCGGAGCGTCTCGGAAGCCCTTTCCTTCGTCGGCGAGAACGCCGCCGTCCTCGTCCGCTCGATCGCCGCGCCCGGCCGGATCCGCTGGCG
This sequence comes from Gemmatimonadota bacterium, assembly GCA_050257455.1. Classification (GTDB taxonomy): domain Bacteria; phylum Desulfobacterota; class Deferrimicrobia; order Deferrimicrobiales; family Deferrimicrobiaceae; genus JBLMWX01. The sequence goes on along the minus strand of JBLMWX010000100.1, from coordinate 8,581 downwards.
GGCGCTCCTCTCCGCGCTGCAGGCGGGGGGGTTCAACGCCCTGCCCATCACCGGGCTCCTCTCGTTCCTGATGGGCATCGTCATCGCCTACCAGGCCGCGGCGCAGCTCCGGACCTTCGGCGCCAACATCTTCATCGTGGACCTGATCGGGATCTCGATCCTCCGCGAGATCGCCCCCCTGGTGACCGCGATCATCGTCGCCGGCCGCTCGGGATCCGCGTACACGGCGGAGATCGGGACGATGCGGGTGACGGAGGAGCTGGATGCGCTCCGCACGCTCGGGATCCCGCCGCTCGAGATGCTCGTCCTGCCGAAGACCCTGGCGCTCCTCGTCGCCCTGCCCCTGCTCACGGTCTACGCCGATCTCATGGGCGTGCTCGGCGGCATGATCATGGCGCTGACGCAGCTCAACGTCAGCTTCGTCGAGTTCGTCGACCGCTTCCGCGACGCCGTGGCCGTCAGGCACTACCTGATCGGGCTGGGCAAGGCGCCCGTCTTCGCCGTCATCATCGCCCTGGTGGGCTGCTACCAGGGATTCCAGGTGCAGGGCGGGGCGGACGCGGTGGGCCGCCACGCGACGATCAGCGTCGTCCAGTCGATCTTCATCGTGATCGTGTCCGACGCCTTCTTCTCGGTCGTGTTCGACTGGGCGGGGCTGTGACCGTGCGGCCTTCGGACGCGGCAGCCGGGGTCCCCGTCATCGAGGTCGCCGGCGTGTCGACCCGCTTCGGGGACTCCCGGGTTCACCAGGACGTCAGCCTGACGGTCTACCGCGGCGAGGTCTTCGCGCTGGCGGGCGGCAACGGCAGCGGGAAGTCCACGCTGCTGCGCGAGATCATCATGCTGCAGCAGCCCAGCGACGGCGGGATCCGGCTGTTCGGCGCGGACCTCGGCGGCGCCGGCGAGGAGGCGCGCGACGCCCTGCTGCGGCGCTGCGGGGTGATGTTCCAGTACGGGGCCCTGTTCAGCTCGCTGACGGTCGCCGAGAACATCGCCGTCCCGCTGCGGGAGCACACCCGCCTCGACAGGGAGACGATCCGGGAAATCGCGGAGATCAAGATCTCCCTCGTCGGCCTCCCGGCGGACAGCGCCGCGAAATACCCGAACGAGCTCAGCGGGGGCATGCGCAAGCGCGCCGCGATGGCCCGCGCCATCGCCCTCGACCCGGAGATCCTGTTCCTGGACGAGCCATCCTCGGGCCTGGACCCCGTGAGCGCCGAGGGGATCGACGACCTGATCCTTCACCTGCGGGGGCTGCTCGGGCTGACGGTCTTCATGGTGACGCACGACCTCGATTCGCTGTGGCGGGTCACGGACAGGGTCGCCATCCTCGGGGGCGGGAGGATCCTCGGGATCGGGACGATGGAGGAGCTTTCGCGACTGGCGGACCCGATGGTCCGTCCGTACTTCCACGGGCCGCGGGGACGCGCGGCCGGGGAGCAGTCATGGAAACGAGAGTGAGGTACGTCGTCGTCGGGGTCTTCGTGGTCCTGCTGGGAACGACAGCGCTCGTCGCCTTCCTCTGGCTGAGCCGGGGAATCGAGCAGCCGGTCTACACCCGGTACTACGCGTATTTCCGCGAGTCCGTCTCCGGGCTGAACCGGAACGCGCCCGTGAAGTACCGCGGCGTCGAGGTGGGAAAGGTCGCCGAGATCGTCCTGAACCCCGCCAACGTCGAGGAGGTCCGGCTGACCCTGGACATCGCCCGGGGCACCCCGGTCAAGACCGACACGGTGGCCACCCTGCGGGTCCAGGGGCTGACCGGCCTCTCGTTCGTGGACCTGTCGGGGGGCAGCCAGGGTGCGCCGCTCCTGGCGGCGAAGCCCGGAGAGCGCTATCCCGTCATCGCGACCGGCCCGTCGCTCCTGACCCGGCTCGACGCGGACATCACGGGCCTCATCTCGGGCGTCAACGGCTTCACGGAGGACGCCCGGGCCGTGATGGACAAGGAGAACCGCGCGGCGCTCCGGCGGATCCTCGCCGACCTGGCCCGGCTCACGGACACGATGGCGAAGCGCAGCGCGGTCGTGGACCGCGGGATCGTCCGGGGCGCCCAGGCCCTGGAGAACATCGCCCGGATCACGGAGACGCTCGACGCCCGGATCCCGGCCATCCTGGATAACGTGAACGGCGGGGCCGCGGCGATTTCGGACACGGCGGGCGAGGTCGGCGAGGCCGGCCGGCGGGTCGCGGGGGCCGGGCGCGAGCTGGAGGCCATGGTCCGGGAGAACCGCGGGAACGTCGAGCGGTTCACGGGCCGGGGGCTGCCCGAGTTCACCGCGCTGGTCGAGGAGATGCGGCGGCTCACCCGGCAACTGGAACGGGTCGCGCGCCAGCTGGAACAGGAGCCCGACTCCGTGATCCGCGGCAGACATCCCGAGCCCCCGGGGCCGGGGGAATGAAGGAGGGGGGACGATGCCGATGAACAGCGGACGGTGGCGTCGCGCGTCGCGGGGGGTCGTCCTGGCGGCTCTGGCCGCCGCGGCGGCGGCGTGCACGATCCTGCCGGCGCCCCGGGCGACGCTGCGGAACACCTTCCTGCTCGGCCCCGCGTCCGGCCCGTCCGGCACGCCGCCCGGGCAATGCCGGGCGGGAACGGCCACGCTCCTTCTGACGCTCCCGCGCGAGGAGCCGGGCTTCGACACGGCCCGGATGGCCTACCTGCTCCGCCCGAACGCCGTGAGCTATTATTCCGAGAGCCGATGGGCCGACACGCCCGCGCGCATGCTGGCGCCCATGATCGCCCGCGCCCTGGAAGCGACGGGGTGCTGGCGCGCCGTGGTCCCGGCGCCGAGCGCGATCGCCGCGGATTTCCGGCTGGACCTCGGCGATCTCGTCCTGGCGCAGGAATTCTTCTCGCGGCCCAGCAGGGTGCGCCTCGCGCTCAGGGCCGTCCTCGTCGACGCGAGGGACGAGCGCGTCGTCGCGGCGCGCCGATTCGAGGCGGTCGCAGACGCGCCGTCCGACGACGCCCCCGGGGGGGCCGCCGCCGCGGGCCGCGCCGCGGCGGAAGTCTCCGGATCGCTGGCGGCGTGGGCGGGCGCGTCCCTCCCGGCCGCCGGGGCGGGCCAGGGGGCGCCCGGCGGCGGGCGCTAGAGCCGGTTGATGACGGAGGCGAGGACGCCCGCGCCGAAACCGTTGTCGATGTTGACCACGGCCACGGTCGGCGCGCACGAGTTGAGCATTCCGAGGAGCGCGGCGACGCCGCCGAAGGACGCCCCGTAGCCCACGCTCGTGGGCACCGCGATCACCGGCTTGTCGGTCAGGCCCCCGACGACGGAGGCAAGCGCCCCCTCCATCCCGGCGGCGACGATGATGACGCGCGCGGCCAGGAGCGCCTTCTTCCGCATCAGGAGCCGGTGGATTCCCGCCACCCCCACGTCGAAGAGCCGCTCCACCGTCTGTCCCAGGAACTCCGCCGTCAGCGCCGCTTCCTCCGCCACCGGGATGTCCGACGTCCCCGCCGTGACGACGAGAATCGTCCCCTTCCCCGCCGGCTCCGGCGCGCTCGCCCTGACGACCGCGCACCGCGCCTCGGGATGGATGACGGCCTCGCGGAACGCCTTGCGGACGGCCGCCTGCCGCGCGGCATCGATCCGCGTGACGAGCACGTCGTGGCCGGCCCGTCGCATCGACTTCGCGATCGCGACGATCTGCGCGGCCGTCTTGCCCTCGCCGAGGATCACTTCGGGGATGCCCTGCCGGATCGCCCGGTGGTGGTCCACGTTCGCCATCCCGAGGTCCTCGAACGGGAGGGCCCGGAGGGTCTCGTACGCCGAGGACGCGGCCGTCCGCCCCGACGCCACGTCCTCCAGCAGCTTCCTCAGGCGGTCCTTCGTCAATCCATGTCCTCCCACGGTTCCTCGCCCGCGTCCTCCCCGGGCGCGGCGTGCGCCCGCGGGGAAAGGCGCACCCGGACCTCCAGGACGGCGCGTTCGGACGCCTTTTCGACCGTGAAGGCGGCGCCGGGCAGTTCGAACGTCTCGCCGGCCGCGGGAATCCGCCCCGCCAAGGTCGTCAGCATTCCCCCGACGGTCGAGTAGTCCCCCCCGGGAAGGCGCACGCGGACCTCCTCCTCGAACCGCCCGACCTCCATCCGCCCGGGGACGAGGTATTCGTCCGGCGCGATTTTTTTATAGTATTCCATCCTCCGGTCGTATTCATCCTCGATCTCCCCGACGACCTCCTCGACCGCGTCCTCCGCGGTCACGATCCCGGTCACGCCGCCGTACTCGTCCACCACCACGGCGAAGGAGGTCCCCGCCTCCCGGAACGTTCGCATCAGCTCGTCGATCGGCATCGGCTCGGGCACGAAGAGCGCCTTGCGCAGGAGGGGGGCGATCGGGCCGCCGGGGGGCTGCCCGACGACGTCGAGAACGTGGAGGAACCCGACGACCCGGTCGACGCGCTCCCGGTAGACGGGGTACCGCGTGTACCCGCTCCGGGACGCGAGGAGCGCGGCGTCCCGGCACGTCGCTCCCTCCGGGAGGGCCGTCACCTCGGCCAGCGGCCGGAAGATATCCCCGACCGTCGTCTCGCCGAAGGTGAACGCGCGGCGCACCATCGCGCGCTCGTGCGCCTCGACGTCGGAGCCGGCCCGGCTCATCTTGAGGATGAGCCGGAGCTCTTCCCGCGTCACGGCGTCGTGCAGGGGAGGAACCCCTCCGAACGGCCGCGAGAGCGCGCGGCCGAGGAAGGAAACGACCGCCACGAGGGGGTAGAGCACGAGGGAGGCGAACTTCACGAACTGCGCCGCCCCTCCCGCGAGGGCGTCCGCCCGGGACCGGGCGATGCTCTTGGGAACGATCTCGCCGAAGAGGATCACGAGCGGCGTGATCACGGCGACGGTCGCCCATCGCGCCCCGACCTCCAGCCGGGGAAGGAAGAAGGAGGCCGCGATGACGGTGTTCAGCACCACGAACAGGTCCGTGCCGGTGAGCGTCGTCGCCAGCGTCCGGTCGGGGCGCGACAGGAGATCGAGCGCGATCGCCGCGCCGCGGTCCCCCCGGCGGGCCCGCTCGGTCAGCTTGTGGCGGTCCGCGGAGACGAGGACCATCTCGGAGCCGGTGAACAGCCCCTCCATCAGGAGGCAGAACGCCACCGCGAGGACGAGTTCCACCGGCTACTCCCCCGCCGCCGCGATCCGCGCCACGCCGACCTCCGCGATCCGGATCCCCTTGAGCCGCTCGACCGAGAAGCGGAACGGGCCGAGGACGAGGGAGTCGCCCCGGCCCGGAAGCCGGCCGAACTCGTGGAGCAGGAGACCGGCCACGGTGTCCCACTCCTGGTCCGGCAGCGAGGCGGCGAACGCCTCGTTGAACCTGTGGATCGGCGTCCGTCCCAGGACGCGGAAGGAGCCGTCCGGACGGCGGACCATCTCCTTCTCCTCGCGGTCGTGCTCCTCCCGGATCTCCCCGAACAGCTCCTCGAGCACGTCCTCGAGCGTCACGATTCCCACGATCTCGCCGAACTCGTCCACGACGAGGGCGAGGTGGACCTTCATCTTCTGGAACTCGCGCAGCAGCAGGGGAAGCTTCTTCGCGGTGGGGATGACGAAGGGGGGCTTGATGAGCGCGGTCCAGTCGGCATCCGCCGCGCCGTCGGCCTCGAGCCGCAGGACATCCTTGAAATAGAGGATGCCGACCACGTGACGGCGCTCTCCCTCGTACACGGGGACCCGGGACCGGCGGTACCGCCGGAACTCGGCCGTGAGATCCGCGTAGGGCAGCGCCGCCGGAACCATGAACACGTCGGCGAGCGGCGTCATGATCTCCCCCGCCCTCTGGTCGGTCAGATCGAAGATGTTGTGGATGAGCTCCTTCTCGCCCGCGTCGAGCGTCCCGGATTCCTCCCCCGCGTCCACGAGGGCCCGGAACTCCCTTTCGGAGAGCACGCCCCGCGTCACCGCCCCGGGCCCGGCGCCGAAGAGGCGCACGATCCCGGCGGCCGCCTTTTCCACCAGGAAGCGGACCGGGGCCAGGACGACGGAGACGAGCCGGATGGGCCGCGCCGCGACGAGGGAGAACGGGCGGGCGTTCGGCCAGGCGAGGCACTTGGGAACCAGGTCCCCGAGGACGAGGATCACGAACGTCCCGGCGACGAGCGACAGGAGCCTGCCGTTGGGCGAGGCCGGGATGAGGAGCACCGCGATCATCGAGGAGATCGACACGTTGGTGAGCTCGTTGACGATGAAGATCGTGGAGATCAGATTGTTCGGGTTCGCGAGCATCGTCTCGAGCAGACCCGCCGTCGCGTTTCCCTCCTCCTTCCACTTCTCGAGATCGACGCGGCGCAACGCGAAGATGGCGGTCTCCGCCGCGGAGACGAACGCGGTGGCGACGACGAGCCCGATGAGCAGCAGCCAGTCCACCGGTCGGGGGATCAGGAGCGCGGGCGGCCGGCGCGCGCGGGGCGGACGAAGTGGGAGAAGCCCCGGGGCAGGTCCCGCCCCGCCATCCACGACCCGTCCGCGCGGCGGACGGCGATTCCCGGCCGGGCCGTCACGACGCCGATCGGGGTGGCGCCGGCGGGAAAGGCCCGCGCGGCCCGGCGGAACGCATCGTAGCGGTGGGGGCGGACCGCCATGAGCAGCTCGTAATCCTCGCCCCCCGCGAGGAAGGCCGCGACCGGGTCCTCGCCCAGCGCCGCCGCGGCCGCCCGGAACCGGCGCGACAGGCGGAACGCCCTCTCGTCGAGCAGCGCGCCCCCCCCGCTCGCTTCCAGGATCCGCTCGAGATCGGAGACGACGCCGTCCGAGACGTCGATCATCGCCGAGACGGCGCCCGTGCGGGCCGCCGCCGCTCCCTCCCGCCACCGCGCGACCGGGGCGAGGTGCCGGCGCATCGCCTCCTTCCGCCAGCCGGCGGGACGCGGCGCCCGCCCCCGGGACAGCAGCGCGAGCCCCAGCCGCGACCATCCCGGCGTCCCCGTGACGAACAGCAGGTCGCCGGGCCGCGCCCCGCGCCGCATCGCGGCGCCGCCGCGGGAAACCCTCCCCAGGACCGTGACGGAAAGCGCGATCCGCTCGCCGCGGACCGTGTCTCCGCCCATCAGGCGGATCCCGCACGGACGCGCCGCGCGCGCCATCCCGCGGAAGATCCCCGTCAGAAGGGCGACGGGCGTCTCCGCCGGGGCGGCCAGCGCCACGAGATAGCAGACGGGCGCGGCGCCCATGGCGGCGAGGTCCGACAGGTTGGCCGAGAGCGCCCTGAAGCCGATCTCGCCGGGGCGGAAGTACGCGAGATCGAAGTGCGTCCCCTCGACGAGGAGATCCGTGGAGAGGACGATCTTTCCCGCGGGGGACGGCAGGACCGCGGCGTCGTCGCCGATGCCGGTCTCCCCGGGGCGCACCGGGCCGCCGAACCGGCGCCTGACCTCTTCGATGAAACCGAACTCTCCCAGGTCCGAAAGGCAGGGCCCGGAGGGGCGACGTCTGCTCACCTCTTTTTCCGTGACCTCGCGTCCGCGGCGGGGACCTTCGCCGCGGCGACGTGCACCCGGGGCGACGCCGGGCGCTCCCGCACGGCGGGCGGCTTGCGTCCCCCCGCGGCGCCGGCCCCGAACGGGTTCTTCCGCAGCGACTTCGCGACGACCTCGTCCATGCTGGCGACGAGGAGGAACGTGAACTGCCGGGCCTCGTGCTTCGGGATGTCCTCGAGATCCTTGCGGTTCTGCTCGGGGACGATGATCGTCGTGATCCCGGCGCGCAGGGCCGCCAGCGCCTTCTCTTTCAGGCCGCCGATGGGAAGCACGCGCCCGCGGAGCGTGATCTCCCCCGTCATCGCCACGTCGCGCCTCACCGGGATCCCGGTGAGCGACGAGACGAGCGCCGTGGCGATCGTGATCCCGGCCGACGGCCCGTCCTTCGGGATCGCGCCGGCCGGAACGTGGATGTGGATGTCGTGCTTCGCGTGAAAGTCCTTCGGGAGTCCCAGGCGGGCGGCGCGGGACCGGGTGTAGGTGATGGCGGCCTGCGCGCTCTCCCTCATCACGTCCCCCAGCGACCCGGTGATGGTCACGTTCCCCCGCCCCTTCACGAGGGACACCTCGACGAAGAGGATGTCGCCCCCGGTGGGCGTCCACGCGAGACCCGTGGCGACCCCGACCTCGTCCCTCTCCCCTTCCGTCTCGGAGAGGAACTTCGGGACGCCCAGGTACTTCGGGAGATTCCTCGGCGTGATCGTGAAGGCCCCCTTCTCCCCCTCGGCGATCCTGCGCGCCACCTTCCGGCAGATCCGGGAGATCTCGCGCTCGAGGTTGCGCAGCCCGGCTTCCCGCGTGTACTGGTGGACGATCCCGAGGATCGCCTTGTCGGTCACCGAGAGCCGCCCCGCCGGGATCCCGTTCTCGTCCCGCTGGCGGGGCAGGAGGAACTTCTTCGCAATCGCCAGCTTGTCCACGTCCGTATAGCCGGAGAGCTGGATGATCTCCATCCGGTCCTTGAGGGCCGGCGGAACCGGGTCGATGATGTTGGCCGTCGTGATGAACATCACCTTCGACAGGTCGAAGGGGACGTTCAGGTAATTGTCGCTGAAGGCGAAGTTCTGCTCCGGGTCGAGGACCTCGAGGAGCGCCGCGGACG
>JBLMWX010000099.1:0-11996 GCA_050257455.1 Gemmatimonadota bacterium | reverse complement strand
CACGTCATCATGACCATCTCCGACAGGATCCACGCCATCAACTTCGGCCAGACGATCGCGGAGGGAACCCCCGCGGAGGTGGCGGCGAACGCCGCGGTGATCGAGGCCTACCTGGGAAAGGGCTATGCTTAAGGTCGAGTCGATCAGCGTCTTCTACGGCGACCTCCAGGTCCTGTGGGACGTCTCCTTCGAGGTGAGGAGGGGGGAGATCCTCGTCCTCGTGGGCGCCAACGGCGCCGGCAAGTCGACGACGCTCAAGGCCGTCTCGGGGATCCTGAGACCCTCGTCTGGGGCCATCTCGTTCGACGGGATCCGCCTCGACGCGGTCCCGGCCGACCGGGTCATCCGGCACGGGGTCGTCCACGTTCCCGAGGCGCGGCGGCTCTTCCGCGAGATGAGCGTGGAGGAGAACCTCGTCATGGGGTCGCTCGCCCCGGAGGCGAGGAGGAAGCGCGCGGAGACTCTCGACTGGGTCTACGGGCTCTTCCCGAGGCTGGCGGAGCGGCGGAAGCAGCCCGCGGGGACCCTCTCCGGCGGGGAGCAGCAGATGTGCGCCATCGGCCGCGGGCTCATGGCGCTCCCGAAGCTCCTCATGTTCGACGAGCCGTCGCTCGGCCTCGCGCCGATCCTCGTGCAGGACGTCTTCGAGATCGTCCGCCGGATCAACGACTCGGGCGTCACGGTCCTCCTCGTCGAACAGAACGTGCGCCAGACGCTCGCGCTGTGCGACCGGGCGTACGTTCTCGAGAACGGACGCATCGTGCTGTCCGGGACGGGACAGGACCTCCTGGACGACGACCACGTCAAGGAAGCGTATCTGGGGATATGACATGAGAATCGAGCTTGCGATCGGGGACATCGTCCGGACCAGGGCGGACATGGTGGTCGTGAACCTCTTCGAGGGGGTGAAGGCGCCCGGGGGCGCGACCGGGGCCGTCGACAGGGCGATCGGCGGCGCCGTCTCGGCCGCGATCCGCGACGGCGACTTCCGGGGGAAATGGGGCGAGACGCTCCTGCTGCGGCCCGGGAAGGCGATCGCGGCGCCGCGCGTCCTCGTCGTCGGGCTCGGGCCGAGGGAGAAGCTGACGCCGGACCGCGTCCGGCAGGCGGCGCTCCCCGCCGTGCGCGCCGCGAAGAAGCTCAAGCTGTCCTCGGTCGCATCGATCCTCCACGGCGCGGGAGCGGGCGGCCTCGACCCGGAGGAGGCGGCGCGCTTCGCCGCGCTGGGCGCCGCCCTCGCCGACTACGAGTACGACCGGTACAAGTCCGAGAAGGGAAGCCGCCTCGCGCGCTACGCGGTCGTCGAGCGCCCGGGCGGTCCGGAGGCCCGGATCCGGCGGGGACTCGCCGCCGGGGCGCGCCTCGGCGAGGCGATCAACTGGGCGCGGGACCTCGTCGCGTCCCCCCCGGCGGACCTGAGGCCGGACGGGCTGGCCCGCGCGGCCAGGGGCGTCGCCGCGGGTCTCGACCGGGCCGCGCGGCGGAAGATCCGCGTCCGGGTCCTGGGGAGGCGGGAGATCGAGGCGCTCGGGATGGGCGGGATCCTCGCGGTCGGCGGGGGCAGCGCCGTGCCGCCGCGCCTCGTCGTGGCGGAGTATCGCGGGGCCCGGACGGGCAGTCCGTGGACGGCGCTCGTGGGCAAGGGCGTTACGTTCGACACCGGGGGCATCTCCCTCAAGAAGTGGGAAGGGATGGAGAAGATGAAGTACGACATGGCGGGCGGGGCGGGAATGCTGGGGGCCCTGCGCGCGGCGGCGTCCCTCGGGATCCGCAGGAACGTCGTCGCCGTCGTCCCGGCGGTCGAAAACATGCCGTCCGGGACCGCGTACCGGCCGGGGGACGTGATCCGGATGATGTCGGGCAAGACCGTCGAGGTCCTCTCCACCGACGCCGAGGGGCGTCTCATCCTCGCGGACGCCATCGCGTACGCGATCCGGCGGTACCGTCCGTCCGCGGTCGTCGACGCCGCGACGTTGACGGGGGCGTGCGTGGTCGCCCTCGGAAGCGTCGCCATGGGGATGATGGGAAACGACGACGCGCTCGTCGCGAGGATGAGGAAGGCCTCCGACGCGTCCGGAGAGCGGGCGTGGCCGCTCCCTCTCGACGAGGAGTATTCCGAGCAGATCAAGAGCGAGGTGGCCGACATCAGGAACATCGGCGGGCCGGAGGCGGGCGCCATCACGGCGGGGTGCTTCCTGAAGGAATTCGTCGGGGAGGTCCCGTGGGTCCACCTCGACATCGCCGGTGTCGCGTGGATGGAGAAGGAGAAGCTGGGCTACGCCCCGGGGCCGACCGGGGCGCCGGTCCGGCTGGTCGTCGAATACCTGTCGCGGCGGGGCCGCGCGACGGTCTGAGAGGCAACGCGGGCGCGATGGAAGAGAAGCCGGGTTCCGGGTCCGAAAGCCCCGAATACGCATCCTGTCCCTACTGCACGCTCCAGGTCCGCGTCGGCGATCCGGTCTGCCCCCACTGCAGGAGACCGCTGGCGCCGTCCGGGGAGGAGGAAGCGGCGGCGCCGATCCGGCGCCCCCTGCGCACGGTGGGCCGCCTCCCGGAGGACGGCTTCTGGGTCCGTTACGGGAAGTGGATCAAGGCCGCCGCGCCGATCGTCCTCGCGCTCGTCGTCCTCGTCCTCATCTACCAGCGCTGGGTGGGCGTCCGGATCTCGGTCACCCCGAACCCGTCCCTCCCCGTGAAGGCGACCCTCGAGAAGCGGGGGGCGGCCGTCGTCGTCCGCGGGACGGTGACGAACGAGGGGGATGACGTCCCGGATCTCTCGATGAAGTCGATCGGCGTGATGGTCGAGTTCGTCTACCGGGACGGCCGACGGTACCGGAAGCGGATCTTCCCGAAGACCGGGTTCCGCGGGGAGGGGGCGCTTCTTCGCGGCGAGACGGGGGCCTTCGAGATCGAGGCCCCGAAGGCGGCGCTCGAGGAGGTCCGCCTCACGGCGGAGGTGGTGGACCTCGCCGGGGGACGGGACCTCTCCCCGCCGGGCGGCACCTGGAGGATCGTCCCCGAAGGCCGCTGACGAAGAGGCGCGTCCGGCGGCAGCGGGGCCGCGCGTGGTCACGGGCCCAGCGGCGGAACGCCTCCACGTCGTCGGCGGTGTCCACGTCGCGCTCGACGCGCAGGAGCGCGTAGCTGAGGCCGGCGTCGCGGCAGCGGGCGGCCGTCGCGGCAAGCACCGACCCGGTTCCCCAGGCGATCCCGCGGAAGACGGAGGGCGCCGGCGCGGCGAAGGCCGCGAGATGGAACCCGCCGTCGGCACTGGGGCCCAGGACGATCGAGGCGCCCGCCGAGATCTCGCGGAACGCCTGCCGGACGCGGGATGCGCGAAGCGCGGGGCAGTCGGCCCCGATCACCGCCACGCGCGACGCGCCGTCGCGGAACGCCGCGGCCGCGGCGCGCGCCATCCGCTCGCCGAGATCGCCCGCCGACTGCGGCCGCACCGCGTAATCCGCGTACGGGGCCGCCCCGAATCCGGCGCGCCCGGCGGCCGGAGCGAGGAAGAGGTAGCGGCGGACGCCCGAAAGGGATGCCATTTCCTCGGCCGCGTCGGCGAGCATGCAGGCGTGGAGCGCCGCCGCAGCCCGGGCCGAGAGGAACGGGACGAGCCGGGTCTTGACGGTCCCCGGCCGGGGAACCTTCGCCATGATGATCAGGGCGTCGGCGCCGCGCATCGCGATCCATTGTACAGGCGAATTGCCTGCGCCCCGCAAACGGATTAGAGTGGACGCGGACGAAATCCGCCGCCGGAGATCCGCGTGATGAAGGGGTTCCTCGTCCTGTTCGGCGTCCTCGTCGCGCTCGCGGCGGCCGCCCCGGCGGCGCCCGCGGAGAGCGGGGCGGACGATTCCCTCGCCGCGAAGACCGCCGCGATCGACCGCCTGCTCGAAGCCGGGGGGGAGGAGGCGGCCCGCGCGATCCTCCCGTATCTCAAGGACCGGGACCTCGCCGTGCGCAGCCACGCCATGAGGCGCCTCGTCGACATCGGGGAACGGGCCGTCGATCCGCTGATCGGCGCCCTCGCGGAGGAGGACACGCGGTGGCTCGCGAGCGGGGCGCTCATCAACATCGGGAACGACGCCGTCCGCAAGACCGTCCTCGCCCTGAAGAACGGCAACCCGGCGGTCCGGCGCAACGCGCTGTTCATCCTGCGGCAGCTCGACGCGCGCGCCGCCGCCCCCTCGATCCAGGAGGCGCTGTCCGACCCCGATCACGGCGTCCAGGTGCAGGCGATCCAGACGATCGCCCAGTTCGGCGGCGAGGGCGCGCAGCGGCTCGTCCGCGCCAAGACCGAAAGCATCGTCCCGGCCGTCCGGGACGCCGCCATCGAGGCGCTGCCGAAGTTCGGGGCCGCGTCGATCCCGGCCTTGAGCGCCCTTCTCGACTACGGGAAGCCCGACGACGTCCGGGTCGCCGCGATCCGCGCGCTCGGGACGATGGGCACGCGGGAATCGCTCACCTACCTCGACAAGTCGCTGGCCGACCCGTCCCCCCTTGTCCGCTACTACGCGACCCTGACGCTCGGCGACACGAACGACCCGTCCGTCCTCGACCACCTGGTCCGGCTCATGGACGACCCGGATCCGACCGTCCGGGAAGCGGCGAGCGACGTCTTCGGGCGGATGCCGGACGTGGCGGGCGCGCAGCTCTTCCGCCTCCTCAAGGACGGAAACATGCTGCAGAAGATCAGCGCCGCCACGGCGATCCGGAAGGCGCGGTACCGCCCGGCGGTGCCCCTGCTCCTCGACGCGACGCGCGACAGCGAGCGCGACGTGAAGGTGGCGTCGGTCGCGGCCCTCATGGTCCTGGCCGATCCGGCGTCCGTCGAGGGGCTGGTCAACGGGCTTCGCGACCCGGACATCCGGTGGCTGTGCGTGCTGGCCCTCCGCCAGTTCGGGGACGCGAACATCCGGCCGCTTCTCCGCAGGACGAACGACCCGGAGCTCGACTACTGGAAGCACTACGTGCTCGAGGGAATGGGCGACCGGGTGCTCGAGGGATGCCTGGACACCCTCGGGAAGGAGCAGGACATCGCGACCCGCATCTCGACGCTCTGCACGATGCGGCAGATCAAGGATATCCGGGCGGTGTATCCCATCATCCGCCTCCTCGGAGACGAGCGTCTCGGGTACGTGGCCGGCTTCGTCCTCGCCCAGATGGGCGAGATCGCGGTGGAGCCGCTGCTCCTGTCCACCCAGGACGACAATCCGGCCGTCCGCGCCCGCGCCGCGACGGCCCTCGGGGAGATCGGCCTCGACCGCGTGATGCGCCCGCTGCGGGACCTGACGCGCGACAGGGATCCGCAGGTCCGGCAGGCGGCCGAGCGGGCGATCCGGAAAATCGCGAAGGAGGAGGCGGCGGCCGCCCAGGCCTCCGAGCTCTGCCCGAAATGACCTCGCGGATCCCGGCCCGGCCGATCCCGTTGCGTTCGGCCCCGCGTTTGGGTAACATAACGGGCTTTACCGCGATCGCGATGCGAGGAGCGCCATGAAAGAGAAGCCCGGCAGGACCTTGAGCCTGGGGCTGCCCAAGGGCAGCCTCCAGGAATCCACGTTCAAGCTGTTCCGGAAGGCGGGGTTCACCGTGTCCGTGGGCTCCCGCAGCTACCTCCCCTCGATCGACGACGACGAGATCTCCGGGCTCCTGATCCGGGCCCAGGAGATGGCGAGGTACGTGCAGGACGGGATCCTCGACCTGGGGCTCACCGGGAGGGACTGGGTCCTCGAGCAGAACGCCCGGGTGAAGGAGGTCTGCACGCTGAACTACGCCAAGGGGGGACTGCGGCCGGTGCGCTGGGTCGTGGCGGTGCCGAACGAGTCGCCGATCCGGCGCATCGAGGATCTCGGGGGGAAGCGGGTGGCCACCGAGCTCGTGCAATACACCCGCCGCTTCCTCAGGGAGCGGGGCATCGAGGCCCTGGTCGAGTTCTCCTGGGGCGCGACGGAGGTGAAGGCCCCGCGCCTCGCCGACGCGATCGTCGAGCTCACCGAGACCGGGAGCACCCTGAAGGCGAACAACCTCCGGATCGTCGACACGATCCTCGAGTCCACCACCGTTCTCATCGCGAACCGGGACGCCTGGAAGGACCCGTGGAAGCGCCAGAAGATCGAAAACATCGCCCTGCTGCTCAACGGCGCCCTCAGGGCGGAGGAGAAGGTCGGCCTCAAGATGAACGTCCGCCGCGCCGACCTGGACCGGGTGCTCGCCGTGCTTCCCTCGCTGCAGAACCCGACGATCTCGTCCCTGTCGGAGGCGGGGTGGTTCAGCCTCGAGGTCATCGTGGACGAAAAGAAGGTCCGGGAGCTCATTCCCGTGCTCAAGCAGGCGGGGGCGTCGGGCATCGTCGAGTACCCCCTCAACAAGGTGATCCCGTAGGCTGCCTCTCCCGACCGTATCCGCCGCCGCGGAAGCCCGGCGGGACGCGGGAGCCGCCCCCGGCGCGGCGCGCTCTCTCCCCGGGGTCCCTGTCGGCGGTCCTCGCGGCGCACGGCGGTTCCGGCCTGTCCGCGGACCCGGTCCTGTTCCCGCACCGGTTCGCCGACCGGCGGGACGCCGAGGCGGCCGCCTTCATCGCGGCCTCGTTCGCCTTCGGCAACGTGGCCCAGATCCTCGGGTTCCTGGAGCGCCTGTTCGCGGTCCTCGGGCGCTCTCCGCACGCCGCACTCTCGGGGCGCCGGCCGTTGGCCTTCCGGCGGGTCGCCGGCCTGCGCCACCGGTTCATCTCCCCTCCGGGCGTCCACCGGTTCCTGGTCTGCCTCGGCGCGGTCCTGCGCGGTCACGGGTCGCTCGAGGAGCTCTACCGGGCGGGGATGGCGCGGGAGGGCGGTCCGCGGGAGCGCCTCGGCCGGTTCCTCTCGCGTTTCCGCGATGCGTGGGGCCCCGGGCTTGCGAGGGAGCGCGACTTCCTGTTCCCCGACCCGGCGAAGGGATCGGCGTGCAAGCGCCACAACCTCTTTCTCCGGTGGATGGTCCGGGGGCCGGACGGCGTCGACCTCGGCCTGTGGTCGGTCCCGGCGCCCCGGGACCTCGTCGTGCCCCTCGACACGCACATGGCGCGTCTCTGCCGGTGGATGGGGCTCACCGCGCGCCGCGCCGCGGACTGGAACGCGGCGGAGGAAATCACCGCCGCCTTCCGGGCGGCGTGCCCGGAGGACCCCGTCCGGTACGATTTCGCCATCACCCGGATCGGGATCCTCAAGGCGTGCACCGCCGCCCGCCGGGGCGAGTGCGCGGCATGCTCCCTGTCGGCGCTGTGCTTCCGCCGGGCCGGTCCGCCCGGAAATTGATATTGCCGTTCCTTCCCCCTCTGGGATAGATTTGGGGGTGGACGCCCGAACATCCGGGTCCCCCGGGGGGGAGATGGTTGAAAAGAAAATGAAAATCGGCGAGATCCTCGTCGCGTCGGGGGCCATCCGGGATGACCAGCTCCGGGAGGCGCTCGCCGCGCAGGAGCGCCACGGCGGGACCCTCGGGGCCAGCCTCGTCCGCCTCGGATTCCTGAGCGAGGCCGGGCTGCTCAACGCCCTGTCCGAGCAGACCGGCGTCCAGCACGTCAACCTCACGAAGATCGAGATCCCGGCGTCGGTCCAGCGCCTGGTGAAGGAGGAGACCGTCCGGGAACACCGGCTGCTCCCCATCGGGTTCGAGGGGAAGCGGCTCGTCGTGGGAATGGTGGACCCGACCGACCTGCCCGCCCTCGCGGAGGTCGAGTTCCAGTCCGGGCACGCCACGAAGCCCGTCATCCTGTCCGCCGCCCACTTCGAGGAAGCCCTCGAGTTCTTCCAGAGCGGCGGGTACGCGGTCCGGACATTGCGGATCAAGGGGGAGCGGCATCCCCGGACCATGAAGGTGGAGAACAACCTCGCGAGCCTGCTCAAGGCGCTCGTGTCGTGGAGGGGGCAGGACCTGCACCTCTCGGCCGGCGCCGTCCCGTCGGTCCGCGTGGACGACGAGATCTGGCGCCTGGCGCTTCCCCCGTTGAAACCCGCCGAGATCGAGCAGATCGTCCTCGACATCCTGACGCAGGAGCAGAGGAAGGTCTTCCAGGACCGCTTCGAGCTCGATTTCGCCTTTTCGCTCGAGGGCGTCGGGCGCTTCCGCTGCAACGTCTACCGGCAGCGCGGCACCATCGCCTTCACGGCGCGCCACGTGGTGGACAACGTCCCCGGGCCGACCGAGCTGGGACTGCCGGACTTCCTGGGCGACTTCGCGCTCCGGAAGCAGGGGCTCGTCCTGGTCACGGGGCCGAACGGCCACGGCAAGTCCACCACCCTCGCCTGCCTCGTGGACGTCATCAACCGCGAGAAGAAGGCGAACATCATCACGATCGAGGACCCGATCGAGTTCACCCACCGCCACAAGAACTCCAACGTGAACCAGCGCGAGGTCGGGACGGACACCCCCACGTTCGCGGAGGGGCTGCGTCACATCTTCCGCCAGAACGCCGACGTCATCGTTGTCGGGGAGCTGCGGGACTTCGAGAGCATCGCCATCGCGCTGACCGCGGCGGAGACGGGACGCCTCGTGATCGGGACGCTCCACGCCCTGAGCGCGACGGCGGCGGTGGACCGGATCGTGGACGCGTTCCCCGCGGACCGGCAGTCCCAGGCCCGGGCCCAGCTCGCCGAGTGCCTCCTCGTCGTGTTCGCCCAGCGGCTGCTCCGCCGGTCGTCCGGGACGGGGCGCGTCCTGGCCTGGGAGAAGATGAGCTCCTCGCTGCGCGTCCGGAACGCGATCCGCGAGGGCAAGGTCCACCTGCTGCGCGGGATGATGCAGGCGAACGTCGAGGAGCTGGTCAGCATCGACTGGAACCTCGCGGAGCTGGTGGCGACGGGGAAGGTGAAGTACGACGAGGCGCTCAAGTGCGCGGACAGCGCGACGTACCTCAACGAGCTCCTCAAGGTCCGCGGGGTCTTCAAGTAGCGGACCGGTTCCGGCCGGCCCGCCGGGAGGGGCCATGCTCGGCAAGAAGATCAGGCTCGAACGGATCATCGACCGCAACACGCGGCGGACGGTCATCGTCCCCATGGACCACGGGATGACGGTGGGGCCCATCCCCGGCCTCGTGCAGATCCCCCCGGCCGCGAATCTGATCGCGGAGGGGGGCGCCAACGCGGCCGTCGTCCACCGCGGCGCGGCGATGTTCGGGCACCGCGGGTACGGGAAGGACCTCGGGCTGATCCTCCACCTCTCGGCGAGCACCGCCCTGTCGCCGGACTCGAACCGCAAGGTGCTCGTGGCGACCGTCGAGGACGCCCTCCAGATCGGGGCGGACGCCGTCTCGCTCCACGTGAACCTCGGGGCCGACGACGAGGCGCAGATGCTCCGGGACTTCGGGCTCGTCTCCAGCGCCTGCCAGCGCTGGGGGATGCCGCTGCTCGCCATGATCTACACGCGGGGGCCGAAGATCCGGAACGAGTACGACGTCCGCCACGTCCGCCACGCCGCGCGCGTCGGGGCGGAAATGGGGGCGGACATCGTCAAGGTTCCCTACACGGGCTCGCCCGAGACGTTCGGCGAGGTCGTCGCGGGGTGCGCCTCGCCGGTGGTCATCGCGGGCGGGGAGAAGATGGGGAGCGACGAGGAGGTGCTCGCGATGGTGGCGGGAGCCGTCCGCGCGGGCGGCGCGGGCGCGTCCATCGGGCGGAACGTCTTCCAGCACCGGGCGCCGGCCCGGATGGTCGCGGCCATCGGCGCGATCGTCCACGGCGGCGCGTCGGTCGCGGACGCGCTCGCCCTGCTGAAGCCGAAGGGGGAGTGATGCCCCCCGTGCTCTGGGCGCGGATCGTTCCGTGGAACAAGGACGTGGCCGTGGCGGCGCTCGAGTCCGGGGTGGAGACCCTGTGGGTGCCCGACGGCCGCCTCGCCGACGCGCGCGCGCTCGGACGGGTGACCGGCGTCTGCGCGGAGGGGGAGCTCCGCGAGGGGCGGGATTTCCGGGTCGCCGCGATGGACGGGAAGGAGGACGAGAGCGCGGTCCTCGCCTCCGATCCCGGACTGCTCTGGGTGGTGGTTCCCGGGCGCGGGGAGGTGATCCCGCTCGAGAACCTGGTCGCCCACCGCCGCAGGATCCTCGTCGCCGCGAGGACCGCGGAGGAGGTGGCGCTTTACGGCGGCGTGCTCGAGAAAGGGGTTTACGGGCTCATCCTGTCGGCGGAGACGCCGGAGGCGATGCGGGCCCTGGCGTCGGCCGCCCGGCGCGACGCCGAGGCCGTGCCGCTTGCGCCGGCCCGGGTCACCGCGGTCACCCCGCTCGGCGTCGGCGACCGGGCGTGCGTGGACACGTGCGCGCTGATCGGCGGCACGCGGGGCATGCTCGTCGGGAACTCCAGCGCCGGGCTCTTTCTCGTCTGCGCCGAGAACGTCCCGAACCCCTACGTGCTGCCGCGGCCCTTCCGGGTGAACGCCGGGGCGGTTCACTCCTACTGCCGGGTCCCCGGAGGGCGGACCGCCTACCTCTCGGAGCTCGCGGCCGGGTCGAGCGTCCTCATCGTCGACGAGACGGGGAAGGGGGAGCCGGTGCCGGTCGGCCGGGTCAAGGTCGAGCGCCGGCCGCTGCTCCTCGTCGGCGCCCGCTCGCCGTCCGGGGCCGACCATTCCGTCGTCCTTCAGAACGCGGAGACGATCCGGCTCGTCGGCCCCGGCGGGGCGGCCGTCTCGGTCGCCCGGCTTGCCGTCGGCGACGCCGTGCTCCTGGCCGAGGGGGAAGCGGGCCGGCACTTCGGAACGGCCGTCGACGAGACGATCGTCGAAAAGTGAGGTGTTCCGGTCCCGCGGGTGCTAGACTGAAATCAACGTACGGAGGTCCGGGGGTTTCAAGGAGGTCACATGTTCGGACTGGGTCTGCCCGAGCTGCTCATCATCCTCGTGATCGTCGTCCTGCTGTTCGGCGCCGGCCGCCTGCCGCAGATCGGCGCGGGCATCGGGGAGGGGATCCGCAATTTCAGGAAGGCCATGAAGAAGGAGGACGAGATCGACGTGACCCCGCCCAAGCCGGAGAAGAAGGGAGAGAAGTAGGGCACCGTCCGGTCAGTCCACGTCCCGCGGCTCCAGCCGGTACGAATCGACCCCTTCCGGGGCGTCGAAGAACACCACCATGAACGGAATGGACTTCCCGGGGGGAACGTCCATGTTCGCGAGCCCGCCCCCGATGGGATTGGACATGGCCTCCTCGATCTTCTCCCGCGTGGCCTTCCGGAGGACCTCCCCGGCCAGCACGTTCCCCGCGTAGACGGTCTTCTCGGCGAGCGTCGCGTTCCGGGCGTCGAGGAGCGCGGCGTGAATGCGCACGCCCGTCTTGCGCTGCCGCCCCTCGTTCGTGACCTGCCCCTTGATGACGAACATCCGCCCCGCAGCCCCGTTGCTCTCGTAGTACCCGATGAGATTGCCGACCGTGTAGGCGGAGACCGCCTTGCCGCCCCCCGGCCACAGCGACGCGATCTGCGGGACGAGCCCCCGCAGCGTCCTCTGTCCGCCGCTCGTGAAGGCGAGGTAGGCGCCGCCGCCGGCCAGCGCGAAGAAGAGCAGCAGGAGCAGGACGACCGACGGGCGCACCAGCTGGGAACTTTGCCGCCGCTTCAAGGCGGCGCTCCTGGCCGCGGGCCTCCTGCCGGGCGCGGCGGGCGCGCGCGGCGGCGGAGAGGGCGGGGTCGCGGCGACCGTCTCGCGCGGGGATGCGGCCGCGGCAGCGGCTGCCGCCGCGCCCGCCAATCCCGGGGCGGCCCCCTCGCCCGCCGGTCCTGCGGCCTCGGTCCGGGTCTCCGCGGGGCGCGACGGCGGCTGGACGGGAGGAGGCGGGTGAGCCGCGCGCTGGACGCCGAGGGGCGGCGCGACCTTGCCCTCGTCCGACCCCGGAGAGGGCGCGATGCGCAGGCTGCCGGAGATGTCCAGGTCCGCCTTCCGTTCCCCCTTGTCGTAGTCGGCCCTCAGGAAGTCGAGGGAATCCGCCGTGCTCATCATGAACTCCGGCGCCGGCGCTTCGGGGCTTT
>JBLMWX010000098.1:0-23809 GCA_050257455.1 Gemmatimonadota bacterium | reverse complement strand
GACGGCGGCGTTGGCGGCCACCCCCGTGGCGCCGCTTGCCGGGCTGGTCGAAGTGACCGTCGGCGCCGTGGTGTCGGCCGCGGCCCCGGTGGTGAACGTCCAGCTGTAGCTTGCGGCCAGGGCGTTGTTGGCGAGGTCCATGACGCCGGTGGTCACGGTGGCCCTGTAGGAGGTGGCGTACGCCAGGTTCGCCGACGGGGTGAACGTCGCCGTGGCGCCGCTCACCGTTACCGTTCCGTTGACGCCTGCGCCGCCGGCGGCGGGCGCGAGCGTGAAGGTCGTCGTGCTGACGTTCTTGACCGCCTCGCTGAAGGTCGCTGTGACGGCGGCGTTGACCGCCACCCCCGTGGCGCCGTTGGCCGGG
Source organism: Gemmatimonadota bacterium (assembly GCA_050257455.1). GTDB lineage: Bacteria > Desulfobacterota > Deferrimicrobia > Deferrimicrobiales > Deferrimicrobiaceae > JBLMWX01. Next base: position 23,445 of record JBLMWX010000098.1, on the reverse strand, counting down.
TTGGTGGAAGTGACCGCGGGCGCAGTCGTGTCGGGTGCGGCCCCGGTCGTGAACGTCCAGCTGTAGCTTGCGGCCAGGGCGTTGTTGGCGAGGTCCATGACGCCGGTGGTCACGGTGGCCCTGTAGGAGGTGGCGTACGCGAGGTTCGCCGACGGGGTGAACGTCGCCGTGGCGCCGCTCACCGTTACCGTTCCGTTGACGCCTGCGCCGCCGGCGGCGGGCGCGAGCGTGAAGGTTGCGGGCCCGACGTTCTTGACCGGCTCGCTGAAGGTCGCCGTGACGGCGGCGTTGACGGCCACCCCCGTGGCGCCGTTGGCCGGGCTCGTCGAGCTGACCGTCGGCGGGGTGGTGTCGGTCGGGGCGGGGAAGTCCGCGGCATCGCCCGGGAACTTCCGCGCGTTGATTTCGACGATGTTCGTGTATCCGTCGCCGTCCGAGTCGAGGGGTTCGACGGCCGCGAGAGCCGCCGCGATGCCCGAGCCGATCCGGCTCTGCAGCGCCAGCCCGTAAGGGTTCCAGGTCGATGTGCCCTGGGAAGTGTGACAGGTGATGCAGTCGTCGAGCTTGGTTCCCGACGTCCCGTAGGTGGCGTTGAACGTGCTCAGATACGTGTTGCGGGCATGCGCCGCGCCGCCAAGCGTCAGGAATACCGCAGAAAGAAGCAACAAAACAAAAAGTCGATTCCTGGCACCGGCTGTTACATTCCTGTGACCCATCCCCCACCCCCAAATAAATGATTGTCAATACAATACGTTGCCCCCTAATCAGGAAGGATCCGCGAAATTGCAGCGGTTTATCCGCCTCCGCAGTCCGATCCTTTCAGCCGGCCCCACAGATCCACCTTTTCGGGTAACAATAATGCTGCGCAATAGTTGTGCCGAAAAAAATGGGGTCGGCCCGACGGGACCGACCCCTGGATGACCCGGCTTCTCCGATTCTCGATGGGGAAAGCGGTGACGCTCTCGCTTTCGGCTGCGTCCCCTCCCGGGGAGGGCCCGCGGCCGGCTTGCCTATCCGCGTTGCTCCGATCCGACGAGCCGCCGCAGAACGTACGGCAGGATGCCGCCGTTCTCGAAATATTTGACCTCCTCCGGGGTGTCGATCCGGGCCACCGCGGTGAAGGCCGTCGTCCTGCCGTCCGCAGACGCCCGCACGGTCAGCCGCTTCCGGGGGAACAGGCCGCCGGAGATCCCGTCGATCGCGAAAGTCTCCCTGCCGGAGATCCCGAGGGACTCCCGGGTCTTTCCCTCCTCGAACTGCAGGGGGAGGATCCCCATTCCGACGAGGTTGCTCCGGTGGATCCGCTCGAAGCTCTCGGCGACGACGGCGACGACGCCGAGCAGGCGCGGCCCCTTGGCGGCCCAGTCCCGCGACGATCCGGACCCGTACTCCTTCCCGGCGAGGACCAGGAGCGGGACCCCTTCCCGGGCGTACCGCATCGCCGCATCGTAAATCGTCATCGTCGCCCCGCTCGGCTGGTGCGTCGTGAAGCCGCCTTCCGTCCCCGGCGCGAGCAAGTTGCGGAGGCGGATGTTGGCGAACGTCCCGCGCATCATCACCTCGTGGTTCCCCCGGCGGCTCCCGTAGGAATTGAAGTCGTCCCTGGCGATCCCCTTGCCGGTCAGGTAGAAGCCGGCGGGGCTCTCCTCGGGGATGTCGCCGGCGGGCGAGATGTGGTCCGTCGTGACCGAATCCCCCAGGACGGCCAGGACGCGGGCATCCCCGACATCGCCGGGGGCGGCGAACGACGCGGCAAGCCCTTCGAAGAACGGCGGGTGCTTGACGTAGGTGGAGGCGGCGTCCCAGGCGAAGACGTCCGCCTTCGGCACCGGCAGCGCCTTCCACTCCCGGTCCCCCTCGAAGACGTCCGCGTACTCCGTCCGGAACATCTCCGACCCCACGCACCGGGCCACCGTTGCCGACACTTCCCGCGGCGACGGCCAGATCTCCTCGAGATGAACGGGCGCCCCGTTCGGGTCGAAGCCGACCGGCTCCCGGGTGAGGTCCACGTCCATGTTCCCCGCCAGGGCGTACGCGACCACGAGCGGCGGGGACGCGAGGTAGTTCGCCCGGCACAGTGGATGGATGCGCCCCTCGAAGTTCCGGTTCCCCGACAGGACCGAGGCGGCCACGAGGTTGCCGCGCCGCACCGCGTCCGCGATCGGCGCCGGGAGCGGTCCCGAGTTGCCGATGCACGTCGTGCAGCCGTAGCCGACGAGGTGGAACCCGAGCGCCTCGAGGTAGGGGGTGAGCCCCGCCGCTTCCAGGTAGCGCGTCACGACCTTGGAGCCGGGGGCGAAGCTCGTCTTGACCCACGGACGGGTCCGCAGGCCCTTCTCCACCGCCTTCCTGGCGAGGAGTCCCGCGCCGACCATCACGGCGGGGTTGGAGGTGTTCGTGCAGCTCGTGATGGCGGCGATCACCACCGACCCGTTGTAGAGCCGGACGGTGTTCCCGCCGAACGTCACGGGGATGCCCGCGCGGGACGTCGCGACGGCAGCGCTCCCGCCCGCGTCCTCCGGGCCGCGACCGCCCTCGGCGTACCACCGGTCCTGCGCGTTCGCGCCTTCCGGCCGCGGCTCCTTGCCCCAGCCGGACAGCGCCGACAGGAACGCCGCCTTGGCTTCCCTGAGCGGGACGCGATCCTGGGGGCGCTTCGGCCCCGCGAGGCACGGCTCCACGTCGGAAAGGTCCAGCGCGAGCGTGTCCGAGAAGACGGGATCCGGCGCGTCGTCGGTGCGGAACAGGCCCTGGATCCTGCAGTACGCCTCGACGAGCCGGACCCGCTCCCGGCTGCGGCCGGTGAACCGCAGGTACGACAGCGTCTCCGCGTCCACCGGGAAGAATCCGATCGTCGCCCCGTACTCGGGAGACATGTTCGCGATCGTCGCCCGGTCCGCGACCGACAGCGACGAGAGCCCCGCCCCGTGGAACTCGACGAATTTTCCCACCACGCCCTTCTTCCGGAGCATCTGCGTGACGGTGAGCACGAGGTCGGTCGCTGTGGCCCCCGGCGGGAGTTGGCCGGTGAGCTTGAACCCGACGACGTCGGGGATGAGCATCGACAGCGGCTGGCCGAGCATCGCCGCTTCCGCCTCGATCCCTCCCACGCCCCATCCCACGACGCCCAGGCCGTTGATCATCGGGGTGTGGGAGTCGGTCCCCACGAGCGTGTCCGGGTACGCGCGGAGGACGGCGCCCCTCTTGGCCGTGAAGACGACGGGCGCGAGGTATTCGAGGTTGACCTGGTGGCAGATTCCGGTCCCGGGCGGGACGACGCGAAAGTTCCGGAACGCCTTCTGTCCCCAGCGCAGGAAGGCGTAACGCTCCCGGTTGCGTTCCATCTCCCGGGCCACGTTCGCCGCGAAGGCGGTGGAGGCGCCGAACCGGTCCACCTGGACCGAATGGTCGATGACGAGGTCCGCCGGCATGAGCGGGTTGATCCGCTTCGGCGGCCCGCCCATCCGGCGGGCCGCGTCGCGCATCGCGGCGAGGTCGACGAGCGCCGGCACGCCGGTGAAGTCCTGGAGAAGGACCCGCGCGGGGCGGAAGGCGATCTCCCGCTCCGCGGCCGCCGCGGGCGACCACCGGGCAAGGGCCAGGACGTCGTCCGCCGTGACGGTGACGCCGTCTTCGCACCGGAGGAGGTTCTCGAGGAGCACCTTCAGGGACAACGGGAGACGGGAAATCCCGGCGGCCCCCCGCTTCTCGAGCACGTCGAGGCGGAAGATCTCGTGCTCCGCGCTCCCGATCCTCTTTCGGGTCCTGGCGCCGAAGCTGTCCTTCTTCTCTTTGGCCATGGCCGGACCCCCTGGAAGGGTGATAATGGAAATGTTAGCACGGCGCCGCAAGGGGCGGGAACGCCGCGGCGCCTCGAGCAGTTCAGGGACGTCCCTGGACTGTTCGTCCCTGAGCTTCGAGGGTCCGGGGGTCTGGCCGTCGACACGTACACGATTCTCGGGATCGCCGTCGGGCTGGCGATGGACGCGCTCGCGGTGGCGCTGGCGACCGGGCTTGCGCTGGGGGACGTGTCGGCCCGCCAGACATTCCGCCTCTCCTTCCACTTCGGCCTGTTCCAGTTCGTGATGCCGGTGATCGGCTGGAGGGCGGGGCTTTCGATCGAGGCGTGGCTCGCGCGCTACGACCACTGGCTCGCCTTCGGCCTCCTCGGCGCCATCGGCGGGAAGATGATCTACGAGGCGCTGACGGCGATGAAGGACACGGCGGACCGCCGCGACCCGACGCGGGGGATGTCGCTCGTCGTCCTCTCGCTGGCGACGAGCGTCGACGCGCTCACGGTGGGGGTCTCGCTCGGAGTTCTGCACGTGCGGATCTGGTACCCCGCGGTCGTGATCGGGATCGTCGCCGGCGTGCTGACCGCGGCGGGGATGCACGTCGGCCGGCGTCTCGGGCGCGCCTTCGGCAGGCGCATGGAGATCCTCGGCGGGCTCGTCCTGATCGGGATCGGCGTCAGGATCCTCCTCGCGCACCTCTTCGCGTAGCGGCGCCGCGGGGCATCGGCGGACGGACGCGCGGCCCGTCTCCGGGGACGGGGTGCTTACCGGCCGGGGGCGCCGGGCGCCTCCATGAGGTGGATCTCCCACTCGTCCCGCGCGGCGCTGTAGCGGAGGATGTAGACGGCGGCGTCCGAGGCGCGGAGCTTGACGTAGTCGTGGTCCTCCCCCCGCCACCGGTCGAGGATCTGCGCGACCTCCACGCGCCGTTCGCCCAGGAAGAACGCGCGCGGCGTCTCCTCCGACCGGTACCCCTCGTAGCAGATGACCCGGACCTTCATGTGCGCCTCCGCCGCGCCCCCCCCAATATATTGTCTCACCATCGACCGGGGGTTATCATAGGGACCTGGCGAGGTGGCGCGGCCACGGGGCGGCCGGGGAAGCGGGGCCCCGTTTCATTTTTTCAAGCCGGCGTCGGCCGGGGGGGTGGCGTTGCCGGGATCGGTCGGTACCCCGCTTCTTTGGGCGGGCTTCACGCTCTTCGTCCTGTGCCTGCTCGCGGTCGACCTCTTCGTGTTCCACAAGCGGGAGCACGAGGTCGGCGCGAAGGAGGCGCTTGCCTGGAGCGTCGGATGGGTGGCGCTGGCCCTTCTCTTCAACGCCGGGGTCTACCGGTTCTTCGGCCGGGAGAAGGGGCTCGAGTTCTTCACCGGCTACCTGATCGAGCTCGCGCTGTCCGTGGACAACCTGTTCGTCTTCATCCTCGTCTTCGCGTCGTTCCATGTCCGGCCCGCCCTCCAGCACAGGGTCCTCTTCTGGGGAATCCTCGGGGCGCAGGTCATGCGCGCCCTCTTCATCCTCGTCGGCGCCGCGCTGATCAACGCGTTCCACTGGGTCATCTACGTCTTCGGGTTCTTCCTCGTCTTCACGGGGATCAAGATCCTCCTTGGCCGCGGGACCGAGGTCCACCCGGAGAAGAACCCCGTTCTCAGGGCCTTCGGGAAGGTCGTCCCGACGCTGCCGGATTTCCACGGGAGCCGGTTCACGGTCAAGCTCGACGGGAAGCGGTACGCCACGGCGCTGCTCCCCGTGCTGATCGTGATCGAGGCGACGGACGTCGTGTTCGCCCTGGATTCGATACCGGCGATCTTCGGGGTGACCCGGGACCCGTTCATCGTCTACACGTCGAACATCTTCGCGATCCTCGGGTTGCGCAGCCTCTATTTCCTGCTCGCATCCGCGATGGGAAAGTTCCATTATCTGAAGTACGGCCTCGGGCTCGTCCTGTCGTTCATCGGGGCCAAGATGCTGCTGTCCGACCTGGTCCACGTGTCGATCGAGGCGTCGCTCATCGCGGTCGTCGCCCTGCTGGCCGGGTCGATCGGGGCGTCGCTCTTGCGTCCCCCGAAGCCGGAGGCGGCCGCCGGGCGCAGGGCGGGCGGCGCCGGGGAAGGAATCCACCGCAAGGAGGGAAGACCATGAAGGCGAGTCTGAGAATCCGGGTGATCGGCCTGTCGCTGGCCTCGGTCCTGGTCCTGCCGGCGGGCTGCGCCCAGAACCCGGACGGGAGCTACGAGTACAAGCGGACCGCCATCGGCGCCCTCGCCGGGGCGGCGGTCGGCGCGGGCGCCGGGGCGCTGATCGGCGGCAAGAGACACGCCGGGCGCGGCGCGCTCATCGGCGCCGCGGGCGGAGCCCTGGTCGGCGGCGCGATCGGCAACTACATGGACCGGCAGGCGGCGGAGCTGAAGAGGCGCCTGCCCGAGGCCGCGATCGAGCGCCAGGGAGACAAGCTCTACGTGGCCCTCCCGTCCGGGATCCTCTTCGACGTGAACAAGGACGTCGTGAAGCCGGAAGCGAAGACATCCCTGGCCAAGGCGGCCGAGGTCCTCGTGAAGTATCCCGACACGTACATCACGGTGGAGGGGCATACCGACTCGACCGGCTCGGCGCAGTACAACCAGGATCTCTCCGAGCGGCGGGCCGACCGCGTGCGCGACGTTCTGGTGCAGTACGGCGTCCCCCCGGCGCGGCTCTCCGTGAAGGGTTACGGGGAGACCGACCCGATCGCGGACAACGCGACCGAGGAGGGACGCCAGGCGAACCGGCGCGTCCAGCTCGAGATCCGGCCGAACGAGAAGCTTCAGGCCCAGCAGCAGGGAGGCTGAACCCGTGAGCGAAGGAAGCCTCTCCGAGCGCGCGGTCAACGCCATCCGGTTCCTCGCGGTCGACGCGGTCCAGAAGGCGAAGTCCGGTCACCCGGGCACCCCGATGGGGCTCGCGCCGCTGGCGTACCTGCTGTTCACCCGGTACCTGCGCTGCAACCCCCGGAACCCCGACTGGGGAGACCGGGACCGGTTCATCCTCTCGTGCGGCCACGCCTCGATGCTTCTCTATTCGCTCCTGTACCTGACCGGGTACGACGTCACGCTCGAGGACCTGAAGCAGTTCCGCCAGTGGGGGAGCCGGACCCCCGGCCACCCGGAGGCCGGGCACACCGCCGGCGTGGAGGTGACGACGGGGCCGCTGGGACAGGGGCTGGGCAACGCCGTGGGGATGGCGATGGCGTCCCGCCTGCTCGCCCAGCGGTTCAACCGGCCGGGGCACGAGATCGTGGCGCACCGGGTCGTGGCGCTGTGCTCGGACGGCGACCTGATGGAGGGGGTGGCCTCCGAGGCGGCGTCGCTGGCCGGCTTTCACCGCCTGGGAAACCTCGTCGCCTTCTACGACGACAACGGGATCACGATCGAGGGGTCCACGAACCTCGCCTTCGGCGAGGACGTGGCGGCCCGATTCCGCGCGTACGGCTGGAACGTCCTGTCCGTGCCGGACGGGAACACCGACCTCGCGGGCCTCGCCCGCGCGATCGGGGCGGCCTTCGCGGAATGCGGACGGCCGACGCTGGTGGTCGTCAGGACGAAGATCGCGTTCGGCAGCCCCGGCAAGCAGGGGACGGCGGAGGCCCACGGCGCGCCGCTCGGGGACAAGGAGGTGACGCTCACCAAGGAGGCGCTCGGCTGGCCGAAGGAGCCCGACTTCTTCGTCCCCGACGACGTGCTCGCCCACTTCCGGGAAGCGGTCCCGCGCGGCGAAGCGCTGGAGAGGGAGTGGCGGCTCCGCATGGCCGACTACGCGTCCGCCCACCCGGATCTCGCGCTCGAGTTCGAGCGCGTGACCTGGGGCGATCTCCCGGAGGGGTGGGAGGAGGGGCTCCCGCGGGTGGCGCCCGAAAGCGGGGCGATCGCGACACGGGCCGCGTCGCGCCGGGTCATCAACGCCGTCGCGGCACGGATTCCCGAGCTCGCCGGCGGGTCGGCCGACCTCGCGCCGTCGACGGAGACCCTGATCGCGGGCGGCGGGGACTTCCTGCCGGACGCCCCGCCGGGCGGGAGAAACTTCCACTTCGGGGTGCGGGAGCACGGGATGGGGGCCATCCTCAACGGGATGGCGCGCCACGGCGGGATCGTCCCGTACGGGTCCACTTTCCTCGTGTTTTCCGACTACATGCGCCCCTCGATCCGGCTGGCGGCGCTGATGAAGGCCCGGGTGATCTACGTCTTCACGCACGATTCGATCGGCGTGGGGGAGGATGGCCCCACGCACCAGCCGGTCGAGCAGATCGCGTCGCTGCGGGCGATGCCGAACCTCTACGTTCTGCGTCCCGCCGACGCCAACGAGACGGCGGCGGCGTGGAGGGTCGCGCTGGAGCGCACCGCGGGGCCGAGCGCGATCGTGCTTTCGCGCCAGAAACTGCCGGTCCTGTCGCCCGAGGCGGTCTACCGGAACGGCGACGTCTACCGGGGCGCGTACATCTTAGAAGACGGGGGACCCGATCCCCCGGTCATCCTGATCGCCACCGGATCGGAGGTCCACGTGGCGCTCGCGGCGGCGAAGCGCCTGGCCGCCGAGGGGATTGCGGCGCGCGTCGTGAGCGGCCTGTGCCTCGAGCGGTTCGAGGAGCAGCCGGCGGAGTACCGGGAGCGGGTCCTGCCGCCTTCGGCCCGCGCCCGGGTTTCGGTGGAGGCCGGGTGCACCTTCGGATGGCGCCGGTACGTGGGCGACGGCGGGGCGGCGGTCGGGATCGACCGGTTCGGCGCCTCGGCGCCGGGCGACCGGATCTTCCGGGAGTTCGGCTTCACGGCGGAAAACGTGGCGGCGCGCGCCAGGGCGCTGCTCGGGACATGAGGGGGGACCGCGCGATGACGACGAACCCGATGGTGGCGCTGGGGGAAGCCGGGCAGAGCCCGTGGCTCGACTACATCGAGCGAGGGCTGATCGCGTCGGGGGGCCTGGCGCGCCTCGTGTCCGAGGACGGGATCCGGGGAGTCACCTCGAACCCGACGATCTTCGAGAAGGCCGTCTCCGGGGGACACGAATACGACGTCCAGATCCGGGCCCTGGCGGCCGCCGGGGCGGGGGTCCGCGACGCGTACGCCGCGATTGCCGCGGAGGACATCCGCGCCGCCGCGGACGTCCTGCGCCCGCTGTACGACGGCACCGGGGGAGCGGACGGGTACGTGTCCCTCGAGGTCGAGCCGGGGCTCGCCTACGACACGGGGAAGACGGTCGCCCGCGCGGAGGAGCTCTTCCGCCTGGTCGGCCGGCCCAACGTGCTCATCAAGGTCCCGGGGACGGTCGAGGGGCTCCCCGCCTTCGAGGAGCTGATCGCCCGCGGCGTCCCGGTCAACGTCACGCTCATCTTCTCCGTGAAGCGGTACGGCGAGGTGGCCCAGGCGTACCTCCGGGGTCTCGAGCGCCGGGCCGCCGCGGGCCGCGACCTGCGCGCCGTCGCCTCGGTGGCGTCGTTCTTCGTGTCCCGGGTGGACACCGCGGTGGACAGGGCGCTCGACGAGATCATCCCGCGGTGGCCGGGCTCCCCGAAGGCCGAGACGGCGATCTCGCTGAAGGGGCGCGTGGCCGTCGCCAACGCCCGGCTGGCGTATGCCCGCTTCCGGGAGATCGTGTCCTCGCCGCGGTGGAAGGCCCTGGCCGCGAAGGGGGCGCGGCCCCAGCGGCCGCTCTGGGCGAGCACCGGGACCAAGAACCCGATGTACTCCGACGTGAAGTACGTCGAGGAGCTCATCGGCCCGGACACGGTCAACACGATGCCGCCGCAGACGATCGACGCCTTCCGGGATCACGGGCGGGTGGGGGATGCGCTGACCGGAAAGGACGCGGAGGCCCGCGCGGTCCTCGACGACCTCGGACTCCTCGACATCGGCATCGAGGAGGTGTGCGAGACCCTGACCCGCGAGGGCGTCAAGAGCTTCGCGGACTCGTTCGACAAGCTCCTCGCGGCGGTCGGGCGGAGGCTCGGGAGCGCGGGCGTCGCGTGACCATCGTCGCCCGGGCGGCCGGGGGAATCCCCGCGCCGCCGGAGAAAGGGGGCACACCATGACCGATGCGGCCGCCCGCGCGCAGGCGGCGGCGCTCCGGGGCGCGCCGGCGCCCGGCGTCGTCCCGCCCCCGTGTCTCCTCCTCATCTTCGGCGCGTCCGGGGACCTGACGCGGCGAAAGCTCGTCCCCGCCCTGTACGGGCTGTTCCGCGAGAGGCTCCTCCCGGAGGGGTTCGCGGTCCTGGGCGTCTCGCGGACGCCGTACGCCGACGACGCGTTCCGGGGCGTGCTCCGGGACGCGCTCGCGGAGAGATCGGCAAAGGAGTTCGACGCCGCGTCGTGGGACGCCTTCGCGAAGGGGCTGTTCTACCAGCCCGCGGACATCCAGGACCCGCAGGGGGTCGCGTCCCTCGCGTCGCGGATCCGCGAGGTGTGCGCGGCCCGCGGGATCCCGGGGAACCTTCTCTTCTACGCCGCCGTGGCCCCCAAGTTCTATGCGCCGCTGGTCCGGCGGATCGGGGAGTCGGGGCTGTCCGCTCCGGCGGGCGATCTGCCCGGTTTCCGGCGCGTCGTGATCGAGAAGCCGTTCGGGCGGGACGCGGCGAGCGCCCGCGGCCTCTCCCGCGTCGTCTCCGGAGTCTTCCGCGAGGACCAGGTGTACCGGATCGACCATTACCTCGGGAAGGAGACGGTCCAGAACATCCTCGTCTTCCGGTTCGGCAACGCCGTCTTCGAGCCGCTCTGGAACAGGAACCACATCGACCACGTGCAGATCACGGTCGCCGAGACGCTCGGCGTGGAAGGACGGGGGGACTACTACGAGGAGGCGGGAGCAGTCCGCGACATGATCCAGAACCACCTCTTCCAGCTCCTCGCGCTCGTCGCGATGGAGCCGCCCATCTCCCTGGCCGCCGAGGACGTGCGGGACGAGAAGGTGAAGCTTCTCCGGTCGGTCGAGCCGGTCTCCCCGGAGCACGCCGGCGATGCCTGCGTCAGGGGGCAGTACGCGTCCGGGGAGATCGAGGGACGGGGGGTCCCCGCGTACAGGAACGAGAAGAACGTCTCTCCCGGCTCGCTGACCGAAACGTACGCGGCGCTCCGGCTCACGATCGACAACTGGCGCTGGGGCGGCGTGCCGTTCTACCTCCGCACCGGGAAGCGGCTCCCCCGGGCGTTCTCCGAGATCGCCATCCGCTTCCGGCCGGTCCCGTACCTCCTCTTCGGCGATACGGCGTGCAGCGCGATCGAGCCGAACGTCCTGGTGCTCAACATCCAGCCGGACGAGGGGATCTTCCTCAAGGTCGGGGCGAAGTCCCCGGGTCCCTCGATCTGCGTGAAGCCGGTGGAGTTCGAGTTCTCCTACGAGGAGGCGTTCGGGGCCAAGAGCCCGCCCGCGTATGGCCGGCTCCTTCTCGACGCGATGCTCGGCGACGCGACGCTCTTTCCCCGGGACGACACGGTCGGGATCTCCTGGAACCTCCTCGACCCGTTCCTGTCCCGGTGGGAGGAGAACCCCGGGCGGGACCTGTTCTTCTACCCGGCGGGAAGCTGGGGGCCCGGCGAGGCCGACGCCATCCCGGGACGGGAGGGCCGCCGATGGCGCAACCCGTGAGCGACGCGGGCGGGGCGAAGCGGCTCTTCGTGCTTCCCACGGCCGAGGAGCTGGCGCGGGCGGCGGCCGGCCGGCTGTGGGGGATCGTCCGCGAGCGCGCCGACGCGCTCGGGCGCGCGGGGGGCGGGCGGCGGACGATCGCGGTGGCCCTTTCCGGCGGCGAGACGCCGCGGCCCGTGTACGAGGCGCTCGCCTCGCCGCCGTACCGGGAGCGCTTTCCCTGGGACATCGTCCATTTCTTCCAGGTCGACGAGCGCTGGGTTCCGGCGGGGGACCCGCGCAGCAACGCGAGAATGATCGAGGAGACCCTGCTCTCGCGCGCCCCCGTGCCCCGGAGGAATTTCCACCCCGTCGACACGTCCCTGCCGACCCCGGCGGACGGCGCCCGCCGCTACGAGGAGGCGCTCCGGGAGTTCTTCGGGGCGGCCCCCGGAGGGTTCCCGAGATTCGATGCCGTCCTGCTGGGCGTCGGGCGCGACGGCCACACCGCCTCCCTGTTCCCCGGCTCGCCGGCCCTCGGGGAGGCGACCGCGTGGGTCGCGGAGGCGTCCGGGGGAGATCCGCCCCTCGACCGCGTCACCCTGACGCTGCCCGTGATCAATGCCGCCGCGCGCGTGGTCTTCGTGGCGCGGGGGAAGCAGAAGGCGGAGGCCGTCGGCGAGATCATGGCCGGGGGCGCCGCGCCGGCCGCCCGGGTCTCGCCGAAGCGCGGGACGGTGACCGTGCTCGCCGACAGCCCCGCGGCCTCGCGCGCCGCCGGGACGGCCCAGCGCGGCGGGCCGCGCCCGGAGCGGCGGGCGACGATCGTCGCGGGGGACGTGGGGGGAACCAAGACGAACCTCGCCCTCTTCGAGCCGGACGGGCGGCGGCTGGTGCGGCGGGAGATGCGCTCGTTCCCCAGCCGGGACTACCCCGCGCTCGAGGCGATCCTCGCGGAGTTCCTGTCCGGCTCTCCCCGGGTCGAGAGCGTGTGCCTCGGCGTCGCGGGGCCGGTGTACGGCGGGCGGAGCCGCCTGACCAACCTTCCGTGGGTCGTCGACCGGGAGAAGGTCCGGGCGGCGGCCGGCGCGCGGCGCGCCTTCCTGCTCAACGACCTCCAGGCCACGGCCTTCGCCGTCCCGTTCCTTGCCCCGGACGCGGTGGCCGTTCTGCAGGAGGGAGCCGCCGCCGAGGGAACGATCGGCGTCATCGCGGCCGGAACGGGGCTCGGCGAGGCGCTCCTCGTCAAGGCGGGCGCCGGGTGGCTGCCGGTGGCGACCGAGGGGGGACACGTCGACTTCGCTCCCCGCGGCGAGCTCCAGGTCCGGCTCCAGCGGTACCTCGGGGAGATCCACGGCCGGGTGAGCGTGGAGAGGGTCCTTTCGGGCCCCGGGCTCGAAGCGATCTACAGGTTTCTCCTGGAGTCCGAGGCGATGCAGGAGGCCGCCGGGGTGGCGTCGCCGCTGTCCGCCGACGATCCGCCGCGCGCCATCGCGCGGGAGGGCCTCGCGAAGGATTCCGGCGCGTGCCGGGAGGCGCTGCGCCTCTTCGTCTCGGTGTACGGCGCCCAGGCGGGCAACCTCGCGCTCCAGGTCATGGCCACGGGAGGGATCTACCTGGGCGGGGGGATTGCCCCGGCGATCCTGCCCGCCCTGGGGTGGGGAGAGTTTCTCGACGCCTTCCGGGACAAGGGGAGATTCCGGGAACTTCTCGAAAGCGTGCCGGTCCGGGTCATCCTCGACGATACGGCCGCACTCCTCGGCGCCGCGCGGTATGCGCTGGCGGAAGGGGGGGTGACGTGACGACGGCGCGCCGCCCGCTCCCGAAGATCGCCCTGGCCTCGGACCACGGCGGGGTCGCCCTGAAGGCGGACCTCGCCGGGTTCCTGTCCCGGCAGGGATATCCGCTCGCGGACCTGGGGACCGACTCGGCCGATCCGGTCGACTACCCGGATTACGGGTTCGCCGCCGCCGCCATGATCCGCCGCGGCGCGGCGCAGCGCGCGATCCTCATCTGCAAGTCCGGGATCGGGATGGCGATCGCGGCGAACAAGTCGCGGGGGGTCCGCGCCGCCCTCGTCGCGACGATCCCGGATGCCGTGCTCGCCCGGCGCCACAACGACGCGAACGTGCTGGTCCTGGGGGCCAACGAGATCCCCCGCGCCCGGGCCCGGCGGATCGTCGCGGCGTGGCTCTCCGCCCCGTTCGACGGGGGGCGCCACCGGAGGCGGGTGGACAAGATCCGGCGGTTCGAGCGCGCCCACTGGAAGGAATAGGCGGCCCCGCGGCGCGGGGAGACGCGCGGGGATCAGGAATCGAGCGCGCGGCGGACCGCCGTCGCGAGGGTGGCCAGGCGGTACGGCTTCTGGAGGAAGCCGGCCGCGCCTTCCGCGAGGAGGTTCCCCGGCTTCCCTTCGACGGCGTAACCCGACGAGACGAGGACCCGGGCCGACGGGGCGAGCTTCCTCAAGCGCCGGAACGTCTCCTCGCCGCCCATCCCCGGCATGATCATGTCCAGAATGACGAGGTCGATCCGGTTCCCGCTGTCGGAGAAGATCTCGATCGCCTCGACCCCGTTGCGGGCGGTCGTCACCGAGTAGCCGAGCCGTCCGAGCGTCTCGACCGCGAGCAGGCGGAGCGACTCCTCGTCGTCCACGAAAAGGATCGTCTCGGAGCCTCCCGCGATCTTTTCGGGAGGGGCGGCGTGCGCCGGGGGCGCCGCCTCCTCCGGCGAGGCGGGCAGCAGCACCCGGAACGTCGAGCCGAATCCCGGGGAGCTGCGCACGTCCATGATGCCGCCGTGGTTCTTCACGATCCCGTAAGCCATCGCGAGCCCCATCCCGGTTCCCTTCCCCGGCTCCTTGGTGGTGAAGAACGGCTCGAAGATGCGCGGGATGTCGTCGGAGGGAATCCCGACGCCGGTATCGGTGACGGAGAGCGAGACGAACCGGCCCGCCGGGGTCTGCAGGGCGCCGTCGGTCGCCTGGGCGATCCGGCTTGCGTCGTCCGGGGACAGCGCCTCGTTCCGCGTTTCGATGAGAAGCAGTCCGCCTTCGGGCATCGCGTCCCGGGCGTTGATGCAGAGGTTGAGAAGGGTGTGCTCGAGCTGGCCGGCGTCTCCCGCGACCGCCGCGAGGTCGGGCGCGAGCTCGGACCGGATGGCGATCGACCGGTCGAACGTGTGGCGGATCATGGACACGACCTTCTCGACGACGCCGTTGAGATCCGTCGGGCGCACCTCGTACTTGCCGCCGCGCGCGAACCCGAGGAGCTGGGTCGTGAGCTCCGCCGCCCGGAAACCGGCGCGCTCGATGGCGTCGAGCTCCTCCCGGAACGCCTCCGCGTCCCCGCCCCGGTTCCGGATGAGGGTCGCGTATCCCATGATGGCCTGGATGATGTTGTTGAAGTCGTGGGCGATCCCGCCGGCCAGCGTTCCCACCGCCTCCATCTTCTGGGCATGTCGCAGCCGGTCCTCGAGCTCGCGCTGCTCGGTCACGTCGATCCCCGCGAGGATGATCCAGAGGATCCGCCCCTGTTCGTCCCGGGCGACCGAGTTGTTCCACAGGATGAGTCGCTCCTTCCCGTCCCTCGTCCGCCAGGGGCTCTCGCGCGAGACCGGGATGTCCGCCTCCGCGATCCGGGCGAAGTCGTCCCTGACCGCTGCGACGCCCTGTTCCGGGATGAGGTCGTCCCAGAGGCGATGGCCGCGGATCTCGTCCTCCCGCCACCCGGTGACCTCCTCGCACTTCCGGTTGAAGAGGAGGACGCGCCCGTCCGCGTCGAGGGCGACGATCAGCGCGTTGGCGACCGACAGCACGCGGGCGGTGAAGTCCTTCTCGCGGCGCAGGGCCTCCTCGGCGTTCTTCCGGGGGGTGATGTCGGTGAGCTGCCCCAGGACGAGGTTCTCCGAGGCCGGGAAGACGTCGAGCCATCCCCAGAAGACGGAGCCGTCCTTGCGGCGGTGCAGCACCTCCGCCTCGCGCGGCACCCCGGTCCGGAAGACATCGGCGTGGAGGTCCTCCTCCCCGGGGGCGGCCGAGAGGTCGCCGGGCGACAGCGCCAGGAACTCCGCGCGCGCGTACCCGTAGAGCCGCAGGCACCCTTCGTTGACGTCGACGAACCGGCCCGCGCTGTCCACGGTGGCCGCCGGCGGCCCCTGCTCGAAGAGAAAGCGGTACTTCTCTTCCGATCCCTGCAGCCGCGTGTACATGTTGTATTTCTCGATCGCCAGGCCGAGCTGGTCCGGGATGCTCCCGAGCTCCTCGACCACGTCGAGCGAGTAGATCCCCGCCTTGCGGCTGTGGAAGTTCAAGGTGCCCACGATGCGGTCCCCGACGAACAGCGGGATCAGGAGGCGCGCCCTCATCCCCTCCCGCGCCAGGACCGCGTCCTCCGCGAACCGGTCCTCCGCCAGCGTGAAGTCGTCGTCGATGCGCGTGATGCGGCGGGCCTGCACCCAGCCCGGGGCCGACCCGCTCAAGGGGAGGCGGGCACCGTGTCCCGGGTCCGCCGGGCCCCGGGCCGACGCCAGGGCCGTGAACGCGTCCTCCTCCTCGTCGAAGAGGGCGATGGACGTGCGGTCGAAGTCGACCAGCTTGTCCAGCTCGCCCGCGATCCTCCCGTGGGCCGCCCGGATGTCCCAGTCCGAGGCGATGATCCGGTTGACCCGCTCGATGATCCGCAGGCGCGTGACGAGCCCCTGGAGGCGGCTCTCGAGGCCCCGGCGCTCCGCGGTGCCGGCGACGTGGGTGACCATGCCCGCGGGACGGCCCAGTTCGTCGCGCACGAGGGCGATCGTGATCGAGGTGTCGGCCTCCTGTCCCGTCTTCGTCAGGAGCCGGGCCTCGCGCGAGACCGTTCCGCCTTCGATCACGCTCCGGATCAGCGACGCCACCGCCGGGGCGGGCAGCGGAAAGAGGCGGTGGATCGTGTCCCCCACGATCTCCTTGCCGTCCCACCCGAAGAACCGCTCGCACTCGCTGTTCCAGAGGCGGATCTTCCCCTCGATGTCGGTGAAGAAGATGGGCGCGCCCGCGGACTGGAGGATCGAGACCCCCTGGTGCGCCTTCCGCCGGGCGCTCTTCACCTCCTCGTTCGCCCAGGCGACCCCGGCGACGGCGTGCGGGTCCCCGGGCGGCCCCGGGGCGGGCGTCATCCGCATCCGGAGCCAGCGTGACTTGCCGTCCGCGCACCGGAACCGGAGTTCCTCGTCGAGGAACGCGCCGGCGGAGAGGCCCGCCATGAGGCGGACCAGCTTCTCCCGGTCCCCGGCGTGGATGCGCGCCGCCCAGAGGTACGGCTGGGCCAAAAGATCCCGGGCTTCGAACCCGGTGAGGGGGGCGACGCCGCGGGAGACGGACAGGAGCGCAAGGTCTCCGCGGCGCAGCGAGAACATGAAGGCGGGCATTCCCGCGAGAAGGGATTCGAGGACGTGCGATCGCAGGTAAAGGTCCATTGCCCTGTATAGTTTATACAGGCCGCACCGGGTTCGGGCAAGCCTGCGCCCCGCGGGCCCGCCGCCCCCCGCCGGCCGCGGCGGAGAGCGCATCGGCTGCCGCCGCGCCGGCTCATCGTCCCCCGGCCCAGGACCTGTCCACGGAGACGGCGCCGGCGCCGCGGATCGTCACGGAGAACGCGAGCGCCATGGCCAGGACGTGGTACTCGTACCCCTCGGTCCCGGCGGGGTATATCGCGGCCCAGTTCATGAAGAAGCCGACCTTGGCGTGCACGAGGGCCACGGCGGTCGCCATGACGACGAAGATCCCGAAGGCCGCGATCCGGGTGAAGATTCCGAAGAACAGCGCAATCGGCCCCAGGAACTCCGCCGCGATGTCGAGCCCGGCCAGCAGGGGGGGAATCCCCATCCGTGCCGTGAAGAACCCCATGGTGGCGGACAGTCCGTACCCGCCGAACCAGCCGAGCGCCTTCTGGGCGCCGTGGGGGAAGAAGACGGCCGCGAGGGCGATCCTCAGGACCGTGTCCACGAAGCTGCCGGATGTTCGCATCAGGCCTTTCCACATGGGCGTTTTTCCTCCTTCCGGGATGCGTTTTTCCGCAACCGTTTTCCCTATGATGCCGGGCCGGTCGCCCCGGTTTGTTGACATTCGCCGGCCATGCCACATAATGAAAAATTGAGCGTTTTGCGACTGGAGACCTGGGGGTGGTCGAATTGGGTAAGCCGATTCCGTTCCCGGGCGGTGCCCCGGGGGCGGCCGACCCTGCTTCCGCGGGACTGCCGGCGTCCGCAACGTCGCGGATCGCCCGGATCTGCGCCCTCGGCCTCGGGATGGAAGAGCTTCTGGGCGAGGTGTGCCGCGAGATGCTCTCCCTGTGCGGCGGCGAGGCGTGCTACCTCGCGGCCCGGGGGCCGGCGGCGGGCGAGCCCGAGGTCTGGCGGAGCGCCGTCCCGGGTCCGTGGCCCGACCTCGGCGCGGCCTTCCGCTCCGGACCTTCGTGGGAGGCGCTGCTCGACCGGTTGAACGCGGACGGGACCCTCGCCGTCGCCGACGCCGGCGATCTGCCCCCCGACCATCCGGTCCTGTCGTTCTTCGGTCCGCGGCAGGTCAGCTCGCTGCTCCTCGTCCCGCTGCGGTTCGGCACGCGGCTGCTCGGCGTCCTCTCGCTTCACGCCTTCACCGCGTCCCGCCGGTGGGGCCGCGAGGAGGTGCGGCTCGCGGAGGGGGTGGCCCCCGTGCTGGCCGCCGCCCTCGAGCGGCGGCGAATCGAGGCGCGCCTCCGCGACTCCGAGGCCCGCTACCGGTTCCTCGCCGAAAACGCCCTCGACCTCATCTCGCTCCACGACACGTCGGGCAAATACCTCTACGCCAGCCCCGCCGCGAAGCGGATGCTCGGGTACCGCCCCGAGGAGATGACGGGGTGCCCCGCCGGCGCGTACCTGCCGCCCGCGGACCTCGAACGGATCGGCGAGGGGGACCGCCGGCTGGTGTCGGGAGAGGCGGGGGCCGTCACGCTCGAGCATCGTCTCCGGCGCAGGGACGGCACCTTCGCCGAGGTGGAGACGGTCTCGTCGGCGGTGCCGGACGACCGCGGACGCGTGCGGCAGATCGTCCGCGTCACCCGCGACATCACCGACCGGAAGCGGATGGAGACCCGCCTGGTCGACGGGCAGAAGGGCGAGACGATCGGGATGCTGGCGGGAGGCGTCGCCCACGAGTTCAACAACCTCCTGGCGGGGATCAACGGGGCCGTGGAAATGCTCGGGCTGCTCCTCTCCGGCAACGCCGAGACCGAGCGGTTCCTCGAGCTGATCGGGCGCCTGGGGAACCGGGCGGCGGTCCTGACGCGCCAGCTGCTCGCCTACGCGGGGCAGGGAAAATACAGCCCGGAGATCATCGCGCTGAACAAGGTGGTCTCGGAGGACGTCCCGGTGCTCAAGTCGGCCCTGCCGGGATCGGTGGAACTGCGGCTCGACCTCGCCGCGGAATCCCCCCTCGCCCACGCCGACATCGCGCAGCTGAAGCAGGTCGTCACGAGCCTGTGCCTCAACGCGGGCGAGGCCATGCCCGGCGGCGGAACCCTGACGATCCGGACGCGCCGGGAGGCGGCCGGGTCCGGCTCGCGCGACGCGGCGGAAGCGCTCCGCGTCGCGGCGAGGAGCGTCCGGGCGGGCCGCCCGGTGACCGGGGACCGCGCGGTCCTCGAGGTGTCGGACACCGGGTGCGGCATGGAGCCGGGGACGATGGAGAGGATCTTCGAGCCGTTCTTCTCGACGAAGTTCGTCGGCCGCGGGATGGGGCTGGCCGCCGTCCGCGGGATCGTCGAGAACCACGAGGGCGAGGTGCTCGTGCGGTCCGAGCCGGGGAAGGGGACGACCGTCTCGGTGGCGTTCCCCGCCGCCTCGGGGATGCCGAAGGAGCCGGAACCGCGGGAGGCGCCGCCGGTCTGCGGCACGGGGCTCGTCCTCGTGGCGGACGACGAGGACGACGTGCGGGCCGTCGTGCGGGCGATGCTCGAATCGTTCGGGTACGGGGTCCTCGAGGCCCGGGACGGGCGGGAGGCCGTGGAGCGGTTCCGGGAGCGGCGCGACGAGATCGACCTCGTCCTGCTCGACCTCATGATGCCCCGGATGACGGGCGAGGAGGCGTTCGCGGAGATCCGCCGGATCGCCCCGGATGCCCGGGCGATCCTCGCCAGCGGGTACGACGAGAGCGGGCGGCTGCGGGAGATCGTGGCCGCCGGGTTCGAGACGTTCCTCCAGAAGCCGTTCCGCCGCCGCGAGCTCGGGCAGAAGGTGGGCGAGGCCATCGCGAAGATCCCGCACCGGGAATCGCCGAAGCGGTAGTCCCGTGAGGGCCGGGGGCGCGATTCTCGCCGTTCTTCTTCTCGCCGCGGTCGCCGGGTGCTCGCCGCGGGCATACCTGGTCCGCAAGGCGGCCGACGCCGCCGCCTCCGGCGGCGGGACCTTCGCCGCCGACGACGACCCGGAGCTGGTCAAGGCCGCCGTCCCGTTCGCGCTCAAGGCGCAGGAGTCGCTCCTGTCCGCGGCGCCGCGCCACCGCGGCCTGCTGCTGTCCCTCTGCCGCGGGTTCACCCAGTACGCCGCGGCCTTCGTCCTGCAGGACGCGGTCGAATCGTCCGACCCGGCGGCGGCGCGGGCCGGGAAGGAGAGGGCGGTCCGACTTCTCCTGCGGGCGCGGGATTACGGGATGCGCGGGCTCGACGCGGCGCACCCCGGTCTCCCGGCGCGGCTGCACGAGGACGCCGCGGGGGCCGCCCGGATGGCGGGCGAGGAGGACGTGCCGCTCCTCTACTGGACTGCCGCATCGTGGACCCTGGCGATCGCATCTTCCCCGGGGGAGCCGGCCCTGCTCGCGGACCTGCCGCGGTGCGAGGCGCTGATGCGGCGGGCGCTCGCGCTCCGGGAAGATTTCGACGCGGGAGCCATCCACGAGTATTTCGTCGCCTTCGAGGGCGGGCGTCCCGAGGCGATGGGCGGATCGGCGGAGCGCGCGCGGCGCCATTTCGAGCGGGCGATGGCGCTGTCCGCGGGGAAGAGGGCCTCGCCCCTCGTCACCATGGCGGAGACCGTTTCGGTGAGGGCGCAGGACCGGCGGGAGTTTCTCGACCTGCTGGACCGCGCGCTCGCCTTCGACGCCCGGGGGGCGGCGCCGGAGTACAGGCAGGCGAATCTCGCCGCGCAACGCAGGGCGTTGTGGCTGAAAGGGAGGGTCGATGAGCTCTTTCTGGAGTAGGGCGGCCGCGGCCGCGGTGCTGGGGCACTTCCTGCTCGCGTTTCCGGCCGCCCCGGCGGCGGCGGGGCGGCCCATGGTCGTCAAGATGGCCACGTTGGCGCCCGAAGGGTCGGCCTGGTACCGGATTCTCGAGCAGATGGGGGACGACTGGAAGAAGGCGTCCGGCGGGGCCGTGGCCCTGCGCATCTACCCCGGCGGCGTGGTGGGCGGCGAGGACGCGATGATCCGGAAGATGCGGGTGGGGCAGCTCCAGGCCGCCGCCGTCACGGGGATCGGGCTGGCGACCATCGACCGGTCGTTCTACGCCCTCCACGTCCCGATGATGTTCGCCTCCGACGAGGAGTTCGACTTCGTCCGCGAGCGCGTCGCCCCGATGCTGGAGCGGCGCCTCGAGGAGAAGGGGTTCGTCGTCCTCAACTGGGGAGACGCCGGCTGGGTCCGCTTCTTCGCGCAGAAGCCCTTCACCCGCCCCGCCGAGGTCAAGGCGATGAAGCTCTATGTCGGGGCGGAGGACGCGACCCTCGTCCAGCTCTACAAGGAGACGGGATTCCGGCCGGTGAGCCTGTCGGTCGTCGATATCCTCCCGGGTCTCCAGACCGGCCTCATCGACGCGTTCGACACGACGCCGCTTGCCGCGCTGGCGTTCCAGTGGTTCGCCCTCGCGCCGTACATGGCGGACCTGAACTTCGCGCCGCTCACGGGCGCGACCATCATCGACCGCCGGGCGTGGGAGAAGATCCCGGCGGAGCTGCGGCCGAAGATCCTCGAGGCGTCCCGGGCGGGAGGCAAGCGCCTTCGCGGGGAGATCCGGAAGCTGAACGAGGAGGCGGTGACGGTGATGGTCAGGAACGGCCTCAAGATCAGCCGCGTTCCCCCGGAGGCCCGGGCGGAGTGGCGGAAGCTGATCGAGGACATCTACCCGCGGATCCGCGGGCCGATCGTCCCGGCGGACGCGTTCGACGCGGTCCGGGCCTCCCGCGACGCGTTCCGGGCCCGGCACGCGAAGGGGGCAGGGGCCCGGTGAGGGGCGAGGAAGGCCCCCTGCCCGCCGCCGGCGCGGCGCGGGCATCGGCCGCCTCGCGGTTCGAGGACGCCGTCTCCATCGCCATCCTGTGCGCGATGGCGCTCCTTCCGATCCTCGAGATCGTCGGGAGGCGCCTCTGGCGCACGGGAATCCCGGGGTCGTCGGCTCTCGTCCAGCACGGCACCCTGTGGATCGGGTTCCTGGGGGCCGCCATCGCCGGCCGGGAGAAGCGCCTCCTGGCGCTGGGAACGCTTTCGGGGCTCCTGCCGCCCTCCTTGAGGAGCGTCGCCGGGGCCTTCTCCGCCGCGGTCTCGGCGGCCGCGACGGGCCTCCTGTGCGCCGCCGGCGTCTCGCTCGTTCTCCTGGAGCGCGCCGACGGATCGGAGCTTGTCCCGCACGTCCCGGTGTGGGCGGCGGAGGCGGTCATCCCGGTCGGGTTCGCCCTGATCGCCTGGCGGCTCGTGCGGGGGGCCGCGCCGACATGGCGCGGCCGCGCGGTGGTGGCCGCGGGGGCGGTCGCGGCGGGCTGGGCCGCCCAGTCGGCGGTCATGACCGGCTCCGCGGCGCTCGCCGCGTCGGTGGCGGTGCTCCTGGTCGCCGCCGTCTTCGGGGCGCCGGTCTTCGCCCTCGTCGGCGGGCTGGCCGTCTTGCTCTTCCGGCATGCCGACGTCCCGATCGCGTCGATCCCGGCGGAGATCTACCGTATCGTCACCTCGCCGACCCTTCCCACGATCCCCCTGTTCGCGTTCGCCGGCTACCTCCTCGCCGCCGGGAAGGCGTCGCACCGCCTCGTGCGGCTGTTCCGCGCCCTCGTCGGCTGGATGCCCGGCGCCGTCGCCGTCGTCACCGTCCTGGCCTGCGCCTTCTTCACGACATTCACGGGCGCGTCCGGCGTGACGATCGTCGCCCTGGGCGGGCTGCTGCTCCCGGCCCTCGTGGCGGAAGGGTACACGGACCGGTTCTCGATCGGGCTTCTCACCTCCACGGGATCCCTCGGGCTCCTGTTTCCGCCGTGTCTGCCGGTCATCCTCTACGCGGTCGTGGCCGGGGTCGGGGTCGACAAGATGTTCCTCGGCGGGATCCTTCCCGGGCTTCTTCTCGTGGCGCTGATGGCGGCGCTGGCAGTCCGCGCCGGGCTGAGAGCGGGAGCGCGCCGGACCCCGTTTTCCTGGCCGGAGCTGCGCGGGGCGCTGTGGGAGTCGAAGTGGGAGCTTCTGCTCCCCGTCATCGTCCTCGGAGGGATCTTCGGCGGCTTCGCGACGACGGTGGAGACGGCGGCCCTGGCGGTTCTCTACGTCCTGTCGGTCGAGCTCCTGGTCCACCGGGGGGTCTCGCTGCGCGGGAATTTTTCCCGCGTCGGGGCGGAATCCGCGACCCTGATCGGCGGCGTCCTCATCGTGCTGGCGGCGGCGATGGGGCTGACGAGCTACATGGTCGACGCCGACGTGCCCGGGTCGATCCTCGGCTGGGTCCGGACGACCATCCACTCCCGCGCCATCTTCCTGGTCGCCCTCAACGCCTTCCTGCTCCTGGTCGGCGGGCTCATGAACATCTTCTCGGCGATCGTGGTGGTCGTCCCGATCATCGCGCCGATCGCCGCGGCGTTCGGCGTCGACCCGGTCCACCTGGGCATCATCTTCCTCGCGAACCTTGAGCTCGGGTACCTAACGCCGCCGGCGGGGATGAACCTGTTCCTCTCCGCCTACCGGTTCGACAGGCCCCTCGCGGCGGTCTTCCGGTCCATCGTCCCCTTCTACCTCATCATCCTGGGCGGGGTCCTCGCGATCACCTATATCCCCTGGCTCACGACGGCCCTCCTGCCCTGACCC
>JBLMWX010000097.1:0-7260 GCA_050257455.1 Gemmatimonadota bacterium | reverse complement strand
AGGAGGCCCCCGCTCACCTTCTTCATCTCGTATCCGCCCTCGCGGCCCCAACGGAACTCGCCGCCCGTCTCGAGCACCCGGAGATTCGCCTTGGCCGCGAGGACCTTGCGGGCCGCCTTGTCGTACGCCGGCGCGATGATCGCCTCGAAGAAGGTCGCCGCGACCTCCTTCGCCGTCTCCTCGTTCACCGGCCGGTTGAAGCCGATGACGCCGCCGTACGCGGACACCGGGTCGCATTCCCGCGCCTTCCGGAAGGCCTCGACGAGGCGCCGCTTCGCCGTCCCCACGCCCGAGGGGTTGGTATGCTTGATGACGACCGCCGCCGGCTCCGCGAACTCCAGCGCCAGCTGGAGCGCCGCATCGATGTCGACGATGTTGTTGTAGGAGAGCTCCTTTCCCTGGAGCTGCCGCGACCCGCCGAGGGTCGGCTCGTCCGCCACGCGGGTGTCGGCGTAGAACGCCGCGGTCTGGTGCGGATTCTCGCCGTACCGGAGAGGCTGGACCTTCCGCCACTGCGCGGTGAACGTGGCGGGGTACTCGTCCGCGGCGCCCTCGCCGCGCCCGAGATGGTTGGAGATCGCGGCGTCGTACCGCGCCGTGAGGGCGAACGCCTTCCGGCCGAGCTCTTCGTGGGTCGCGGCGTCGAGATTGCCGTTCCCCTTCTTGAGCTTGCCCAGCACGTCGTCGTAGTCGGCCGGGTCCGTGACCACCGCCACGTCCCGGCAGTTCTTGGCCGCCGACCGGATCATGGAGGGACCGCCGATGTCGATGTTCTCGATCGCCTCGGCGCGGGTGCACCCGGGCCTGGCCACGGTCGCCTCGAAGGGGTACAGGTTCACGACGACCATGTCGAAGGGGACGATCCCGTGGGAGGCGATCGTCTTCATGTGCGCCGGGTTTCCCCGGATCGCGAGGATCCCGCCGTGGATCTTCGGGTTGAGCGTTTTGACGCGGCCGTCCAGCATCTCGGGGAAGCCCGTGTACTCCTCGATGAGGCGGACCGGGACCTTCTTCTCCTTGAGGAGCTTCGCGGTGCCCCCCGACGCGTACAGCTCCACCCCCAGCCGGGACAGCGCCTTCGCGAACTCAACGATCCCGGTCTTGTCCGACACGCTCAAGATCGCCCGATGGATTCTCGCCATGGTGCCTCGCCTCTCCTTCAAGGATGATTCTTCGATTTCCGGATTCGACGGCATTCCGGGACGGCGCCGCGCTGCCGGGGGCCGCCGGCCCGGGTCCGGCCGCGGCGCCCCGCTTCAGGGCTTGACCGGGACCGCGCCCAGGACGGTCTTCAGGTCCTCGTCCGCGAACTTGATCCCGAAGCCGAGGAAGAAGGTCCGCAAGTCCTTATTGTCATTGAGGATATCGTCCACGCCGCCCGTGACGTAAAGGTTTTTCACGATATCATAGTTCCCGAACACTTTCAAATGCGCCTTGGCGTCCTTCCGCGAAAAGTCGAAGGCGTCCACGCCGATCGTGAGCCGGTCCTTCAGGAGCCCGTAATCCAGCCCGAGCCCCCCCGTGGATTCGAGGACCCCGCCGCGGATCGTCAGGTTGGAGTACCGCTTCGCCACGATGGCCGTGAACTTGAGCTTGTTCTTGTACGACTCCTCCGTCACCGTCACCGGGGGGCCGCCGTCGACGGTGGTCGTCGTGATCGTGGAGTCGAACCGCCCCCGCGGGTCGTCGACGACCCCGAGCAGGTAGTACTTGTCCTCGGCGGGCTGGAGGCGCAGGCTCACGTAATGCTTGTAGTCGGACGGCTCGGCCAGGTACTCGAGCCGGTAGTCGAGGAACGTCTTCAGCGACTCCCCCTTGCGGACGAAACGGTTGATCCCGTCGAGGGTCTTGGCGAGGGAGTCGTGCACGGTGTTGTCGGTCAGGAGCTTCCCGAGGGTTCCCTCGCCGCGGTCGATCTTGGCGAGGACCGCCTGGGCGGTCTCGAGCGTGTTGTCGAGCTTGGCCGAGGCGCTCTTGAGGTTTGCGATGCCCTCCCGGAGGTTCTCCCGGTTCTCGCCCACGACGCCGCTGATCTGCTCGCTCATCGTCTCGAGCTTCTTCGCGAGACCGGGCGTCTCGTTCTTGAGGGTCTCGGAGAAGGCACGCAGGTTCGCGATCGACGCGCGCAGGTCCTCCTTGTTGGCGGAGGCGATCTCCCTGAGGTCGCCCGAGAGGGTGTCGACGTTGGCGAGGATCCGGTTCATCCGATCCTCGTTGGCGACCACGACGGTCTTCAGCGCCGCGGTGGTCTCCCGGACGTTCTTCAGGATGTCCTGGAGCGCCTTCTTCCCCTCCTCGGTTCCGAACGTCTCGGACAGCGACTGCGTGAACTTCTTCAGGTCGTCGGAGATCTGCGACACCTTGCGGACGATCTCGTCCAGGTTCGTCGGGGGAACGGTGTTCGCGATGCGGCCTCCCGGGGGCAGCATCCGGGTCGTCTCCTGCCCGGGGAGAATCTCCACGTACTTCTCGCCGAGCAGCCCCTGCGTCTGGATCGACGCGACCGAGTCGAGGGGGATGTGGACGCCCTTCTGGATCCGCAGGACGAGGCGCGCGCGGTTCCCCACCAGCTGGATCTCCTCGACCTTGCCGATGGGCACGCCGGCCATCTTGACGTTCGCCTTGGGCTCGAGCCCCGCGGCCGTCTCGAAGTCCACGGTGACCCTGTAACCCTTCTCCCCGATCCCGCCCCACTTGCTCACGCGGAACGTGAAATAGGTGAGGATGACAAGCCCCAGGAGGACGAAGATCCCCACCTTGGCTTCTCGCGACATCAGCCCCCCCCTGGGCGGCCCGGGTCCGGCTCGCCCGCGCGGCGGACGAACCGCACGAACTCCTCGTGCTCCGCGGTGATCGGACCCTGCGCCCGCCCGTGCACGAACTGGGAAACGACCGGGTTCTGGCTGTCCCGGATCTCCGCCGGCGTCCCCGTCTCGATGATCCTTCCTTTATACAGCATCGCGATCTGATCCGCGATCTTGTACGCGGAGGCCATGTCGTGGGTGATGGAGATCGACGTCACGCCGAGCGACTCCCGCAGCGAGACGACGAGGTCGTTGATCACGTCCGCCATGATCGGGTCGAGCCCCGTCGTCGGCTCGTCGTAGAGGAGGATCTCCGGCTCCGCCGCGATGGCCCGGGCGAGCCCGACGCGCTTCTTCATCCCGCCCGACAGCTCGGACGGCATCAGGTGCTGGATGTTCCGCAGTCCCACCATCGAGAGCTTTTCCTCGACCACGTCGGGGATCTGCCGGTCCGGGTACAGGGCGAGCCGCCTCAGGGCGAAGGCCACGTTCTCGCCCACGGTCATCGAGTCGAACAGGGCCGCCCCCTGGAAGAGCATCCCGAACTTGCGGCGCACGCGCACGAGCTCGCGCTCGTCCATCTTCGTCACGTCTTCCCCGTCCACCCGGATCGACCCGGCGTCCGCCCGCAGGAGCCCGACCACGCACTTGATGAGCACCGACTTGCCCGTCCCGCTCCCCCCGATGACGACGGTGTTCTTCCCCTTGGGGACTTCGAGGTCGAGGCCGTCGAGGACGACCTTCTCGCCGAACCGCTTCGAGAGCCCGCTGATGGAGATCAAGGCGCGGGACGCCCCCTTTCAGAACATGAGCGACGTCATGAAGTAGTCCGAGATGAGCACGACCATCGACGACGCCACGACCGCCCGCGTCGTCGCGCGCCCGACCCCTTCCGCGCCTCCCTGGGCGATGAAGCCGTTGTAGCAGGAGATGAGGGCGATGAGGAAGCCGAAGACGGCCGCCTTGACGAGGCCCGTGTAGATGTCCTTGAACTCCAGGTACTGGTACGTCTTGCTCTCGTACACGTAGGGGTTCGCCCCGAGGAGGTAGACGGAGACGAAGTACCCCCCGAGGATCCCGACGAGGTCGGCGAAGACCACGAGGATCGGCAGGACGATCGTGGCCGCGACGACCCGCGGGACGACGAGGTACTTGACCGGGTTGGTGGCCAGGGTGACGAGTGCGTCGACCTGCTCGGTGACCTTCATCGTCCCGAGCTCGGCGGCCATCGCCGCGCCGACGCGCCCGGACACCATGAGCCCGGCGAAGACGGGACCCAGCTCCCGGGTGATGGAGAGGGCGACCACCGACCCGACGAAGCTCGTCGCCTGGAACCGCTGGAACCCCGACCAGCTCTGGAGGGCGAGGACCATTCCCGTGAACGTCGCCGTCACGAGGACGACCGGCATGGAGCGGATGCCCACCTCCTCCATCTGCTTGACGATGTTCCGGAACTCCGACGGGGGCCGGAGAAGCCACGCGACGCACTGGAGCAGGAGGGCGAAGACGTTGCCCAGGTCCTCGACCATCCGGAAGACCCGGCGGCCGAGGGCTTCCACGACCCTCCGCAGGCCGTTGCTGGCGCGGCCTTCAGTCAACGATGCGCCTCGGGACCCGCCGCCCGACCTGGGTGAGGATCTCGTACGGGATCGTCCCGGCGATGCGCGCGAGGTCGTCCGCGGACTGGGCCCCCGCGCCCATCACGACCACGTCGGTCCCGACCGACGCCCCCGGGATGCCGGTGACGTCGATCATGGTGTGGTCCATGCAGACCCGGCCGGCGACCGGGGCCGCTTTCCCCATCACCGTCATCGACGCGGCGTTGGAGAAGGAGCGCCTGTAGCCGTCCGCGTACCCGATGGGCACGACCGCGATGCGCCGGGCTTCCGGCCGGCTGTAATGGCGGCCGTAGCTGACCGGGTGCCCCGCCGGCAGCTCCTTGAGGGAGACGATCTTCGTGACGAGCCGCATGACGGGCGCCAGACCGAGGTCCGCTCCGACCCCGTCCGCCGGAAGGCTCCCGTAGAGGGTGATCCCCGGGCGCGCCATGTCGAAGGCCGGCTCCCGGTGGAGAATGATCCCGGCGCTGTTCTGCGCGTGCGACAGCACGCCGCCCCCCAGGGCCTTCCTGACCCGGGGGAGAAGCCCGGCGAACGCGGCGAGCTGGCCCCGGGTGAATTCCCGGTCCTCGCCCGAGAGGCCGTCCGCCGAGGAGAGGTGCGTCATGACCCCCTCGACGCGCAGCGCCTTCTCCGCGGCGAGCCGGTCCACGGCCGCCGGCGCGCCCGCGGCGAGGAACCCGAGCCGCCCCATCCCCGTGTCGATCTTGAGATGCACCGCGAAGGGACGCGACCGCGCGGCCGCGATCCGGGCCAGGTACGGAATCTGGCCGGCCTCGAAGACCGCCGGGGAGAGCCCGCCCCGGTGCGCTTCCTCGGCCTGGGTCTCGTCCGCTCCCCCGAGGACGACGATCGGCTCCGCGATGCCCGCCTCCCGGAGCTCCACGCCCTCCTCGACCGTGGCGACGCCGAACATCCGGGCGCCCGCCGCGGACAGCGCCCTGGCGACGGGCGCCGCCCCGTGACCGTAGCCGTCGGCCTTGACGACCGCGAGGACCGAGCTTGAGGGGGGGAGAAGGGAGCGGATGATCCGGAAATTGCGACGGAGCGCCGAAAGGCTGATTTCGGCCGCCGTGGGTCTCGCCAAACGCGCACCTCGTGGTTCCGAAATCGGGCGAATCCAGGCAATTTTACTTCACGCTCCCGGACAAGTAAAGGCGCGGCGCCTGCGCGGGAACGTGCGGCGCGTCATTTGACAACGGCGAATCCGCGGACGTATCATGGTCGCATACCGCCAGGGGTGCTTTCGCTGAGAGCCCGCGTGTGCCGCGGGCAACCCGTCGAACCTGATCCGGGTAATGCCGGCGCAGGGAGCGCGATTCTCTACGAACCGTGCCTTTCGGGGCGCGGTTTTTCGTTTTGAGGGGAAGAGGCCGCCGCGATGCAGACCGGGATCCAGTGCCTGCAAGACCCGTCCCTGCCCGTCCGGGCGGACGGGATCTCCCGCCTCCTGGACGAGGCGTCCCCCTTCCGCCGGCGGGAGGCGTTCGCGCTCCTCAGGACCCTCTCGGCGCGCCGTCGCCTCCTGCTTCCCGAGGCGGCGCGGCTCGTGCTCACCGACGACCCGATGGTGTGGGAGACGGCGGCGGCGATGGCGCGCTCCGTCCGGGAGGAGGTCTTCGGCCGGCGCCTCGTCCTCTTCGCGCCCCTGTACCTCTCCAACGCGTGCGGCAACAACTGCCTCTACTGCGGCTTCCGGAAGGACAATCCCGAGGCGCGGCGGATCACGCTCTCCCCGGCGGAGGCCGCCGCCGAGGCGCGGTTCCTCGAACGCAAGGGATTTCGCCGGCTCCTCCTCGTGACCGGCGAGCATCCCGCGGCGAGCCAGGCGGCCTACATCGCGGAAACCGTGCGCGCCATCTACCGGGAGACGGGGATGCGCATCCTCCACGTGAACGCGGCCCCGATGCCCGTGGACGCGCTGCGCGAAATCAAGGAGGCGGGGGCCGGCGTCTACCAGGTGTTCCAGGAGACGTACCACCCGGGGACGTACGCCGCGATGCACCCGTCCGGCCCGAAGGCCGACTACGCGTGGCGGATCACCTGCATGGACCGCGCGATGGAGGCGGGGTTCGGGGACGTCGGCGTCGGCGCCCTCCTGGGCCTCTACGACTGGAAGTTCGAGGCGCTCTCCGTGATCCGCCACGCGGAGCACCTCCTCGAGAGATTCGGGACGTTCCCCCACACGATCTCGGTGCCGCGGTTCAGGAGGGCGCTCGGCTCCCCCCTGTCGTCCGCGCCGCATCCCGTGTCCGACGCGGCGTTCGAGCGCATCGTCGTCCTCTACCGCCTCGCGGCGCCGCCGGCCGGGATCGTCGTGACGACCCGCGAGCCCGCGGCGCTCCGCGAGAAGGTCCTCGACCTCGGCGCCACGCAGATCAGCGCCGGGTCGAAGACCGATCCGGGCGGCTACGCGGAGGGCACGCGCCGGCGCGAGTCCGAGCAGTTCACGGTGGACGACACGCGGCCGCTCGAGGCGATCGTCCGGATGGCCCTCGCGCGCGGCTACGTCCCGTCGCTCTGCACGAGCTGCTACCGGACGGGTCGCACGGGACACGCGTTCACGGGGATGGCGATCGACGGGGAGATCCGGGGGTTCTGCCTCCCCAACGCCCTCCTCTCGCTCGCCGAGTACGCCGTCGCGTCCGACGACCCCTCCCTGCGGGGTGCGTGCCTCGCGGCGGTGGCGGCGGGGAGACGGGAGATGGCCGGCTCGCCCCTGCGGGCGGCGTTCGAGCGAAAGCTCGACCGGGTCCTCGCCGGGGACAAGGACCAGCACTTCTGACGGAAGCCGCGGGAGGCGCGGGCGGGGCCGTGGACATCGTCGTGAACGGGGA
>JBLMWX010000096.1:0-9305 GCA_050257455.1 Gemmatimonadota bacterium | reverse complement strand
CGAGACCCGCAAGGCCCGCGAGGTCCTGTCCGCCTTCGCCGCCAGGTACCCCGACAACCGGCTCATGCAGAACGTCTACTACTGGAAGGGCGAGACCTTCTACGCGGAGAAGGATTTCGAGAACGCGATCCTCTCCTTCCAGGACGTGATCGACCGTTTTCCCGACGGCGACAAGGCCCCGGACGCGATGTTCAAGCAGGGGCTCTCCTTCCAGGCGCTCAAGGACGCGAAGAACGCGCGGATCGTCCTCGAGCTGCTCCTGACCAAGTACCCGAAGTCCCCGGCGGCGGGGAAGGCCCGCCAGAAGCTCGCCGAGCTGAAGTGAACCCGACGCGGACGGAGGCTGGATGATCAAGAACTTCGTGCTGGACACGAACGTCCTCTTGCACGATCCGATGGCCATCTTCAAATTCCAGGACAACCGGGTCATCATCCCCATCACCGTCATCGAGGAACTCGACCACTTCAAAAAGGACCTCAACATGCTCGGGCGCAACGCCCGGACGGTGTCGAAGTTCATCGACCGGATCCGCAGGACGGGGAGCCTCGCGGACGGGATCGTCCTCGAGAGCGGCGGGACCTTGAGGGTCGCCTTCGACGGGGAGGGCGCGCGGCTCCTGCCCGCGGAGCTTTCCGGGAACCGCGAGGACAACCAGATTCTCGCCGTGGCGCTCGGCGTCCGGGTCCGGGACAACGCCACCCCCGTGGTGGTGGTCTCCAAGGACACGAACCTCCGGATCAAGGCGGATGCCCTGGGATTGCGCGCCGAGGACTACGAGAGCGACCGCGTGGAGATCGAGGAGCTCTACCAGGGGTTCCGCGAGGTCGCGGTCGACAAGGCGTGGATCGACGCGTACTACGCCGCGGGCGACGGGGTCCTGCCGCCGGACGCCGACCCGTACCCGAACGAGTACCTGATCCTCAGGGATGCGGGCAGCCAGGCGTCCGCCCTCGGGAGGTACGACGCCGCCCGGAAGAAGGTCCGCGCGATTCCCGCGTTCAAGGACGACGTGTGGGGGGTCAGGCCGCGCAACAAGGAGCAGCAGTTCGCCCTCGACCTCCTCCTCGACGACTCCGTCAAGCTCGTGACGCTGGCGGGAAAGGCGGGGACGGGGAAGACGCTCCTCGCGATCGCGGCCGGACTGCGCAAGACCTCCGACGAGGAGGCGTACCAGCGGCTCCTCGTGTCCCGCCCCGTCTTCCCGATGGGGAAGGACATCGGCTTTCTCCCGGGGGACGTCGAGGAGAAACTGAAGCCCTGGATGCAGCCGATCTTCGACAACGTGGAGTACCTGTTCGGGTACAACCGGCGCAAGCGCCAGGGGCTGCGCGGGTACCAGGAGCTCATCAACCTCGGGATCCTGGAGATCGAGCCGCTCACGTACATCCGGGGGCGGTCCATCCCGAACCAGTACATCATCATCGACGAGGCGCAGAACCTCTCCCCGCACGAGGTGAAGACGATCCTCACCCGGGCGGGGGAGAACAGCAAGGTCGTCCTGACCGGCGACCCGTACCAGATCGACAACCCCTTCGTCGACTCGGCGAGCAACGGGCTCTCCTGCATCGTCGAGAAGTTCAAGGGGGAGGCGCTGGCCGGGCACGTGATGCTCGTCAAGGGCGAGCGGTCCCCGCTCGCCGAGCTCGCCGCGAACATCCTCTGATGCCGCTGTCCGCATCGCATCGCGCCGGCGCGCCCGCCGCGCGGTAGGTCCGCTCCCGTGCGCGTGCTGGGGATCGAGAGTTCGTGCGACGACACCGCCGCCGCCGTCTACGACGCGGCCGCCGGGCTCCTGTCCAACGTCGTCTCCTCGCAGGTCGACGTCCACGCCCTCTACGGCGGCGTGGTTCCGGAGCTCGCCTCGCGGGAGCACATCCGCGCCGTGGTCCCCGTCGTGGAGAAGGCGCTTGCCGAGGCGCGGTCGGGGCGCGGGGAGATCGACGGGATCGCGGTGACGGCTGGCCCGGGGCTCATCGGGTCGCTGCTCGTGGGGCTGTGCTTCGCCAAGTCGCTCGCCCACGCGTGGGGGAAGCCGATCTACGGCGCCGACCACCTGGAGTCGCACATCTTCGCCATCTTCCTCGAGCGGCCGGTCGATTTTCCGTTCATCGCCCTGCTGGTCTCGGGGGGACACACCTCCCTGTTCCGCGTGGCGTCCTGGGACGGCGTCGCCTTCCTCGGCGGGACGCGGGACGACGCGGCAGGGGAGGCGTTCGACAAGGCGGCCAAGCTCCTGGGGCTGGGGTATCCCGGGGGCGTCGCGATCGACCGGCTCGCCGCGGCGGGCGACCCGGCGCGGTACCCCTTCCCGCGGGCGTGGCTCGCGCCCGCGTCGCCCGACTTCTCCTTTTCGGGGCTGAAGACCGCGCTGCGCACCTTCATCGCGTCCGCCGACGGGCGGGCGGCGCGGATCGAGGACGTCGCCGCCTCGTTCCAGGAGGCCATCGTCGACGTGCTGCAGGGCAAGGCGCTCGCGGCCGCCGCGCGGGAGCGGATCCCCCGCGTCGTCCTCGCCGGCGGCGTCTCGGCGAACTCGCGGCTGCGCGCGCGGATCGCGGAGGAGGGCGCCCGGGCGGGGATCGAGGCCTTTCTCCCGTCGCGGGCGCTGTGTACCGACAACGCGGCGATGGTCGCCCTCCTCGGGGAGCGCCGGCTCTCCGCGGGCGTCCTGTCCGGGCCGGACCTCAACGCCTATGCCGCCTCGCGATTTTCCCGCTGACCACCCGCGCCGCCTCCTCCGCGCGCTGGGGCTCTCTCCGCGGAAGCGCCTCGGGCAGAACTTTCTCCACGACGACAACGTCGCCCGCAAGATCGTCGGCCGGGCCGTCGCGATGGGGCCGCCGTTCCTGGAGATCGGGCCGGGCCTCGGGGCGCTGACCCGGCTCCTGGCCGAAGGGGGGTACCCCGCGGTCGCCGTCGAGGTGGACCGGGGCCTGGCCGCCTTCCTGCGCGGGCGCTACGGCGGCTCCTCCGTCGCGATCGTGGAGGCGGATTTCCTCTCCGTGCCCGGCGCGGAGTGGCGGCGGCGCTTTCCCGCCGGGGGAACGGTCGTGGGGAACCTTCCTTACTCCGTCTCGTCGCCCATCGTCGTGCGCCTGATCGATCTGCGGGAAATCTTCCCCCGCGCCCTCCTCATGCTTCAGAAGGAGATGGTCGCGCGCCTCTGCGCGCCCCCCGGCGGCAAGGAGTACGGGATCCTGTCGGTCTACCTCGCGGTGCTGTCGGAGGCGCGGGAGGAGTTCGCCGTACGCCGCACCTGTTTCACGCCGTCGCCGGACGTCGACTCGGCGGTCGTCGCCGTCCGGTTCCGCCCGGGAATCCCGGACGCCGACTTCGGCCGCCTCCAGGCGGTCGTCCGCGCCGCCTTCGCGCAACGCCGCAAGACCCTGCGGAACGCCCCCGTCCCGTTCCTCCCCGGGGGGAGCGCGCAATGGTGCGACCTCCTGCTTGCCGCCGGCGTGGACCCGGCCGCCCGGGCCGAGACGGTTCCCCCGGAGAAGTTTCTCGCCCTCGCCCGGTCGCTTCCCCTCGGCGACGTGCCGCGGGACGCTTCCTAGCCCCTCCGGGGCCGCCTCCGCTCGCACCGCGGGGCGCGGGCGGAGGCGGCGGCCGGCCCGTTCATGAAATCCTGTGGACTTTCGGGTCCCCTGCCGCATACAATTGTCCGGAAATGGCCGATCCCAAGATTCCCCGGTACATCGCGATCGAAGGGGCGATCGGCGTCGGGAAGACGTCCCTCGCCAAGATCCTCGCCAACAAGTTCGGCGTCCGGCTCGTCAAGGAGGAAGCGGGCAACAACCCGTTTCTCGAGCGGTTTTACGAGGACCGGCGCAAGTATGCCTTCCAGACGCAGCTGTTCTTCCTCCTGTCCCGGTACCGCCAGCAGCGGGAGCTCGCCCAGGGCCACCTCTTCGAGGGAGGGGTCGTCTCCGACTACGTCCTCGCAAAGGACAAGATTTTCGCGTACTTGAATCTCGAGGACGACGAGATCGCCCTGTACGAGATGGTCTACAGGCTCCTCGCGCCGACCGTACCCCGACCGGACCTCGTGATCTTCCTCCAGGCCCGGCCGGAAGTGCTTCTGTCGCGGGTCCGGAAACGGGGGTTCGAGTACGAGAGGAACATTTCCCTTGACTACCTCCGGACCCTGAGTGATGCTTATAACGAATACTTTTTCCACTACAACGAGACCCCGCTCCTGGTCGTGAACACGAGCGAGATCGACTTTGTGGAAAGTCCCCGCGACCTTGAACATCTCGTGAGAGAAGTCAAGAGTGCGAAGAGGGGGACGCAACACTACATACCGCTGGGATCCAGGTAGCGCCGGACCAAGACGGGATCGTCAGGAGACGCGGGGGGGACGGCTCTGAAAGTTGCCCCTGCGGGCCGATGGTGTGCAACGGCCTTCCGGATACGGTTCCGGAGGGCCTTTTTGTTTGGGCCGTTCATAAAGGAAGCAGACGGGGAGCCAGTTGGCGGCGATCAGGAAGACCACGATCCTCGATTTCGCCCGGATGAAGGACGAGGGGCGCAAGATCGTCGTGATTACCGCCTACGACGCCGTCTTCGCCGGGATCTTCGACGACGCGGGGGTTGACGCGATCCTCGTCGGCGACTCCCTCGGCCAGGTCGTGCTGGGGCTGCCCAACACGCTCGGGGTGACGATGGACGACATGGTCCGGCACACCGGGGCGGCCGCCCGCGGTCGCAAGCGGGCCCTGCTCATCGCCGACATGCCGTTCCTCTCCTTCCAGGCGGGGAAAGACGACGCGATCCGCAATGCCGGCCGGCTCCTCCAGGCGGGGGCCGAGGCCGTCAAGCTCGAGGGGGGGCGCAACGTGGAGGCGACGATCCGGGCGATCGTCGCGTGCGACATCCCCGTGATGGGGCACGTGGGGCTCACCCCCCAGTCCATCCACCGGATGGGCGGATACCGGATCCAGGGGAAGGCCGAGGCGCAGCGGGAGCGGCTCCTCGACGACGCCCAGGCGGTGCAGGAGGCGGGGGCGTTCGCGGTCGTCCTCGAGGGCATGCCGTCGGACCTCGCGGCGGAGATCACGGCGCGGCTCGAGATCCCCACGATCGGGATCGGCGCGGGGGCCCGGTGCGACGGCCAGGTCCTCGTGATGCACGACCTTCTGGGGCTGTTCGAAGAGTTCCGGCCGAAGTTCGTGAAGCGGTTCGCCGAGCTCGCGAAGCCGGTGTCGGACGCGGTCAAGGCGTACGCGGAGGAGGTCCGGGGCGGGACGTTCCCGGGCAAGGAGCATTCGTTCTGATGGAGATCTTCCGCCGACCGCTGGAGATGCAGGCGTGGGCCGACGCGCTGCGCCTGAAGAAGAAGCGGATCGGGCTCGTCCCGACGATGGGATCCCTCCACGAGGGGCACATGAGTCTCGTGCGGATCGCGCGGGAGCGCGGGTGCGACGCCGTGGCGGCAACGATCTTCGTCAACCCGACGCAGTTCGGACCGGGCGAGGATTACGAGAAGTACCCGCGGGACGAGGAGCGGGACCTGGCGATGCTGCGCGCCGCCGGGACGTCCGCGGTCTTCGTTCCCTCGGCGGCCGACATGTACCCGGCGGGGTTCCAGACCGTGGTCGACGTCGTGGAGGTTTCGCGGGGGCTGTGCGGCGCGTCGCGCCCGGGACACTTCCGCGGTGTCGCGACGGTGGTCGCGAAGCTGCTCTCGATCGGCAAGCCGCACGTGGCGGTGTTCGGTGAGAAGGACTTCCAGCAGCTCGCGGTCATCCGGCGGATGGCGCGGGACCTGAACATCGACGTGGAGATCGTCGGCGCCCCCATCGTCCGCGAGGCCGACGGGCTCGCGATGAGCTCGCGGAACAGGTACCTGCAGGGAGACGACCGCAAGGCGGCCCTTTGCCTGTACCGGGGGCTCTCCCGGGCGCGGGAGCGGTTCGCCGCGGGAGAGCGGGACGCGGCGGCGCTGGCCGCGGCCGCCCGCGCGGAAATCGAGGGGGAGCGCCGCGCGAAGTTCGAGTACGCCGAGGCGCGCGACCCGGAGACGCTCTTGCCGCTCGACGGCCGCGTCGACCGGGCGACCATCCTCGTGGCCGCCCGCGTCGGGCCGGCGAGACTGATCGACAACATCACCCTTGAAGGGGGGGACTCGTGATGATGCGCACGATGCTCAAATGCAAGATCCACCGGGCGACGGTCACCGACGCCCAGTTGCACTACGAGGGGAGCGTGACGGTCGACCGGACGCTGATGGACGCGGCCGGCCTTGTCGCATACGAGCAGGTCCACATCTGGAACGTGGACAACGGGAACCGGTTCACCACCTACGTGATCGAGGGGGAGGCCGGCTCCGGCGTGATCTGCCTGAACGGCGCCGCGGCGCGCCAGGTGAGCAAGGGCGACCTGGTGATCATCGCCTCGTTCGCCACGTACGACGAGAAGGAGCTGGCGGACTTCCAGCCGACCCTGGTCTACGTGGACAAGGCCAACCGGATCACGAACGTGAAGCGGAAAGTGGAGTCCGCGAGCCAGCGGCCGCGCGTCGCCGCCGTGAAGAGCTGAGGCGAAAGTTCCAGGGACGTTCCTGAACCTTGCGGGGCGGCTCGCCGGCAAAGTTCAGGAACGTCCCTCGGCTTTTCGGGAGCGTCCGCATGGCAGGCCGCGCAGATCCGGGGCGCGGGGCGGTCTACGCCGCCTCGCGCCTTTTCGTCGATGCCGGGACGGTCGTCGCCCCCGGCGCCGTCGGCGTGGTCGACGGCGTCGTCGTTGCCGCCGGCTCCCCGGCCGATGTCGGGCGGTCGGTTCCGGCCGGGTCGGAGCGCCTCGAGTGGCCGGGCGCCGCGATCGTCCCCGGCCTCGTCAACGCCCATGCCCACCTCCAGATCCCGCGTCTCCCCGGGCTCTCCGCGGAGGAGGCGCCGCCGGGCGCCTTCGTCGAATGGATCCTGCGGATCGTCGCGTGGAAGCGCGGGGCGGCGCCGGAGGAGTTCGCGCGAAACCTCGCGTCGGCGGCTGCGGAGTCGCTTGCCGCGGGAACGACCGCCGTCGGCGAGATCGCCGGGCCGGACGCGGCGGCGTACGCGGCGTGCCCCCTGCGGGCGCGCGTCCTCGCGGAGGGGATCGGGTTCGCGGACGAGGCCGCGCCCGCCACCTTGGCCTCCGTGGAGAACGCGCTCGAAGCGATCGCGGCGGCGGGCGCGCGCAACCCGCTCGTCGCGCCGGGCGTCTCCCCCCATGCCCTGTACACCGTCGGGCCCGTCCTCCTCCGGATGATCGCGGAGCTGGCGTCGCGGCGGTCGCTGCCCGCCGCCCTGCACCTGGCCGAATCGCCGGCCGAGATGGAGTTCCTGCGGACGGGCGGAGGGGAGATCGCGACCCGGCTCTACCCGGCGGTCGGCCGGGACGTCTCCTTCTTCCGCGGGATCGGGGCCACGATCCCCCGCTACCTGGCCGGGGCCGGGTTTTTGCGGCCGGGCCTGCTCCTGGTGCATAATGTCCACCTGTCCCGGGCGGACGTCTCCGATCTGCGGGAGGGCGGCGCGCGCTTCGTGCTGTGCCCGCGAAGCAACGCCGCCCACGGGAACGGGCTGCCCGACGTGACCCACTTCGTGGACGCCGGGATTCCCTTTGCGCTCGGGACCGACAGCGCGGCGTCCGTGCCCGACGGGAGCCTCTGGGAGGAAATGCGGGCGGCGCGCGCGATCTACCGGGGTGCCCTCGGCGAGGCCGCGTTGTGCCGGGCGCTGTTCCGGGCCGCGACGGAGAACGGGGCCGGGGCGCTTGGCCTTGCCGGGGGAACGCTGCGGCCCGGGGCCCCCGCGGATTTCGTCCTGGTCGAGGACGCGGGGGGCGAGGGCGCGGCCGCGTCCCGGAATCTTCTCGAAAGGACGGACGGCCCCCGGGTCCTCCTGACCGCGGTCGGCGGCCGGCGCCTCCACGAGCGGGCATGACCGAGAAGCCGAAGCTGCCCGAGAAGACGGTCGCGACGAACCGGCGCGCCCGCCACGAGTACGCCATCCTCGAGTCGTTCGAGTGCGGCCTCGTCCTCCACGGCTACGAGGTGAAGTCGATCCGCGAGGGGCGCGTCAACATCTCGGACGCCTACGGGATGGTCAAAGGGGACGAGGCGTTCGTCGAGAACATGCACGTCACGCCGTACTCGCACGGCGACCTTCGCGTCATCGACCCGCTGCGCACCCGCAAGCTCCTTCTCCGGCGAAAGCAGATCGATTACCTGGTCGGGAAGACGAAGGAGAGGGGCCTGGCCCTCGTCCCGCTGAAGCTCTATTTCAAGGGGCCGCGCGTGAAGCTCGAGATCGGCCTCGCGCGGGGGAAGAAGCTGTACGACAAGCGCCACGACATCGCGGAGCGCGAGACCCGGCGGGACATCGAGCGCGCGGTGCGCGGCAGGCACGAGAAACCCGCCCGAAAAGTTCAGGGACGTTCCTGAACTTTTCCCGCCTTCACCGTGATCGCGGTCCGGGCGGGGGCGCTCAGGCGTCCGAAGACGTCGACGCCGCGCACCTGGTAGGAGAGCTTCCGGGCCGGCGCGGTTCCATCCACGAACTCCGGCTCCCCGCGGCGCAGGTGGCGGTTGAGCAGGAGCGGCTTCGGCGTGAGCGCCGTCGCGCGCCTGCCGCCGTCCCCCCGGTAGACGCGGTATCCGACGACGGGGACGACGGCGTTCGCCGGCGGGTCCGACCAGAAGAGCGCCACGCCGTCGTCGCGCTGCTCCGCCCGCAATCCCAGGGGCCCCCCGGGAGCCGGCGTCCGCCTCGCCGGGTCGACGGGGGCGCTCTCCATCGCGCGGCCCGCGCTGCCGTCCGCGCCGAGGGCGGTCAGGCGGTAGACGAGTTTCCCCCTCTCCCGCGGCACGTCCGTGTACCGGACCCCGAGGGCGCGCCCGAGCGCGGCATCGGCGGACGCGGCCCTCCCCAGGCCGGAGATGGACCGGTTCCTGTCGTCTTCCGAAAGCGTTCCCCGCGAGATGTTGTCGGCCAGGGCCCGGACGGCGTCCGCGTCGCCGGGGTCGAGGGCGGTCATCGCCTGCGCGTCCTGCCCGGGGCGGAACGGGGCGCCCAGGAGGGTCGTCCGGGCCCGCGACACGCGCTCCAGCCGGTACCCGCCCGCGGGCCACTCGCCGCCCGCCGGCAGCCAGAACAGCGAGATCGTCCCGTTGCCGTCCGAGCAGGCCCACACCGGGAAGCGGCGCACGGGCGGAGAGGCCCCCTCGGCCGGGAGAAGGAGGCAGGCGAGAAGACCCGCAAGGAGGAAGGCTCTCCGGACCATCGCCGGACCATTTTATTCCAATGGGGCGATCCCCGCA
>JBLMWX010000095.1:0-12258 GCA_050257455.1 Gemmatimonadota bacterium | reverse complement strand
GTCTTCATCTGGGGGGCGTACAAGCGCCCACGCGAGCTCACCTGGCTCACGGGCATCGTGCTGCTGCTGATCACCGCGGGGCTGGTCTTCACCGGCGCGCCCCTTCCGTGGGACGAACGGGGATACTGGGCGGCCGAGGTGGGCACGAGCATCGCCGGGACCGTTCCGTTGGTCGGCGACGTCGTGAAGAACCTCCTCCGTGGAGGCGAGCGGATGGGGCAGCTCGCCCTCTCGCGGATGTTCATCCTCCACGTGGGCATCCTGCCCGCGGCCATCCTGGGCATCGTGGCCGTCCACCTCGTCGCGTTCCGCACGTTCGGCAGCGTCGGCCCGTGGAACGAGGCGGAGCGGCGCCGGACCGGCCCGTTCTGGCCCGACCAGGTCGCCAAGGACCTCGTGGTCGCCGCCGCCGTGCTGCTCCTGCTGGTCGCCCTCTCGGTGTACGCGCCCGCGCCGATCGCGGGCCCGGCCGACCCGCTGGACACCTCCTACGTCCCCAAGCCGGAGTGGAACTTCCTCTTCCTCTACGAGGCGCTCAAGTTCTTCCCGGGAGCGCTCGAGCCGGTGGCGACGGTCGGCATTCCGCTGGTCGGGCTCGCCCTCCTGGCCTCGCTGCCCTTCTTCGACCGCCGGGAGGAGCGCAGCCCGCGCCGCCGCCCGGCTGCGCTTCTGGCCGGCACGGCGTGGGTGGCGGGAGTGCTGGCCATCACCGTCGCCGGGTACCGGAG
Organism: Gemmatimonadota bacterium; assembly: GCA_050257455.1. Classification (GTDB taxonomy): domain Bacteria; phylum Desulfobacterota; class Deferrimicrobia; order Deferrimicrobiales; family Deferrimicrobiaceae; genus JBLMWX01. The sequence goes on along the minus strand of JBLMWX010000095.1, from coordinate 11,530 downwards.
CCATTCGGAGGGGACCTCCCCCGGGGCCGCGCCCGCCCCGACCGGCGCCCCCTCGACGCTGTCCGCGAGCGCCCGCGGGGGGGAGGCGCTGTTCGCGTCCCTGGGGTGCGGCGGATGCCACAGCGTCAACGGCGCCGGGGGAGCCGTCGGCCCCGACCTGACGAACGAGGCGCGCCGGGGCCGCTCCCGGCAGTGGCTGATCGACCAGATCCGCGACCCCAAGGCGCACAATCCGCAGACGATCATGCCGGGCTTCCCTTCGTTGAGCCGCGCCGACGCGGACCACCTCGTCGACTACCTGATGAGCCTTGGAGCCGACGCTTCCCCGAACACCGCGAGTCCCGATCCCGCGCGGCCGGCACGCGCGCCGGCCGACCCGCCGCCCGCGCCCCGCCCCGCGCCGGTCGCCCAGGGGCCGCCGGGCCCGGCGGCCGCCATCATCGGAAGCGCGGAGCACGGCGGCTTGCTCTTCGCGCGCTACTGCGCCCAATGCCACGGCCGGGCCGGGGCCGGCAACGTGGCCGACCCCGACTCGGCGTTGGGAACCTTTCCGGCGCTTGCGCCGATCGCTCCCTCGATCTACAGCACGGACGCCGAGGCGTTCGCGACCAACGTGGACCGGTTCCTCCAGCACGGCGCCGTGATGCACGGCCCGAGGCCGGGGAAGAACATGCACGCGTTCGGCGACAGGAAGTCGCTGACGCAGGAGCAGATCGCCGACATCGAGGCGTACGTCCTGCAGCTCAACGGGATCGACCGGGCGCAGCTCAACCATCCGGGGATCGCGCCCGCGGACTACTTCCTGCTCTCGGTCGTCCTGTCAGCGATCGCCGTCCTTGTCATCGGCGGCGCCTGGTGGCGGATGCGCGCCGCCAGGAATTGAGATCCCTTTTCCCGGAAGCCGGAAGGATCGCCCGACCGCGGACCATTTGGCTCCCTGAATGTAACAGGTTGCGAACCCGCCGCGGGGTGGCCGAACTTCCAACAACGGCATTCGAGTGGCAGGCGGCCGCGTGCGTCAGCCGTTCCCCTCAAACCGTCACTTGTAGGAATTTTTCGGCAAGGGAGGCAGGTGAACCTCCCCGGGGCGCCAGCCGACGGGGCACAGCTCTCCGGTCTTCAGCGCAGAAACGAGCCTCAGGATCTCGTCGACGTTTCTTCCCACCGTCAAGTCCTGCACGCTGTAGGCCCGTAGGAGCCCGTCCGGGTCGATGAGGAACGTCCCCCGCAGCGGCGCCCCAAGCCGCTCCAGCAAGACCCCGTACTCCCTCGAAACCTGCTTCGTAAAATCCGCAAGCAGGGGATACCTCAATTCCCCCAACTCCTGGTGGATCCACGCCAAATGGGAAAACTTGCTGTCCGTGCTGACCCCCAGGACCTGCGCGTCTTCCGCTGCGAATTCGCCCTCCCGCCGGGAGAACTCGAGAATCTCCGAGTGTCAGACGGGAGTGAAGTCTAGGGGGTAGAAGAACAGGACGACCCACTTCCCCTTGTAGTCGGACAGCTTGATCTTCCGGAACTTGGTCCCCACGACCGCTGACAGTTCGAAGCCCGGCGCCTGCTGGTTCACCTGGACAGCCAAGGGACGCGCTCCTTTCCTGACTGGTGCACGCCGACAAAATGCCCTTTTTTATGCCCGCATGTCGGTTGTTTCGATACGATGTGTCGCTCGCCGGAGCGGTTTCGCTGGCCCGGAAGGTAAGAGAACGGGGCGTTGCGGCGTCCAACGGCCAGACGATCCGGGGGAACGCGGCCGCGGATCGAGTCGGAGAAATGTATTTTGAAGGAAAGAGCACGGAGTTGGGCCTTCTCTCGGTTGCGTCGCAACGATCGGTGGGGGAAAGCCCCATCCGCCGGCCTGAAAAGCACTGGCTCTCCAATTGATAACGATAAGGCCCGCGATCTACGGCCCCGGAATGAACGGCTGGACGAGCCCTGCATGCGGGAGCCGCAACAAAAAAGGCCCGCCAGGGAAAACCTTGGCGGGCCTCGCCGCATCACAAAAACACGGTCCGGTTCTTTCATGGGGCTGCCGCCCCGTTCGGTACCGTCGCCTGCAGATCGGCACGCCTGGCAAAGGTTGGATTCGCGGAAGCACGGGGGATGACCATTGCGCATACGATTGCTGGAGCGCCGTCGCGAAACGGACGACGTGATCTCGTTTGTCTTCGATCTCGGGGGGCAGCCTCTCGCATATCTTCCGGGGCAGCATCTCACCTACACCCTTGACGCGCTTTCTTTCCCCGATGCGAGGGGTCATCGCCGGCATTTCACCATCTCCAGTTCTCCCACCGAAGAAGGGATCGTGATGTTCACGACCCGGATGCGCGGCAGCGGGTTCAAGGAGACGCTGCGACAGGCCGCGATCGGGACCGGGCTCTCGTGTGCGACGCCCCTGGGTCGGTTTGTGCTGCCGGAAGAGAAACCGCTCCGGCACGTATTCGTCGCCGGTGGAATCGGGATTACCCCCTTTCGATCGATGCTGCGCCATGAAATGGACAGGAACGGACACATCGATGCCGTGCTGATCTACCATAATCGGTCGGAGAAAGAGATCGTCTTCCGGGAGGAACTGGATGCCATCGCGGGACGGCTTTCGACCCTCTCGCTCGTCCACGTGCTCAGCGATCCCGACCCGGGCTGGAGAGGAGAGTCGGGCCGCCCGGAGGAGGCGCTGATTCGCCGATGGGTGGCCGAACCGGACCGTAACCTCTTTTGGCTCAGCGGCCCGCCGGCCTTTGTGGGAACGTACAGGGAACTGGTCAAGCGGATGGGCGTCAGGGATGATGCGATCCGGACGGAGGGATTCGTGGGCTATTAGACGATCGAACCGGGGGTAAGACGGACCCCGCATGGCTGGGAGGCCGAACACCATGTGCTACAACTGCGGATGCGAAATGCCGGACAATGATATGGGCGATTCGAGAAACGTGACCGATAAGACATTCGAGGAGGCGGCCAAGGCCGCCGGCCAATCTCCGGAAGAAGCGAAAAGGAATGTCCTCGAACTGCTCAAAAAGGTCCTGGAGAAGGAATAGAGGCACGATAAGGTGACGACCGAGCGAAACCTCGCGTGGGCTGAGGGCAGACAAGGCTCCGTTCGAGCAGATTCGGCGGCACGGTCCGGGCGACCTCCCTGATGCGCTCCGGCCGGTTGTTGAAGGCCTGCGCGCCGTTCGTCCCCCGGGGATCCACGCCGGGTCATCTGGAGCAGATTCGGGAGCTCCAGGAACACTTGATATTAATCGGCCTTTTCGGGCACTCCCCGACCGAAGGGTGATTCTGGCCCCCACGGGCCTCCCCACCACTGAATTGGAGCCTTTCACATTCGGGAATTTCCTCGTCCCGGATCCTCGCAGCCATAGCGGTTTCAGGCCGGCTGAATCCCTTGAGGATGATCCCCCGTCGTTTCGCCTCTTGCGCGCAGTGTTTCCCGGATTCGTCCATCCCCCCGATTATTCCCACGCACATGGCTCATCTCTTCTGTATGGCGGCCAGGCTTGCGGCGGTCAGATACGCCTCGAGATCGAGAGCTTGTTCCGCCTCCAGGGAGGCCCGATCCGCCATCCTCGTCACAATCGGGGTCCACTCCTGCGGGGAATACTCCCCTGGCGGGTAGAGCTTATGGCAGGCGCCGCACTCCGTCACGAAGATGACCCTTCCCTTCCGGACGGCCTCAATGTCCGTTTTCCCCGGAAGCACTCCCGCAACGGAAAGATCCTCCGCGGTGGGGACAGACGTTCTCCCCACCGCGCACCCCGCGATCCCGGCAAATAATGCGAGAGCAAAAGCAAGGATCCATCCCGTGCTACGATTCCCAATCTCCGGATTCATCCCAGGTCTCGTGTCCCGGCCCGGCGGAGCGCACCCGCCGCGACTTGCCCATGCCGAATCCATCTCAAGGATTTTTTCTTCCGCACCTGGAGAAGAATCCGCGGGCTCCTTTACCGCTGCGGGCGAGGACGTAACCGCAAAGCCAAGAAGACAAGCGATCAGGAGAACGGGAAAGAACCGAAACGAAGGAACCGATTTCTTGATACCGGTGTAACAAGATTTCCGGGCCATGCCGCACGCTCCTTTCTTTCTTCGAAGGAAATGAAGAGACAACTCGTGAAGCCATGGCGCACCCTCGTGCGCCCCGAAGTTGCGTCTTCACCGTGCGGCCCGGCGGTCGGCAAAAACTGCCCCCGCATCCGTACTGTAATACGCCCCCTTGCCTTTTCAGGATTCAGCGAGGATTTCGATGAGCTTCTTGCGCATCACCTCCAATCGCTTCGACTTGAAAGCGTTCCTCGTCTCCTCGAGAACCCCGATGGTCTCCCGGATACCCGAACGAAGCCTCGCGATCCGGGAACAATCGACAAGCGGGCAGTAAAGGATTTTTTCCCTCCCCGCGCCGTCGCAAAGGACATTCTTCAGGACGGCTTGCTAATGTCGGACGCGTTCCTGAAGCTCACCGGCCATCCGGTCGAGATACTCGCCAAGGCGGAGATCATCGGGCGGCCCGTCATGTCCAACGTGTCCGTCTTCGGATTCCCTGTTTCGCCGGTTCAAAGCAGCCCGTGCGCTTTCCACTTGCCCTCCTTATTGCCTACAGATGAGCACATGTTTCATCTTTTAACGAAAAAAAATCAGTCTGCCGAGACGTGCTTCACGCACTCCTCCATGAGGTTTCGGATATGATCGTCGTCCAGGGAATAGAATGCGACCTTCCCTTCCTTCCGATACCGGACGAGGCGCTGTCCCCGGAGAAGGCGGAGTTGATGCGACACCGCCGATCCGGTCAACCCCAGGAGCCGGGCGAGGTCAAAGACGCATAGTTCCCGCTCGGAAAGGGCGAAGATGATCCGGACGCGCGTGGGGTCGCTCAACGCCCCGAAGGTTTCCGCCAGAGCCCGGACCATCCGATCTCCCGGCATCATCGCTCGAGCGTCCCGAACGCTCTTCGGGTCGATGTATGTCACCTTCGGCTTCGTCAAGGCGCTTTCTTCCCTCTTAACCGACAACGGTGCTCGATCCCTATTATGAAACGACTGCTCACTTATACCAACGATAGGGGATGAGGTCAAGGGAAAATCTTCGGGGAATGTCACCGGGGGAAAGATCGGTCATCCATTCATCGTTTGATCGCATCCATACTTCGGAAAGTGGCCCAAGCGGGGACTCGAACTCCCGCAGATCGGTCCACCGCCGTCAATCATTGATTCCCACGCTGCGCATAGCCGGTGCCCGCCGATCCGAGTTCCCTACGAACCTCCAGGCCAGTATAGCGACGGCAGTGCCCGAAGTCAGCCATCGTCCTCTTGCGCGTTTCCCCGAGTCAATTCGGCCAGTGGCCAACGGGCCCAACCATAAAAAAACACCTTCTCCACCAGCTGGTGAAGAAGGTGCTTATCCATGATCGGCGTACCGTCGAGATCTGGTACGGGTTACCGAACCGGGCCTCGGTTAGTACACCGGAACATTTGGCTCCCTGGGCAGGACTCGAACCTGCAACCTAGTGGTTAACAGCCACCCGCTCTGCCGGTTGAGCTACCAGGGACCGTCAAATCGGCAGAAATGAACTATAATGCCCGCCCCGGTGGGCGTCAAGCGGATTGCGAAAGCGCCGGCTGCGTCGGCAGCCCCCGCTCGACCCACGCGTCGAAACCGCCGCGCAGGGCGCTCACCCTCCCGTAGCCGCGTTTGATGAGGATCCGCGCCAGACCGGCGCTGGTGGCCTCGCCGGGTCAGGTGCAGTAGAAGATGAGATCCCGGTCCCGGGGCAGCCGGTGGGCGTGCCGGTGGAATGTCGCCGGGCGGACCCGGACGGCCCCCGCGATCATCAGTCGGGAGGCGTCGTAGGCGGCGTCGCTGCGCAGGTCGAGGACGAGGATGGCGGGGCCCTCGGACATCTTCCGATGGAGGTCCTCCGGCTCGACGCGCGGCACGGAGAAGCGGCGGACGAGGAAGAACCGGTAACCGAGCTGCCACAGGAAATAGGCGGCGATACCTCCCGGAACCAGCCACCCGAGGGTCCCGTGGAGCACCATGGCCCGGGACGCCATCCCGGTGCCGAAGGCCCACCCGAAGCCGATCCCGGCGGCCGCCCAGATCACTGTTCCAAGGACGTCGAGGAGCAGGAACCTGGGCAACGAAAGGCGGCCCACCCCCGCCAGCGGCGAAATCATCGTGTTCACGCCGGGCAGGAACTTGCCGAACAGGAGCATGGCGGTCCGGCGGCTGGCGAAGGCCGATTCGGTCCGCTCCACGCACGCGTCGGGATTGAGCGTCAGCCGGCACAGCGTGGACAGCAGCGCGCGCCCGCGCCACCTCCCTCCCCCGTACCAGGCGAGATCCGCGACGACGGCCCCGAGGACCGCCCCGGCCATCGCGCCGGCCGGGGATCCGACGCCCGCGGCGACGAGCGCACCCGCGAGGACGAACGCCGCGAACGCAGGGAAAGGCGCGCCGATCATCTCGGCGAAGGCGAGCAGGAACAGCGCCGCGCCGCCGAACCGCGCAATGAATGCGGAAAGCCAGTCCACGCCGCCCCCCCGGTGTCGTCTTCCGTTTCGCCTGTTGTAAGAGATGTCGGGAACGGGCCGCGGGTTGCCGCGGCCGGCCCCCTCAGAGGAGCCGGTCGCGCCGCCAGACCGACCTGGTGCTCCGCACCGCCACCGATCCGGCCGCGCCCAGGAGCGCGATCCCGGCCAGCCATGAGCCCACCGAGAAATCGGACGGCACGCCGCGGCCGTAATCGATCTTCGCCCACTCGAGGATGTAGGTCGCGACGACGACGGCCGTCCCGACCACCCCGCAGACCCACCCCCAAAGCCCGGGGGAGAAGGACGCCTCCTCGGGCATCCCGAGGAACAGGACGGCGAATGCGGCCATCCCCGCGCAGATGACGAGGACGGACCAGACGGGGCCGACCCACGGGAGCGGGATGAGGAAGAGGATGTCCCAGTCAGCCAGCCCGCCGGGCCACCCGGTCGCGATCCGGAGCCAGAGGTAGTAGAACGCGTCCCAGGCGGCAAACAGCAGGAGAAAGGCCCCCATCCGGCGGGCGGCGCCGCGGACCGAGAGGAGCGCGACCGAGAGGAGCATGACGATCGTCGCGACCTCGCGGCCGATCTCGACCGACAGCAGGGGCGGCGGGAGGTCCTTCATCGGGAAGAGCGGCCCCGCCCCGATCACGGCCCGCAGGTCGACGACGACGGCCGCCTCGGCGAAGGCCATGGCGGCGCCGAACGCGGCGAGCAGCAGCGACCGGGCGATCATCGGCCGCGCGCCGCCTCTCCATGACTCGCCCGGCAGGTGATCGCGGCGGGCGCGACGGGCTTCCCCCGGGCGTCCTCCGCGCCGCCGGAGGAAGCGGAGCGGAACCCCGCGCGCGGCGCCGCCGGCGTCATCCCAACCCGCGTCTCGATCCGATCGGAAGACATGCCGTCCGTCGCGCCCTCCCCGGAACACTCGCCCCCAAGCCCTGAGTCATCGTACCAGATCGGAGGCCCCAGCGGACGACACGGCCGGAGATCCCGCCGGACGGCGGGACCGGAGGCCCCAGCGGACGACGCGGCCGGAGATCCCGCCGGACGGCGGGACCGCATGCCGGCCCGGGCACCCGGATCCGCGCAACTCCCGGCCCGCGGACATCCGCCCCTTGCCGGGGACGCCCCCTTATGCCCACCGCCACAGGGAGATGACGAGCAGGATGGCAAAGACGAGTCCCAGGTTGAGGTACGTCATGAGGTAGAAGGCCTTCTCGTGGAACGGCCGTCCGGGAGGCGCTTCCGCCGGGACGAGCCTCCCGACGACGGGCAGCGGGACGATCCGGTCCGCCCCGTGCGGGGCCAGGGCGAGGGCGTCGGTCAGGTCGAACCCGGCGACGTGCTTCCCCACGTGGCTGCCGCCTTTCCACATGCGGCTTGCCGTCGCGTCGTAAATCACCCCGCCGTACGCGAAGTAGGCGGGCCGCCCCTCCTTACCGTCGAAGCGCGAGAGGTCCCCCGCCGTCATGTCCCCCGTCGGCGTGTCCGCCGCCGGCCGCCTCCTTTTCAGTCTCGGCCCGATGACGAAGGTGACGACGACGGCCGTGGCGGCCATGACGAGGAAGAGGGCGATCTTGACCGTCAGGAGGATGCCGAAACGGGTGTGGAAGAGCGCCCGAAGGGACGGGAGGCGGAGAAACGCCAGGACGGCGCCCGTGACCGCGATCAGGATGATGGAGACCCAGCCGACGACGAGCTCTCCCCTCGGGAGCCCCCGCGCGGCGTACGCCGGCTTGAGGAGCAGGTGCACGTACAGGATCGTCCCGAACCACAAGACCGCGACGGACAGGTGGAGGAAGCCGGCAACGAACCTCGCGAGGCGCCGCCCGGGAGCCGGGCGGGACATCGGGACGCCGGCCGAGAGCTCCTGCCGGAACGATTCGCCCTCGGCAGTGAGCGGCCCGCCGCCCGACGGGTCGACGTGGCACTCCCCGCAGGCCTTGCCGGTCCGCTCCGCGAACGCCTCCGTCGCCCGGGCCGGGACGGCAACGAAGGCGACGCCTGCCGCCGCCAGGAGCGCGGCCAGCGCAACCTTCAAGACGGCCTCCTCGAACTCGCCGGCGACCCGCTTAGGCGCCGCCCTGTCCGATGCGGTCGGACAGCGGCGCCCCGAAGAGCAGCCAGAGGTAATCCTCCGGCTTCGCCGTGTAGACCTTCCCGCCGCCGGCCATGTTCTCCCCGGCGAGGCGCCCCTGCTTGATGGCGCTCCGCCAGCCGAAATTGATGTGGGTCTTCCCGGACTTCGCATCGCGCAGCTCGGCGCAATCGCCGGCGGCGAAGATGTTGGGAACGTTGGTCCGGAGGTAGTGGTCGACCAGGACTCCCGTGCCGGTCTTGACGCCGCTCTCCCCGAGAAACGCGATGGACGGAAGCCGCTCGGTGGCGACGACGATCACGGCGCACGGGATCGATTCGCCGTCGCGCGTCCGGACGACCGCCGCATCCCGGGGGCGCTCCTCGACGGCGACGACGTCGTCGCCGTCCTTGAGCCGGACGCCCCGATCCTGAATCTGGTTGATGACGCTCGCCTCGAATTCGCCGGAGATCGGGTTCCCGAACCGCGGCTGGCCCGGCTTGATCCAGACGACGTCGCGCCCCGCCTTCTTCAGGACGCGGCACGCCTCCATGGCGAGATAGCCCGGGCCGTAGACGATCGAGGCCCCGGGATTCCCCGCGTGCTCCCGGATCCGCACCGTGTCGGCGAGCGAGTCGAAGGGAATCGCCGTCTTTGCCGCCGCGGCAAGCGCCGGCGGCACGACGGGCTTGCCCCCGGTGGCGACGAGGAGGACCTGGTACGTCTCCGAGGTCCGGTCGGCGAACGTCACGGCGTTCTTCTCCGCGTCGACCCGAACGGCCCGCTTCCCCCTGCGGACCTCGATCCCGATCGCGGCGAGCGCCTCGGCCTGCGGGTCCTTGATGGATTCCGCGTCGGCGTCCCCGGAGACGAGATCCGGCAGGAGCGGCCTCAGGTACGGCGCCGACGTCTCCTCGGTCGCGATGACGATCGTCCCGGACTTGTCCCTCTTGCGGATCGCACCGGCCGCCGCGGTTCCCGCGGCGCCGCCTCCCAGAATGAGGTAGCCCATGATCCCCTCCCCGGCTTGGGAAAACAAGCCGCGACAAGGATCCGGCCGGGGACGGCGGGCGCCGTCCCCCGTCGGCCCGCGTTCAGTGCGCGTGTTCCGGTCCGCCCGCCGGCTGCCCGGCGTCACCGTGGGCCTCGTGCGCCCCTTCCTCCCGCCCGTGCGCGATCGGGGTCGTCGCGCTCTCGTAGAGACGCTCGACGAAGTGGAGATACGGCACGTAGGCCTGGACGTACGACCGGCCGGCCTCCACGCTCTCGCCGGCGTGCGCCTTTCTCTCCCTGGCTTCAGTGTAATACTTGTGGATCCCCTCGTGAACCTTCGCGTTGACCAGCCCGAGGAGCGGCTCCGGGTTTCCCGTCTCCAGGGCCCTGTCGGCCGCCGGGATGGCCGGTCCCGGGTCGAGCCCCGCGGGCTTCAAGCCCGTGTACGGCGCCCCCTCGCCCTCGCGGTGCACGCGCACCAGGGTCTCGAAGAAGTACCTGTCCGCAAGCTCCCTCGCCTTCTCCCCCTTGCCGCGGACCGCCGTCGCGAGGTCGAACGCCTGCCGGATCTCCCCCTCCTTCTCCTGCGCCACCCACGGCAGGACGACCGTCACGTCCCCCTGCGCCAGCGCCTGCCGGGCCAGCGTCACCACCGGCCCGTCCAGCGTGTCGCAATGCGCCGATGCGCCGCCCGCCGCTCCGATGACCAGCCACACGAATGCCGCTGCCGCGACTCCACACCGCTCCAGGAACCTCATCCCCGTTTCCCCCCTGCTTTCCGCGAAGTTGCCGCCCGGTTGCCCCGCCTTGCCCTTCAGGCACCGTAGATCGACTTCAGCCGATCCATCATCCGGTGGAATTCCTCGTGCCGGCCGTGCCCCACCCGCTCCTCCTCGACCTTCGCGAACGCCGCCGAAAGCTCGGCGTCGGCCCCCGCGGGAAGCCGGGCCTCCGCGACCGGGTAGAGGACGTTGTCCTCCTTGTCGATGTGCGCGAGGAGCAGCTCCGTGTAGCCGCGGGCGTTCTTGACGAAGCGCCCGATGGCCGGCCCGTCGCCGCGGGCCACCCCCGGGGCCGCCTCGCCCATCGCCCGGATGAATTCCCTCCCGGCCGCGTGGTCGTGGAGCATGGCCCCGATCGGCCCCCCCTCTCTCGGGACCCCCGCCCTCTCCATCGCGGGGAAGAGGTGGTCCTCCTCCTTGCCGTGATGGCACCTGTCCACGAAGACCTTGAGGAACTCGAGGATCTCCCCGAGGTGCTTCGGATCCACGGTCTGCCCCGCCTCGAGGCGGTCGCAGACCTTTCCCACGATCGCCAGCATCACCTTGATCCCGCCGTGCTCGTCCTTGAGCTCCCTGGTCGCCTTCATCGTCCGGCCCTCCCGCGTCTCTTCCGTCGTCGCCGCCAGTATCCGATAACGGGGCGTGCCGCGCCTTGACCCAGATCAATCGTCGTCGATGCGATGTCCCGGCCCGGAACCTCACGCAAGCGTCTTCCGGAACCGGCGCGCGGCAACGGCGAGCGTGGCGGCGCCGATCGCGAGGAGGGCCGCGAACTGCGGCCACAGCGTCCCCGCCCCCGCCCCCGCGAGGAAGATCCCCCGCACCACCACGAGGAAGTAGCGCAGCGGGTTGGCGTACGTCAGGAGCTGCACCGCCTTCGGCATGTTCGCGATGGGGAACATGAAGCCCGACAGCAGGACCGCCGGCAGGTAGACGAGGAAGACGGTCATCATCGCCTGCTGCTGCGTCCGGCTCACGGTCGAGATGAGAAGCCCGATCCCGAGCGTCGTCATGAGGTAGAGCGTCGCGCCTCCGAGGAGGAGAAGGACGCTCCCGCGGATCGGGACGTCGAACCAGAGGACGCCGATCCCGGCGACGAGGAAGACGTCCGCGTACCCGATGAGGGCGAACGGGATCGTCTTGCCGAG
>JBLMWX010000094.1:0-3026 GCA_050257455.1 Gemmatimonadota bacterium | reverse complement strand
GCCGAGCTCAACCCCAACGTCCTCAAGAAGAGCGGAACCGGGGCCTCGTTCCTCGTCAAGCCGACGCCCCCGATGAGACGCCTTCTGGCCCGGTGGCGCGAGCTGTTCGCGGACCGGATCTCGCCGGCGGACTTCTTCGCGAACGTCGGCGTGGCCCTTCCGGCATTCGAACACCGGGACAACATGCTCCTCTTCGGGAAGGACCGGGTCATCTACGACACCCAGATCGTCCACCGCGGCGAGCCGACCGGGGCGATGACGATCCACCTCTTCTCGGAGGTCGACCTGGAGCGCGGGCTGGTGGCGGCGCTTCTCCGGGGCATCCGGGTGAGGGTCGTCTTCATCGACCGGATCCACCTCAAGGACCAGAGCTCGGGATACGCCTCGTCGCTCTTCCGGCATTACGAGAAGCTGTTCCACGACCTCGGGTTCAACCAGTTCCGGCTCAAGGCGTCGCTCTCCGTGGGGAAATACTACTGGGCCAAGGAGGGATTCGACTGCCGGGAGCGGCGCGACCTCGACCGCATGAAGGCGGAGCTCCGGGCGTTCGTCGGAGCCCGCGGTCTGCCGGTCAAGGAGCAGGAGATCGTCCGGCTCAACCACGCGTACGACCTGGCGCTCTTCCGCAGGGACCTGAAGGTCCCGGTGTACCGGAACGCCGAGGGATACTACGCGCCGGCCCGCGAGGGCTCGTTCGTCGAGGAGTGCCGCTTCCCCCTGGGCAAGGCGTTCCTGCTGTGCTCGAAGCCGTGGGACGGCTACAAGGTCATCTACACGAACACCCCCCGGAGGACGGGATTCGTCTATTCGAAGGAGTACCTGGCGCACAGGACGCGGCCCGGGCACCGCGAGACCGGGAAGCGCCTGGCCCGGGTCGTCAAGGCCATCCGGAAGAACGGGATGTGGAACAGCCTGGTCCTCTTCTCCCCGTACGTCCCGGACGAGGACGCGGTTGCGGCGATCCACGCGCGCGATTTTCTCGACGGCTTCCGGAAGGCCGCCGCGGCAGGGAAGCCGTATTTCGGCACGACCGACTGTTCGATGTGCCCGGACACGTTCGACGTCGCGATGATCGCGGCGGGCGGCGTCATGGCGGGCGTCGACGCCGTCATGAACGGGCGGGTCGACAACGTCTTCTGCGCGGTCCGGCCGCCGGGGCACCATGCCGGGCCCGCGTCCGCGATGGGGTTCTGCTTCGTCAACAACGTGGCCGTCGGGGCGGCGTACGCCCGCGCGGCCTACGGGGCGGAGAGGATCTTCATCCTCGACTGGGACGTCCACCACGGGAACGGGACCCAGCAGATCTTCGAGGAGGATCCCCGGACGTACTTCTGCAGCATCCACGAGCACCCGACCTTCTGCTACCCCGGGACGGGCAGGCGCATGGAGCGCGGGACGGGGGCCGGCCACGGCTGCACGCTCAACGTCCCCCTCCAGCCGCACGCCGGGGACGCGGATCTCGTGGCGGCGTTCGAGCGGGACGTGATCCCCGAGATCGAGCGGTTCCGGCCGGACCTGATCATGGTGTCCGCGGGGTTCGACGCCCACAGGGACGACCCGATCGCGGACCTCGACCTGACCGAGGCCGCCTACGTCCACATGACGCGGCGGCTGTGCGAGATCGCCGACAGGCTGTGCGCGGGCCGGATCGTGTCCGTTCTCGAGGGCGGCTACAACGGGGCCTCGCTCGCGTCGTCGGCCGTCGCCCACATCAGGGCTCTCCAGGGAAGGAGCTGACCATGTTCGTCGGAAGAAGGATGACGCGGAACGTCGTGACGGTCTCCCCGGACGACACCCTCGAGCGCGCGGCGGCCCTCATGAAGGAGCACAGGGTCCACCATCTCCCGGTCGTCTCGGGGAACGAGCTCGCGGGAATCGTGACGGACACGGACATCCGGAACGCCGCCGTCGGCGGTCCGGGGCCGCCCGGGAGCAGGACGGTCGGGGAGATCATGACGCGCGACCCGGTGACCGTGGGCGCGCGGGACATGGTCGAGGACGCGCTCCTGATCCTTCACCGAAGGCGGTTCGGGGCCCTCCCCGTCGTCGAGGGGAAGAAGCTGGTCGGGATCATCTCCAAGACCGACGTCCTCGCGGCGTTCATCGACACGCTCGACATCGAGGGAGTGGGGGTGCGGCTCGAGGTCCTTCTCCCCGCGGACACCGGCGAGCTCCAGCGGCTCGTCCGGGCGATCGGCGAGACGGGGGCCGCGCTCAACAGCCTCGTCGTCTCGCCGTTCCGCGGGCAGTTCATCGCGTTCCTGAGGATGCAGACGATCGACGTCGCGGCCGTCCGCGGCCGGCTCAGGGGCGCGGGCTTCGTCTTGCCCGACCTGTCGGACTTCCTCGACTGACGGGCCCGGGTCAGTAGTCGCGGGCCGCGGCCACGGCGGCGAGGCCGGAGGGGCGCAGGACGAGCAGCAGCGAGATTCCGGCGAGCAGGAGCACGTAGGACCACTGGGGAGCGAGGAGGTAGGCGCCCAGGTTCGAGCCCAGCCCGAGCCCGACCGCCATCAGGAAGCTCTTCCACGGCTTGTCCATCCCCGAGGCAATCACGACGATCAGGGACAGGATGAGGGGCACGCGGCCCATCGTGGGGAAGATCGCGGCGGTCGGCGCGAGGAGCGCTCCCGCGGCCGCGGCGACGGCGGAGGCCGCGCCGAACGTGAGGTAGCGGATCTTCTCGACGTCCATCCCGACCGAGCCGGCGATCTCCTCGTCCTCGGCGACGAGCTTCAGCGGGAGCCCCCGGCGGGTCGACAGCAGCAGGGAGAAGCCGCCCAGGACGGCGATCGACGTCAGGAGCGACACCGCCCCCCACCGCCGGATGGTGACCCCGGAAAGGACGGCCCACGGGGGCGACAGGTCGATCGAGAGGACGTGCGGGCCCCACAGGATCTGGGCGGTCTGCTCGAACAGGATGGCGAACCCCAGGGTTCCGACGGCGACCGAAAAGGGGTGGGACCGGACCGGGTTGATGAAGCTCTTGCAGAGGAAGACGCCGAAGGCGAAGGCGATGACGGCGG
>JBLMWX010000093.1:0-5045 GCA_050257455.1 Gemmatimonadota bacterium | reverse complement strand
CTTGGGAAGATTCCCGGGTATTGTATAGTGTCGATTGTATACAGGCGGGATCTCCTGCGACACTCCAAGAACGTGAAGGCGGTGCCCTCCGGATGCTGACCGGGTTCGCGACTGTCCTCGTTTTCATTGTCTTGGGCGCGGTGACCGTGGCGTTGCTGCTCGGCATTTCACGCCTGCTCCAGCCCCGCGACCCCAACCCGGTGAAGCTGTCCACGTACGAGTGCGGCGAGGTTCCGTTCGGCGCCTCGTGGGTCCAGTTCAACATCCGCTTCTACGTGGTCGCCCTCATCTTCATCGTCTTCGACGTGGAAGTGGCGCTCCTGTACCCGTGGGCGGTCGTCTTCCAGCGCCTCGGCCTGCTCGCCTTCGTCGAGGCCTTCGTCTTCATCGTGATCCTCCTGGCCGGCCTCGCCTACCTGTGGAAGGAAGGCGACCTCGAGTGGGTGCGCACCCTGCAGCAGAGCCCGGCCCCGAAGGAAGGGAAATGAGCCAGGACCCGGCCCGCGTCGCCCCCGCCCCCGCCGCCGTTCCGGGGACCGCCGGCCCCGAGGCCCACGTGCTGGTGGGAAGCGCGGACCTGTTCATCAACTGGAGCCGGAAGTCCTCGCTCTGGTACCTCCTGTTCGCCACGGCGTGCTGCGGCATCGAGCTCATGCAGACGGGCGCGTCGCGGTACGACCTCGACCGGTTCGGGGCCGTGTTCCGCGCCACCCCGCGCCAGTCGGACCTCATGATCGTCGCGGGGACGATCACCCACAAGATGGCCGAGCGGGTGAAGAGGTTGTACGACCAGATGCCCGAACCCAAGTACGTCCTCTCGATGGGATCGTGCGCCAACACGGGCGGGCCCTTCTTCAAGGATTCGTACTGCGTCGTCAAGGGGGTCGACCTCCTGATCCCGGTCGACGTCTACGTGCCGGGATGCCCGCCGCGCCCCGAGGCGCTCATCGACGGGTTCCTGAAGCTCCAGAAGATCATCATGCAGAAGAGAAACTTCGCGGCGAAGGCGTAAAGGCAACCCGTGGAACCGAAAGACATCTTCGACGCTCTGACGGCGCGCTTCGGCGACGCCGTCGTCGAGCTCCAGGGGGAGGGATTCCGGCCGCCCTTCGTGGTCGTCTCCCCGGGATCGGTTCTCGAGGTCGCCCGGTTCCTGCGGGACGACCCGGCCCTCGCGTTCGATTCCCTCATGTGCCTGTCGGGCGTGGACTACAAGGACCGGTTCGCCGTCGCGTACCACCTCCACTCGCTCCGCGCGAAGCACCGGATCGGGATCAAGGCGTTCCTGCCGAAGGACGCTCCGGCGCTGCCGAGCGTCGACGCGGTGTGGCCCGCGGCCAACTTCATGGAACGCGAGGCGTTCGACCTGTACGGGATCGTGTTCGAGGGGTCCAGGGACCTGCGGCGCATCCTCCTTCCCGAGGACTGGCCGGGGCACCCGCTCCGCAAGGACTACAAGTACCCCGACTTCTATCACGGGATCAAGGTATGAGCGCGGTGGACGCGAACGCCCGGGCCCGCGCGGAAGCGCTGCCGACCCAGGAAATGACCATCAACATGGGGCCGCAGCACCCGAGCACCCACGGGGTGCTCCGGGTGGAGCTGCGCACCGACGGCGAGGTCGTGTCGAACGCCCGGCCCGACGTCGGGTACCTCCACCGGGGCCTCGAGAAGATCGGCGAGCGCGTCACGTACGCCCAGTTCATGCCGTTCACCGACCGCCTGGACTACCTCGCGGCGATGAACTGCAACTGCGCCTGGGCGTGGGCGGTCGAGAAGCTCGCGAACATCGAGGTCCCCGAGCGCGCGGAGTACATCCGCGTCATCGTCTGCGAGCTCAACCGGATCTCCTCGCACCTCATCGCGTTCGGGTCGTTCACCGCCGACATGGGCGCGTTCACGCCGTTCCTCTACTCGATCCGGGAGCGGGAGCGGGTCAACGACCTGTTCGAGGACATCTGCGGCAACCGGCTCACGTACAACTACGCGCGCATCGGGGGCGTCTCGGGGGACCTGCCGCCCGGCTTCATCGAGAAGACGCAGGAGTTCCTCGACTACTTCGAGCCGAAGATCGACGAGTACAACAACCTCATCTCGTACAACAAGATCTTCGTCAACCGGCTCGCGAACATCGCGGTCGTCTCCGCCGCGGATGCCGTGGCCTACGGCCTCACGGGGCCGAACCTGCGCGGCTCCGGCGTGGCCTTCGACCTCCGGCGGGACGAGCCGTACTCGGTCTACCCGAAGCTCGATTTCAAGGTCTGCGTCGGGACCGGCGAGCGGGGGACGGTCGGGGACTGCTTCGACCGGTACATGGTCCGGATCAACGAGATGCGCGAGAGCGTCGGGATCGTGCGCCAGGCGCTCGCCCAGATCCCGGACGGGCCGGTGATGGCCAAGGTCCCGCGCGTGTTCAAGCCGGCCGCCGGCGAGGCATACGTGCGCACCGAGTGCCCGCGCGGCGAGACGGGGATCTACGTCGTGAGCGACGGGACCGCGAACCCGTTCCGGCTCAAGATCCGCACCGGCTCGTTCGTGTCGATGAACATCTTCGAAACGATCACCCGGGGGCTCATGATCGCCGACATCGTGGCGGTGATCGGGAGCCTCGACATCATCCTTCCGGAGATCGACCGGTAACCTCATGGAAGCGCTGGCGACATCCCTCGTCAAGGCCGTCCCCGTCCTCTCGGGCGTCCCCCTGTGGACGGTCACGACGCTCGTCATGGTGGCCGTCGCGGCGGCCGTCCTGGCCTTCGCCCTGACGTTCGAGGGGCTCGGGTCCTACATGCTCCGCAAGGTGGCGGGCGACATCCAGGCGCGGATCGGGCCGAACCGGGTCGGCCCCTACGGGATCCTCCAGTTCCTCGCGGACGGGGTCAAGCTGATCCTGAAGGAGGACATCATCCCCGCCAAGGCGGACCGGTTCCTGTTCAAGCTGGCCCCCTACTTCGTCTTCGTCGGCTCCTTCGCCGCCTTCGTGGTCGTCCCGTTCGGCGTGGGGCTCATCGCGTCCGACCTCAACATCGGCCTCTACTACGTCATGGCGGTCACGTCCCTGGTGGTCGTGGGCGTCCTCCTCGCCGGCTGGGCGTCGAACAACAAGTGGGCGCTTCTGGGCGGCATGCGCTGCTGCGCCCAGATCGTCTCGTACGAGGTCCCGGTGGGGATGGCGCTCATGCCGGCGGTGCTGATCGCCGGGTCGCTCTCCCTCCAGGACATCGTCCGGTCGCAGGGCGGGTTCTTCGGGATCTTCGGGTGGAACCTGTTCCACAACCCGTTCACGTTCTTCTCCTTCTTCCTCTATTTCACGGCGGCCCAGGCCGAGACGAACCAGACCCCCTTCGACCTCCCCGAGGCCGAGTCGGAGCTCGTCTCCGGCTACAACGTCGAGTATTCGGGGATCCGGTTCGCCATGTTCTTCATGGCCGAGTTCGGCGATATGTTCGTCGTCGCCGCTCTCGCGACCGCCTGCTTCCTCGGCGGGTGGAACATCCCCTATTTCAACGCCGAGGCGCTGCCCCCGCTGTGGGGGAACCTCCTGTCGCTGTGCGTGTTCCTCGCCAAGACGCTGGCCATGGTGCTCCTCATGATGTGGGTCCGGTGGACGCTGCCGCGCCTGCGCGTCGACCAGCTCATGCGGATGGCGTGGAAATATCTGATTCCGCTCACGTTTTTCAATCTGCTCGGCGTGTCCCTCTGGCTGCTCCTCTTCCGGGGCAAGGGGATCCCTCAGATGATCGCCGCGCTGATCGGACGATGAAGGCATGGGCTTGAGAGCTTACGTGGCCGACATCTGGGACGCCGTGGTCACCACCGCGAAGGGGATGCGGATCACCGCGTCGTACGGGGTGAACCCCAGGGAAGAGGTCACGCAGCAGTACCCCGAGGAGCGGCGCGAGCCGTCCGAGCGGTTCCGCGGCTTTCTCCACAACGACATCAAGGTCTGCACCTCGTGCACCATGTGCGTCAAGGTGTGCCCGGTCGACTGCATCTCGCTGGAATCGGTGCGCGGCGCGGACAAGAAGATGGTCCTCGTCTCCTACGACATCAACATCGGGCGCTGCATGTACTGCGGCCTGTGCGTCGAGGTGTGCCCGGTCAAGTCGCTCAAGCACACGAGCGGCTACGAGATGGCGTCCCTGGACCGCGGCGAGCTCATCCTCCACTTCGTCCACGAGGACCCGAACGAGATCAAGGCGCGTGTCGCGCGGCAGGTGGCGGCGAAAGCCGAGGCGGACAAGGCGAAGGCGCAAGCGGAGGGAGCCGCCGGAGTCCCCTCTTCGGGGGCGGCGGAAGCGGCGAAGGCGCCGGCGCCCGCGGGGAACCCGGGGGCCGAAGCCCCGAAGCCGAAGGCAGACGCGCAGGGAACCGCCGGAGTCTCCCCTTCGGGGACGCCGGAGCCGGCGAAGACGGAACCGGAGACGAAGGGATGACGGGACCGGCGGACATCATCTTCTACGCGCTGGCGATCCTCACGGTGGCGTCCGCGGTCCTCGTGGCGACGCTGCCGAGCATCATCTACTCCGGCGTGGCGCTCCTGTTCTCCTTCGCCGGGGTCGCCGGGCTCTACGTCCTGCTGTCCGCCGACTTCCTCGCGGCCACCCAGGTCCTCATCTACGTGGGGGGAATCCTGGTCCTCATCCTGTTCGCCGTCGTCCTGTCGAGCCGGATCTCCAGCGCGCACCTGTCCAGCCCGATGCGCTTCCGGTGGCCGGCGGCCCTCGTCTGCCTGTGCCTCTTCGGGGTCCTCTCGTACGCGGCCGTGTCCACGGCGTATCCCGTGAAGCCGCTGGTCACGTACGCGCCGACGACCGCCGAGATCGGGGAGCTCCTGATGACGCGCTACCTCCTGCCGTTCGAAGCCGCCTCGGTGCTGCTGCTGGCGGCCCTGATCGGCGCCGCGCTCCTGTCGCGCCCCGACGCCGCGCAGGCCCGGAAACCCGACATGGAGGAGCCCAAGTAGATGACCCTGGAGAAACTCCTCGTCGTCAGCGCCGCCCTGTTCTGCTGCGGCCTCTACGCGATCCTGACGCGCCGCAACG
>JBLMWX010000092.1:0-4036 GCA_050257455.1 Gemmatimonadota bacterium | reverse complement strand
CCGCGCGTTCCCGATAAGCGTCGCCGTCGAGCAGATCGCCCGGGACTCCGAGTCGCCGGAGGTCGAGGGCAGGAGGGCGTCCTTCCTCAAGGACCTCGGCAAGCAGGAGCCGGGGGCGATGCTCTTCGTGGGCGCCGACCGGATCGACTACACGAAGGGCATTCCGGAACGCCTGCGCGCCTTCGACAGGCTGCTGACGCTCCACCCGGAGCTCAAGGGGAAAGTCTGCCTCGTCCAGCTGGCCGCGCCCAGCCGGACCAAGGTGGCCGCGTACCGGGACCTGAACCGGGAGCTCGACCGGCTGGTCGGGGCGATCAACCGGCGCCACGGGGAGGGCGTCTCGTTCCCCGGAGGCGTCTTCCGGGGACTGGGCCGCCTGCTCGGGGCCGGGCGGACGGGAACGCGCGGCTGGACGCCGATCCGGTTTCTCAGGGCGCACCACGATTACTACGCGGTCCTCGCCGCGTGCCGGATGGCCCACGTGGCGCTCGTCACGTCGCTCCACGACGGCATGAACCTGGTCGCGAAGGAGTTCGTCTCGGCCCGGACGGACGGGGACGGGGTCCTCATCCTGTCGCACTACACCGGCGCGGCCCGCGAGCTCGCGGACGCCCTGCTCGTCAACCCGTTCGACGTCGACCAGCTGGCGGACGTCATGTACGCCGCGTGCGTGATGCCCGAGTCGGAGCGGCGGCAGCGGATGGAGAGGATGCGCGGCCAGGTCGAGCGGAACGACGTCTACGGCTGGGGCGCGGGGATCTTCGAGGAGGCGGAGCGGGTCCGCGTGCTGGAGGCCGTGCCGTGAGGACGACCCGGGACGCCCCGCGACTCTGGGTCTTCGACTTCGACGGGACGCTGTCTCCCATCGTCCCGGACCGGAACGCGGCGCGCCTTCACCCGGCGTCCTTCGACCTCCTCGGCGACCTGTCGGCGGATCCCAGGAACCGCGTCGCCGTCCTCTCGAGCCGGGACCTCGAGGACCTCGCCGCGCGGGTCGCCGTGCCGCGGGTCGTCCTCGGCGGGGCGAGCGGGCTCGCGTGGCGCATCCCCGGGGGGCACCGGATTCTCCCCGGCGAGGCCATGGAAAGGAAGCTCGGCGAGGCCCGGGAGCGTGTCCTTCCTCTCCTGGGCCGGCTCGGCGCGTTCCCCGGCGTGGAGGTCGAGGACAAGCGGTGGTCCGTCGCCGTTCACTACCGCGGCGTTCTCCCCGACGCCATGCCGATGCTCCGCCCCCTCCTCGACGAGCTGGCCGGCCAGCCGGCCATCCGGGTCTACACGGGACCGATGGCGGCCGAGGTGCAGTTCTTCCCGGCGGTCAACAAGGCGTTCGGCATCCGGCGGCTCTGCCGCCTGCTCGCCTTCGCGCCCGGCCGCGGGCGGCTCTTCTACGCGGGGGACGACGAGAACGACGCCGTGGCGATGCGGTGGGTCCTTGCGCGGAAAGGGACTGCGATCGTGGTCGGGGACCGGCTCCGCGTGCCCGGCGCCGCCCGCGTGGACGGACCGGCGTCGCTGGCGCGGGCGGTCCGCGCGCAGGCCGGGCTGGAACCGACGGGCCGGAGAGGCGTCGCGAAGAAGGAGGCGGCGGAATGATTCCCTTCGAGATCAAGGACTGCGCGCTCCTCACCCGGATGAGCGGCCTGCTCCCGGCGGTCAACCTCCGGGAACTGCGGGACCGGGTCGCCGTCTGCAGCGAGAACGTCCTGTACCACCACTTCTGCGAGACCCCGCTGCGCGTCTCGTTCGACAACCCGGATTACCGGAACGACTTCGCCGTGTGGGTGAAGCTCTACCTCGGGGACCGCGTGCTCGCGGAGCGGCTCGGGATCCTCGACCCGTACTCGTTCCCGTCCTTCGAGGATCTGCGGGCCGAGGTCCTCGACCTGCTCGACGAGCGGCTGAGCGAGCTGGTGATGGTCCCGTGGGCCAGGCCCGGGGACGAGTTCTCCTTCATGGAAGCGACGACGGTCGTGTTCGGCACGGGCGAGACGATCCCCCATCCCCGCGACCTCGCGGCGGCGATCCGGGGAATGACCAACGGGAGCGTCTACTATCATTTCCTGGAGGCGCGGCGGCGCCCCCCCGTCGGCGTGGACGACTTCTCGGCGTGGCTCGGCCACGAGGGGGACACGTACGCGCATTACGTCCGGGCCCTCGGGACGATCGACTACTACTTCCACACGCTGACGCACCTGCGGGCCGACATCCTGCGTGCCCTGGCCGAGGCGGAGAACGGGCCATGACGGTCCCCCTGGCCGCCTACGAAGGCATCGTCGGCTCCTCGGCCGTGACGCAGCTGCGCCGCATCGGCGAGAAGCTCTCCGGGGCCCGCGTCGTCCACGTCAACTCCACGCGGGAGGGAGGCGGGGTCGCCGAGATCCTCGAGTGGATGGTGCCCCTCATGCGGGACGTCGGGATCGACGCCTCCTGGGAGGTCATCCACGGGGACCAGCGGTTCTTCGAGATCACCAAGTCCATGCACAACGGCCTCCAGGGGAAGGAAGTCGCCCTGGCCGCCAAGGACTGGCGGATCTACAGGGACGTCAACGAGAAGAACATGGAGCGGCTGCGGCCGGTTCTCGCGGACGCGGACATCGTGGTCATCCACGACCCCCAGCCGGCCGCCCTGCTGGGACTGTGCCCGGAGCGGAAGGGGAAGTGGATCTGGAGGGCCCACATCGACATCAGCCGCCCGTTCCGTCCGGTCTGGAAATTCCTGCGCGGCATCGTCGGCAAGTACGACGCCAGCATCTTCTCCATGTGCGAGTTCGCCCAGCAGCTCCCCCACGACCAGTTCCTCATCCCCCCGAGCATCGACCCGCTGAGCGACAAGAACCGCGAGCTCTCCCGGGAGGAGCTTGCGGCCACGCGGGCGGAATTCGGTCTCGACCCGGACCGGCCGCTTCTGGTCCAGGTCTCGCGCTTCGACCGGTTCAAGGACCCGATCGGGGTGATCCTCGCCTACCGGCTCGTCCGGAAGGTGGCGCCCGTGCAGCTCGTCCTGGCGGGCGGCGGGGCGACGGACGACCCGGAGGGGAAGGCGGTTCTCGACGACGTCATGGAGGCGGCCGAATCCGACCCCGACATCCACGTCCTGCTCCTTCCCTCCGGCGCCCACAGGACGATCAACACCCTCCAGCGGCTGGCGGACATCGTCCTCCAGAAATCGACGCGGGAGGGGTTCGGCCTGACGGTGACCGAGGCGCTGTGGAAGGGCAAGCCGGTCATCGGGGGCGACGTCGGCGGGATCCGGCTCCAGGTGGTGAACCACCATACCGGGTTCCTGGTGAACACGCCGGAGGGGGCGGCCCACCGGATCCGGTTCCTCCTGCACCACAGCGACATGATCCGGAAGCTGGGAGACGCCGGCCGGGAGTTCGTCCGGGAGAATTTCCTGCTGACGCGCCACCTGCGGGAATACCTGACGCTGTTCCTGGCCCTGCGCACGGGGAGCGGGGATCGGGTCCTGTACGTGTAGCGGAACTCCCTAAAGGGGCAGGCGCTCGAGGAAGTACGGCATCATCCTGCGCCACCACGGCCAGTCGTGGTCGACGTCGCGGCCCCAGATGTCGACCCACGCGGGGATTCCCTTCCGGTCCAGGATGTCCCGGAGCCGCAGCGTGTCGTCGAGCATCTCGTCCTCCCAGGCCCCCTGCCCGGCGCAGACGACGATCCGGCTCTCCCGGTACCGCTCGAGGTACCACGGGTCGTCGAGGTTCGGCAGGTACCACAGCGGCGCGTTGAAGTAGACGTTGTCGTCGCAATACTCCCCGATGAAGCGGGTGAGCTTGTAGACGCCGGACAGGGCGATCACGGCGTCGAAGGCGTCCGGGTGGCGGAAGAAGACGTTCGCCGCGTGGTACGCTCCCATGCTGCACCCGGTGGCGAGGAGGCCGCCGTCCCACCAGGTGCGCTCCCGGACGTACGGGACCACCTCGTCCACGATGTACCGGTCGTAGTCGTTGTGCCGGCGGGCGCGGTCGGCGGGGTGGGCCCCCTCGTTCATCCACGACTCCCGGTCCACGCTGTCCACGGT
>JBLMWX010000091.1:0-10868 GCA_050257455.1 Gemmatimonadota bacterium | reverse complement strand
TTCAAGGCGTCGGTGGTCGAAAGGGACGAGAAGGAGGCCGGGGCGCGCCGGATCCTCAACCTCGGGCATACGGTGGGGCACGCCCTCGAGCGTGCCGCCGGGTACGGGCGTCTTCTCCACGGGGAAGCGGTGGCCGCGGGTCTCGCGTGGGAGGCCGTCTTCTCGGCCCGGCTGGGCGTCACGCCCGTCGATCTCGCGGACCGGATCTGCCGCCTGCTCGGAGAGATGGGTTTCGTCCTGGACGATGCCGGGGTGCCGACCCCGGCGATCGCCGCGGCCCTCGGCGCCGACAAGAAGAGGATCGTCTCGGACCTCGAAGTGCCCATGGTGACGGCGCCGGGCGCCTGCACGCTCCGCCGCGTTCCCGCCGAGCGGCTCGCGCGGGACCTGGCGGATGTCCGGGACGAGGTGCGGGAACGGGTCCGGATGCCGGGCCTTCTGCCCGCCGGGACCCTGTCGGACCGGCCGGAGGGGATCGCGCCGCGAACCGCCGTGCCCGCGGAGGAGCGGGATCTCCTGGAGCGGGTCGCGAGGGGCGAGGGGGACGCGGTCGTCGCCGGCCTGGAAAAGAAGGTCGCCTCCGACCCGCGGGACGTGCCGTCCATCGTGCTGCTCGCGACCGCGTATCGGCGCCTCGGGAAGGCCGCCGGCGCGTGGGAGATGATCAAGGAAGCGCTTGCGCAGCGCCCGTCGGACGCGCGGGCGCAGCGCATCGCCCGGGAGATCGAGAGGGACATGGCGGGCGGCCCGCGGACGGGCGGCCCGGGCTCCGCCGCGCCGCTCGAGGACGTTGTCATCCTGGACGAAGGGAAATTCGAGCTCAAGGCTGTCGACACCGCGGCCGGCGCGCCCGGGACCGGTCCGGGCCCGCAGCCGGCTGCCCGCCCCCCGGGCATCGCCCGGCCGGCCCCGGAAGAGGTTTCTCCCGGGGCGGGCCTCGTGCGGACGATCACGATGGCCGATGTCTGCTGGGCCCAGGGGCGCAGGGACGAGGCCCGCGAAATCGTCGCGGAGATCCTCCGGCAGGACCCGGGCAATCCGCGGGCGCTCGCCTGGCGCGCCGGGCACGAGGAGGCGACGAAGGAGGCGGGGCCCGACGCGGCCGCGCGGAAGCTGTCGCGTTTCCTCGAAACGATCGCGAAGGAGTACGGCTATGACATTTCGAGACCTGTTTGAAGGGATGCACCGGAAGGAATCGCTGATCTGCGGCGGTGCGCTCGCCGGAGCCGACGGCCTCGCGGTCGAGGAGTGGAAGGCGGATTCGGCGGACCGGGATCTCAACGCGCTCTGCGCCGAGATGGCCCAGTTCTTCAAGGAGTCCGGCCGCATTTCGAGCGAAAGCGGGCTGGGGACCGCCCGCGAGGTCGCGGTCGCGGGCGAAAACGGAATCATCTTCGTCCGGCGCGTGACCGACGACTACTTCCTCCTCCTCGTGGCCGCGCCGCAGGCGATCCAGGGGAAGTGCCGCTTCCTCCTGCGCCAGGGGGCGCGGCAGGCGCTGGAGATGCTGTGATGCCCCGGTCGCGTCCCCGCGTTCTCGTCGTGGACGGGCCGAACCTGAACGTGCTCGGCCGGCGCGAGCCGGAGATCTACGGCCGCGCGACGCTCGACGACATCCGGCGCGACGTCACGGCGGCCGCCCGGCGGGCGGGAGCGTCCGTGGCGTTCTTCCAGTCAAACCACGAAGGCGAGATCGTCGGCGCCCTCCAGGACGCCCGGGGGAAGTTCGAGGGTCTCATCATCAACCCGGGCGGATACACGCACACGAGCGTCGCGATACGGGACGCCCTCCTTTACTCCGGGGTGCCGGCCGTCGAGGTCCACCTGACCAACCCGGCGGCCCGAGAGCCGTTCCGGAGGACGTCGCTCGTCGAGGATGCGGTCGTGGGGCGGATCGCCGGGTTCGGCGGTTTCGGATACGTCCTGGCCCTGTCGGCGGTCCTGGACCACATCGGGCGGGGCGGGGCGGGGCGCGTCCTCCCCGCGCGGGGACGAGGCGGTCTTGCCGGCGGCTGAATCCCGCATGGCGAGGCTCCTGGCGTCGCTGTCCCGGAGCCGGGTCGACGTGTTCCTGTGCGCCGGGATGACGAACATCCGCTACCTGACCGGCTTCACGGGGAGCGACGGCGTGCTCCTGGCATCGGCGGCGGACGGCGCCGTCTTCGTGACCGACGGGAGGTACGCGGAGCAGGCCCGCGGCGAGGTGCGGGACGCCGAGGTCGTCGTCTCGGACCGGAAGTGGGCGGAGGCCGCCCGCCGCCTCGGGCGAAGCCGCCGGATCGGATTCGAATCCCGACACCTGACCGTCGAGACGTACCGCCTCCTGGCCCGGGGGCGGGAGGGCCGCTGGACGGCCATGGGGGACCCGGTCGAAACGCTGCGCATGACGAAGGACGCGGGCGAGGTGCGGGCCATGGAGGGGGCCGCCGCGGCGGCGGCGGGGGCGCTGCTCGCCGTGCTCGCCGAGGGGATCCGGGGCCGCGCCGAGACCGAGGTGGCCGCGGACCTCGAGCGCGGCATGAAGCGCGCGGGAGCCGAGGACGTGTCCTTCCGCGCGATCGTCGCGTCCGGGGCGCGGGCATCGCTGCCCCACGCCGTCCCCGGACGCGGGGTCATCGGCCGGGACGACGGGGTGGTGATCGATTTCGGCGCCCGGCGGCAGGGCTACTGTTCCGACGAAACCGTCACGCTCCTGCCGGCACGGCCCGCGGCTGCCCTGCGCCGGATGTTCGACGCGGTCCGGCGGGCCCAGGAGGCCGGCCTGCGGGCCATTCGCCCGGGGGTCCCGTGCCGGGACGTCGACGCCCGGGTGCGGGAATCTCTGGACCGGGCCGGATATTTGAAGTATTTTGTTCATTCCACCGGCCACGGGGTGGGGCTGGACATCCACGAGCGCCCGTCGCTCTCCCCGCGGTCGAAGGACCGGCTCGGCGAGGGGATGATCGTGACCGTGGAACCGGGGGTCTACGTTCCCGGGGCGGGGGGGGTCCGCATCGAGGACACGGTGCGGGTCGGTCCTGCGCGCGCGGAGCGGATCACCTACCTCCCGAAACAGTCTCTGACGGCGGCGTGAAGGGGAGCGCATGTTCACCACATCGGACTTCCGGAACGGGCTCAAGATCGAATTCGAGGGCGAGCCCTACCTCATCGTCTATTTCCAGCACGTCAAGCCCGGCAAGGGCGGGGCCTTCGTGCGGACGAAGCTCAAGAACCTGAGGACGGGCGCGGTTCTCGAACACACCTTCCGCAGCGGCGACAAGGTCGGGAAGCCGGACCTGGACGAGCGCGAGATGCAGTTCATGTACCGGATGGAGAACCAGTTCCACTTCATGGAGACGCGGACGTACGAGCAGATCTACCTCGACGAGGACCACATGGGCAACGCCGCGAGCTACATGATCGAGAACCTGCCGGTGAAGGTTCTCTTCTACAGGGGCGAGCCGATCGGGATCGATCTTCCGATCTTCATCGTCCTGACGATCGCCGAGACCGAGCCCGGCGTCCGGGGCGACACGGTGAGCGGTGCGACCAAGTCCGCGAAGCTCGAGTCGGGCGCGGTCGTGCAGGTGCCCCTGTTCCTCTCCGTGGGGGACAGGGTCAAGATCGACACGCGAACCGGGACCTACATCGAGCGCGCGTAAAGGGGAGTGCGATGAACCTGAAGGAAATCAAGGATATCCTGGAGCTCATCAAGGGGTCCGACGTGTCCGAGCTGGAGATCGTCCGCGGGGACAGCTCGCTGCGGCTGCGCCGCGGCGCGGCGCCCGAGGCCCGGGCGGCGGCCCCGGCGCCCGCTCCCGCGCCGGCGGCGCCCCGCGCCGAGGAGGCCCCCCCGCTCCCGAAGGAGGCCGCGAAGCCGAAGCAGGCGTACAAGGAGGTCGTCTCGCCGATCGTGGGGACGTTCTACCGGGCGCCGGCCCCGGACGCCGCGCCGTTCGTCGAGGTGGGCCAGCGCGTGTCGAAGGGCCAGGTCCTCTGCATCGTCGAGGCGATGAAGATCATGAACCAGATCGAGTCCGACACGACGGGGACGGTGATCGCCATCCTCGTGGAAAACGCGCAGCCCGTCGCGTACGGACAGCCGCTCTTCCACATCTCGGCGGAGCAGGGGTCTGCATGATCCACAAGGTGCTCATCGCGAACCGGGGCGAGATCGCGGTCCGCATCATCCGCACCTGCCGGGAGATGGGGATCAAGACGGTCGCGATCCACTCCACGGCGGACAATGACGCGATGCACGTCCGGATGGCCGACCAGTCCGTCTGCGTGGGGCCGCCCCCGAGCAGCGAGAGCTACCTGAACGTTCCCGCGATCCTGTCGGCCGTGGAGATCACCGACGCGGACTCGGTGCACCCGGGATACGGGTTCCTGGCCGAGAACCCGGCCTTCGCGGAGATCTGCGAGAACTACGGCGTGAAGTTCATCGGCCCGTCCTCCGAATCGATCCGGCTCATGGGCGACAAGATCGAGGCCCGCCGCGCGGTCGAGAAGGTCAAGGTTCCCACGGTCCCGGGGAGCGACGGCGCGATCACGGAGGAGGAGGACGGCCTCGGGATCTCGAAGGAGATCGGGTTCCCCGTGATCATCAAGGCGGCGGCCGGCGGGGGCGGGCGCGGGATGAAGATCGTCCATTCGCCGGCCTCCTTCGTCAACGCGTTCCTGACGGCGCAGTCGGAGGCCCTGTCCGCCTTCGGCGTCCCGGACGTCTACATCGAGAAATACTTCGAGCGGGCGCGGCACGTGGAGGTCCAGATCATGGCCGACCGGCTCGGCAACATCGTTCACCTCGGGAGCCGGGACTGCTCCATCCAGCGGCGGCACCAGAAGCTCATCGAGGAGGCCCCCGCGCCGTTCCTGCCCGCGAAGGTCAGGAACCGGATGCTGAAGGCCGCGGTGGACGCGGCCGTCGCCGTCGGGTACAACAACGTCGGCACGATCGAGTTCCTCTACATCCCCGATTCGGAGGATTTCTTTTTCCTCGAGATGAACACCCGGATCCAGGTCGAGCACACGGTGTCGGAGGCGATCACGGGGATCGACATCGTGCGGGAGCAGATCCGCATCGCGGACGGCAAGAAGCTCCGCTTCGACCAGAAGGGGGTCCAGATGCGCGGGCACAGCATCGAGTGCCGCATCAACGCCGAGGACCCCGAGACGTTCGTCCCGTGTCCCGGCCGGATCTCGTCCGTGACGTTCCCCGGCGGATTCGGCGTTCGCATGGATACGGCGATCTATCCCGGTTACACCATCCCGCCGACGTACGATTCGCTCCTCGGGAAGCTGATCGTCGTCGGGGACGACCGGTCCGAGGCGATCATGAGGATGAGACGGGCCCTCGACGAGCTCCGGATCGAGGGCGTCAAGACCACGGTCGACTTCCACCGGAAGATGCTGAAGAACACCGATTTCACGGAGGGGCGCCTGTGGACGGGCTTCCTGGAGAAGAAATGAACGCGACCGCCGGGCGCGTTGCCGCCCCCGCCGCGGGGGCACGAGGAGTCCGTCGCCGTTGAGCTTCTTCAAGAAGATCTTCACGCCGAAGGACGTCGAGGCCCGGGCCACCCTGTCGAAGAAGGTCCAGACGTCGCCGCAGGATCCGCAGGCGCGGCAGAAGCTGGGCCTCTGGCTTCTCCAGCATGGGGAGGTCATCGAGGGGATCGACCAGCTCGCGCGGTCGGCCGTGCTGTACGAAAAGAGCGGGTTCACCGGGAAGGCGATCGCCGTCCTGCGGCACATGATCAAGCACGATCCGGGGAACGTCGAGCTCCTGCGGTGGCTCATCCGGATCCTCGCGCAGCAGGGGCACACGGCGGACGCGCAGCGGGAGCTCGAGAAGGTCGCGGGCGGCGGTGTCCGGTTCGCCACCGAGGACCAGAAGATCGAGTTCTTCCGGCAGGCGTCGGAGAGCCTCCCGAAGAACGCCCTGCCCCACCTCCTGATCGCCGACATCCTGATCGGCGCCAGGAAGTACTTCGAGGCCATGAACGAACTGGACAAGGCGGCGGGCGTCGTCGTCGCGTCCGGAGCGGCGCCGGAATTCGCCAAGCGGATGTCGGCGCTCCTGTCGCGGGTGGGGGACAACGCCGAGCTGCTCGAGATGTGCAGCCTCACCTGGCTGCGCGCCGGGAGGGTCGAGGACGCCGTCCAGGTGCTGACGCGCCTGCAGGCCCAGGTGCGCCGGTCGGGGGACCGGAGCCGCGCGGAGCAGGCGGAGGCGGTTCTCGCCGCCATGGCCGCCGGCCGTGCGAACGACGTCGCCGGCGCGAAGTCGCTCGCCGAAGCGGTCGCGCTCCTGTCCGCGCCGCCGCCGGCCCCCGCGCCGCAGCCGCCGCCGGAGATGCTCCGGGTCGAGACGCCGCCGGCCCCCGCGCCGCAGCCGCCGGAGACGCTCCGGGTCGAGAGCCCGCCGCGGCCCCGGGATGCGCGCGCAGCCGGTCTGCCGGCCGAGGACGAGCGGATCGTCCAGAGCGTCGTGGAGAAGCTGCAGGCCAAGGTGAACGAGGAGATCGGCGACTCGGATCCCGAGGCGCGGTACAACCTCGGCATTGCGTACAAGGAAATGGGCCTCCTGGACGAGGCGGCGGGGGAGTTCCGGATCGCGCGCGGCCGCCGCTCGCTCTTTCTGGGAGCGTCGATCCTGCTGGCCGAGACGCTGGCGGAGAAGGACGACTTCGACGGCGCGCTCGCGACGCTCGACGAGCTGCTCGCGTCCGACCTCGTCGGCGAAAACGAGACGCGGGACGTCCAGTACCAGAAGGCGCTCGTGCTCGGCCGTGCCGGTCGGGGCGAGGAAGGGAACGAGATCTTCAGGTCCCTGTTCGAAAAGTGGCCGGAGTATCGCGACGTCCGGGCCCGGGCCGCGCGGCCGGGACAGTAAGGCGTTGCATTTCCGGCGGCAGGTATGGTACAGGAGATACAGGACGCGGGCGTAATTCAGGGGTAGAATGCAAGCTTCCCAAGCTTGACGTCGCCGGTTCGAATCCGGTCGCCCGCTCCATCCCGATTCCGGCTGCGCATCCCGCAATCACGGAGGCCCCTTCGCGCGAAGGGACCTCCGTTTTTCGTGGAATTCCACTATAATCGATCGTTATGGCGGGACGTCGGGCGTGGTGGACAGGTCTGATTCTCCTCGCCGTCGCCGTCCTCGTCGCAGGCACGTGGCGGCTCGCGCGCGAGATCCCGGAGCGCATGCGGAGCGCCGGGGAGGCGATCCGGGAGGCGGCCGCCGCGCGCGGCCTCAAGGTCTCGTTCCGCAACCTCCGTTTCCACGTTCTCACCCTCAGCGTCTCCGTCGACGATCTCTCCGTGGAAGACGCGCTGGCCGGTCTTCCCCTCGCGCGATGCGAAAGCGCCGACGCGTCGCTGTCGCTGCGGGGAATCCTTTCGGGCGGGACTCCCGTGTCCCGGATCCGGGTCCGCAACTTCGCCGTCGCGGCGGGGGAGGGAAACCGGGCGCTCTTCGAGAAGCTGCGCGCCGCCCCGTCGGGCGGCGGCGGGGGATCGATCCCGGAAATCCTGCTCGTCGACGGGCATGTCCGGATCGGCCCCCTGGGCCCGGCCCGGATGATCGAAGCGCGAGTCCGCCAGCTCCGGGTTCGCCCCGTCAGGTTCCTGGGGACGCGCGTGAGCGTCGACGTGGACAAGGCGTCTGGCGACCTGGCGATTCCCGCGGCGGGCGCGGGGCGCCTCCCGTTCGATGCGGCCGAGGCGGACCTCTATTACGACAAGGGCGTCGTCCGGCTGAGGCGGCTCATCGTCCGGGGGCCGTCGGCGACGCTTCGGGCCTCGGGGATCGTCGACACGACGAAGCGGACCGCCGGAGTGAAGGCGTCCGGAACGGCCGACATCGCCCGGTGGATCGCCGCGGGGGCGCCGGGGGGACGCAGGCTCGCCGAGTTCGCCGCCCGCGGGGAGTTGGAATTCTCGGTCGCCGTCGACGGACCCTTCGCGGATCCCGCGGTGGACGCCCGCGCGGTTCTCGCCAACGGGCGTTTCGGGGGCGACACGCCCGCGGACGGCGAGATCTCCCTGGCCGTTTCGGGGGGGCGGCTCCGCGTGGAATCGTTGCACGGCCGGCTCTGGGGCGGGACCCTGGCCGGGCGCGGGTGGTACGATCTCAAGGCCGGGGCCGGAGAGGGGACCCTGGCGCTGTCCCGGGCGGTGCTCGGCCGGGCCCCGTGGGAGAGATGGGGGTTGTCCTTCCGCCCCGCGGGCGCGGGAGACGTCGCCGTCGCCGCGTCCGGGGGGCCCGGCAAGGTCGCGGCCAGGGTCTCCGTCTCCCTTCCGGACGGCTTGGAGCGGGCGGGAGCCGTCGCCGGGGGCCGCACCCGCCTGATCCATGTCCCGTTGTCGGCCAACGCCTCGGTCGACATCGCGCCGGGGCGCGCGATCGACGTGGCGGCGCTCGATGTGAGGGCGGGGAACGCGGAGCTGAGCGGAAGCGGAGCGGTTTCCCGGGACGGGCGCACCGTCGCGCTGTCCGGCAGGTTCTCGGCGCCCGCGGGACGAGCGGCCGATTACGGATGGGATTATCCTCTCGCCTGGGCGGCGCTGTCCGGGGAGTGGGACGTGAGGCGGGACGGCGGACATCCCCGCGTCGCGGCGGGCGTCCGGGCCAGGGGGCTGGCCATGCGGGCGCTTCCCCCGGTCGCCGCCGCGGTGAAGATCGAAGGCGATCCGGCAGGGCTCGTCCATTTCGTCGCCGACGTGCCCGCCGAGGTCGTCAGCGTCACGGCTTCCGGAACCGTCACGGGACCGCTCTCCGAGGAGCCGTTCCTGCTGGAGGCCACGGTCGGGGCGCGCGGAATCGAGTTCGCGCGGTGCGGACCGTGGGTCGCGGCCGTGCTGGCTTCGCTCGGCAGGGACCCGTCGCCGGCAGCCCGGCTCACCGCGGGCCTCGAGGGGACGGGAACGGCCGACCTCCAGCTCTCCGTCCGGGCGGACGCCGTGTCCCTCTCGGGCACGGCGGCGCTGGCCAGGATCGCCTCGCGGGGCCTCGAAGCACGCGCCGTCCTGGTCGACGGGAGCATCGCGGCGCGCGCGGGAACGGTGCAATGGACCGTCAAGGCGGGCGGCGTGGCGGCGGACGGGACGTTCGCGCTCGAGGCGAGGGGGGCGGACGGTGAAACGGACGTGACGGCGTCCCTGGAAAGGGTCGATCTCGGGACGGCCCTGTCCGCCGTTTCGCCGGAATACGGCCGCAGCGTCAAGGGGCCGGTCGCACTCCGCCTCGGCGCCCATCACGGGCCGCGCGGCTGGGAAATCGGGCATTTCGCGGCGTCGGCGCCGAAGATCGAATCCGGAGGGTCCGTGTTCGCGGGCGTGAAGGTGGAAGGGGCCCTCGGCGCGGCCGCGGGGAGCGTCGCGGTCGCCGCCGCGTCGCCGGCCGTGAAAATCTCCGCCGACGTGCGCCGCGGGGGCGGGTGGCCCGCAAGGATCCGGGTTGCGGCCGACAACGTTCCGACCGCCTTCCTCGCGGGCGTGATGGGCCGGGGCGACCTCCGGCCTTCGGGGACGTGGACCGCCGAAGGGGAGGGGACCGTGCGGCTCGCGGACCTGTTCGAAGCCCGGAAGACCGTGCGCGAGTCGATCGACGACCTGCGTTTTTCCGTGCACGCCGCGGATGTCGGGCTCGGCGGCGCGGGGTTCGAGTCGGCCGACGCGGAGGGGCGGAAGGAAGGGGACGCCGTGACGGGACGGGTCCGGACCCGTTCCCCCGACACGGACCTCGCCTTCTCGGTCGCCTTGAGGGAGCCGTTCGCGTTCCGCCTGGACGGGCCGTTCGCCTTCGGGCGGGTCGAGGAGGCCGGAGGCGGCCCGGCCGCGAACGGCGGCGGGAAGAGCGGCGGGAAGGCGCGGCTGCTCCTCTCGGGCCAGGCGCATATCGCGGGCGTCCTCGGCGCGCCTGCCGAGACGCGCGGCACGCTCCGCGTCGGGAAGCTGGAATACCGGGCCGGCGGAATCGACGTCGCGGGCCGCGACATCTCGGTCCTCCTGGAAAAGGACGGGGCGCGCTGGGGCGGGGGAGATCTGGAGGTGGCGGGGACCCCGCTGCGCGTGTCCGGGAAGGTCGGCTGGGGAGGGGATCTCGACGCCCGGCTGGAGGGCGCCATTCCGGCGGCGACGATCCGGCTGGTCACCGACGTCTTCGAGAGGCTCGACGGGACGATGCGCATCGAGCTTCGGGTGACCGGACACTACAAGTCCCCCTCGGTCGCCGGAAAGGGATACCTCGAAGGAGGAATATTCTCCTTCCGCGGCTACGGCCAGCTCTTCGAGGAGATGACGGCCGAGGCGGTCATCAGCCGCGAGAAGATCGTCTTCGAGCATTTCGAGGGACGAAGCGGGGGCGGGTACCTCGACGGGCACGGGGAGCTGCCGCTGCGATTCGGGGCGACGGACAAGCTGTTCTTCTCGGTCGACTTCTTCGACATGCGGTACCCGTACCCGGAGGAGTTCCGGCCGACGGTCCAGGGGCACGTGGAGCTGATCGGCCCCGCGGACGATCTTCTGGTCACGGGGGAGGCCGAGGTCCAGTCCGCCCGGTACACGAAGTCCCTCGAGCCCGAGAGCGCGCTCCTGGATTTCCGGCGCCGGTTCGCGGACGTGACCGCCCGCCGGGAAAAGTCCGCGTTCCGTGTCCGCCTCGACATCGACGTGGCCGCGGACGGAACGATCCGGGTGAAGAACAACCTGTGCGATGCGGAGGCGGAGGGGGAGTTCAAGGTCGTCGGCGACACGAGCCGGGTCGTGATCCTGGGGTCGTTCGACGTGATCGAGGGCACCATCTCCTACAGGGGGAACCGGTACGAGATCGAGCAGCTGAACGTCGACTTCCAGGACCCGCGGCGCAACAACCCGAGGATCGA